>DASSZN010000021.1:0-2360 GCA_035702805.1 Thermomicrobiaceae bacterium | reverse complement strand
ACAGGTAGCTGCTGGTGCCGACGCCGTGCACGAACAGCACCGGGCGGCCGGGACCGCCGGTGTCGACGTAGCTGGCAGGACCGGACCGGGTCCGCACCTGGCTGCGGTACTTGTCTAGGCGTTCCATCTCGCTCGTCATGGTTGCTCCCTCGTAGTTTCTCCATCGTTGGACGGCCACCGGGGCTACAGCGGGGTACAGTATCCGCAAAGACCGACCGACGGTCTAACTCTTACAAACCGACGATCGGTCTGTCAATCGAATTGGGGACGGATGAACAAGAACGTCGAGCGGGGCCGGGCCACCCGGGCACACGTGGTCGAGGTCGCGACCCGGCTGTTCGCCGAGCACGGCTACGACGGCACGTCGATCGAGACGGTGCAGGCCAGCGCCGGAGTCAGCCGTGGCTCGCTCTACCACCATTTCCCGGGAAAGGAGGCGCTGTTCTGGGCGGTCCTGGAGGAGGTCGGCGCCCGCATCGCCCGGCAGGGGGAGGACATCGCCAGGGACGCTCCGGACCCCATCGCGATGCTTCGGGCAGGCGCCCTGGCGTGGATCCGGCTGGCCGGCGACCCGGTCGTCCGGCAGATCATGCTGATCGACGCGCCCGCGGTGCTGGGCTGGCAGCGGTGGCGCGAACTCGACGAGCAGGGCCCACTGGGGGCGATCAGGGACGCCCTTGGGTACGCCGCCGCGACGGGCCGCATCGAGCACGCTCACGTGGACACGTTCGCCCATATCGCGCTGGCCGCCGCCAACGAGGTCGCCATGATGATCGCCCGCGCGGACGACCCGGCCGCCGCGCTCACCGTCGGCGAGAGCGCGTTCGCCGAGTTCCTCGACCGCCTGCTCGGCGAGGTTCCCCCGGCCGCGAGTTAGTTATCGGCCGGGAGTTAGTTATCGGCCGGGCGCCAGCTACCAGCCGTGGCCCCGGTTATCGGCCGGCCAGCGCCCAGTTTCCGGTCGCCGCGGTTTCTGCATCAGTGGCAGGTGACAACGCCAACCACAAGGGAGGACCGAGATGGGAAAGATCGTCGTCAGCGAGAACCTCTCGCTCGATGGAGTGACCCAGGACCCGACCGGCGAAGAGGGCTTCAGGCACGGCGGCTGGTTCGGCCGGATCGGGGACAAGGACCGCGAAGCATGGGCAAAGATGGAACTCGACGAGGCGCTGGGCGCCGAGGCCCTACTGCTGGGCCGGCGGAGCGACGAGTGGTTCGCCGCGCGCTGGCTGTCCCGGAGCGGCGACTGGGCGGACAGGCTGAACAGCCTGCCCAAGTACGTCGTGTCCTCGACCCTAGAAGAGCCCAGGTGGACCAGTGCGACGGTCCTGACGGGCGACGTCGCGGACGAGGTCTCGAATCTGAAGCAGCAGCTTGACGGGGACATCGTCGTCTACGCCAGCACCCAGCTCGTCCGCACGCTGATGGAGCACGACCTCGTCGACGAGCTACGGCTGACGGTCTACCCGGTCGTGCTCGGGGCCGGCGAGCGTCTCTTCGGCGAGACCAGCGACTCCAGACCCCTGCGCCTGGTCAGCAGCCAGACCATCGGTGACGGCCTCGCCTTCCTCACCTACGAGCGCGTCCGGGACGCCTAGCGGGTAGAACGTTCCAATGCCGCTCGGGGTCGCCTTCCGCCTGGCCGACGGCCGGTGCCATAAGCGACCCGAGATATACGGCGTGCTTGCCTCATCCGTCTGGCACTGACGCGCCGGTCGTTAACTCGCGGCTTGATCTGCGGCGAGGTCGCATCATCGTGGGTCGCTGTACCCCTGATAAGGGGTATTTCGGCACCCAATGATCCACCTGACCGTCCTGCGAGTCCTGACGACATGGGTAAGGCAACCACGCCATAAGAGCAGGCGGGCATCTTGACAGCATCGGTCCGATGCGTCACTATGAGGCTATTGGAGCGCTCCAATCGATGGTAGGCGTCGGTGGGAAGGCGTTCGGCGTAGTGGGCGTTCGGCGCGGAGGTGGCAGAGCATGGGCAGTGCCGGAACGGGCAGCCCTAACGCGGGCAGGGTTGACGCGGGCAGCGCTAACGCGGGGCGCGAGCGGCTGGCGCGGTATAGCCTGACTGGCCCGGAGAACCAGGCGGCGGTGAACGCCGGGCTGGCGGGCGGGTCGTGGTTCCGCAGCGCGGTGCCGCGCAAGCGGATGAAGGAACTGATGCGGCGCTCCGATTACCCCGCCGTCCGCGACACGGTCATCTGGCTCGGCCTGATCCTGCTCTTCGGCGGCCTGGGTACCACCTTCTGGCTGGTCTGGCACAGCTGGTGGGCGGTCCCGTTCTTCCTCGCCTATGGCGTCCTGTACGGCTCGACGTCGGATTCCCGCTGGCACGAGTCCGGGCACGG
>DASSZN010000333.1:0-7785 GCA_035702805.1 Thermomicrobiaceae bacterium | reverse complement strand
CGTTCGAACGGCTCCGCCGTTGCGCGTGGGGGAGCCTGCTTCTATACTCCGGCTCTGGACAGCGCTCGCACCGGCGTGCGAGCCGCTTCGACTTACCGTCGTGGTGCGACGCGACGAGCCTCCAGGAGTGGCCGTTGGTGGAGTGACCCTCTCTCCGTAGCCGGACACGCTCGGCACACCCTTGAGAGGGTTGGTCACCATGCTGCAGGTCAAGCACCTATCCCGGCGCTACGGCGCCCAGATCGTCCTCGACGATGTCTCGTTCGTGGTCAATGACGGCGAGCACGTCGCGCTCGTCGGCCCCAACGGCTCCGGCAAGTCCACGCTGATCCGCTGCGTCGCCGGCGCCGAGTCGCCGGACGCGGGCGAGGTCGTCTTTTCGCCCGGCACGACGCTCGGCTACCTCCCGCAGGCGTCACTCGAGGAACTTGGACCGACCGTGCACGACGCGCTGGACGCGGCGCAGGCGGACCTGGTGGCTGCCGAGCGGGCGCTGGGCTCGGCCGGCGAGCGCCTTGCCGCCCCCGGCGCCGGCTGGGAGGCCATGGACGCCTACGACGCGGCGCTGGCTGCCTTCGAGGCGTGCGGCGGTTACGAGCGCGAGCACCGGGCCGCCAGCACACTCGATGGGCTCGGGCTGTCCGACGTCGAGCCGGCGCGCCGGGTTTCCGGACTGAGTGGCGGGCAGAAGACGCGGCTGGGCATGGCCTGCCTGCTGCTGCGCGAGCCGTCGCTGCTGCTGCTGGACGAGCCGACCAACCACCTCGACGTCGCGGCGCTGGACTGGCTGGAGGGTTTCCTCGGTGAGTTCCCGGGGGCGGTGATCGTCGTTTCCCACGACCGCGCATTCCTGGACGGCGTGGTCGCGCGCGTGCTCTACCTGGATCCCGACTCCCACACGATCCTGAGCTACCCGGGCAACTACGGTGACTTCGCGGCGGTGCGGGCGCGCGAGGCGGAGGCGGTGCAGGAGGCGTGGGTGACGCAGCAGAAGTACGTCGGCCGCGTCGCGTCCGACATCGCTCGCCTCAAGGGGGAAGCACTGGCGATCGAGCGCGGGACCACGCCGCGCCAGCCGGGAGTGCGGCGGCTCGCTCGCAAGAAGGCCGGCCTCGCAAAGTCGCGCGAGCGCAAGCTCGAGCGCTACCTCGAGGAGGACGCGCGGGTCGACAAGCCCCGACCGCGCTGGGAGCTGAAGTTGGACTTCGGCGTTGCCCCTGCCGGCGGCGACGACGTCCTCGACCTGAACGGCGTCTCCTTCGCCTATCCCGACCAACCGCCGCTCTTCTCGGACCTGGACCTGCGGGTGCGCGCGGGCGACCGGCTGGCCCTGGTCGGCCCCAACGGTGCGGGCAAGACCACGCTGCTGAAGGTCATCGCGGGTGCGTTGGTGCCCACGGCCGGCACGCGGCGCCTCGGCGCGGGTGTCCGCGTCGGGGTGCTGTCCCAGGAACAGGAGACGCTCGACCCCGCCCGCACCGTGCTGGAGACAGCGATGCGCGAGCGGGAGATGTCCGAGACGGAGGCGCGCGGCTTCCTGCACTACTTCCTCTTCGGCGGCGACGACGTCTTCCGGGCGGTCGGGCGGTGCTCGTTCGGCGAGCGGACCCGGCTGCAGCTGGCGCTGCTGGTGCTGCGGGGCTGCAACCTGCTGCTGCTCGACGAGCCGCTCAACCACCTGGACATCGAGGGGCGCGAGCACTTCGCGGCTGCACTCGACGCCTTCGATGGGACCGTGGTGGCCGTGGTCCACGACCGCGCCTTCCTGCGCGATTTCGCCGACCGCGTGGTCTCGCTGGATGGGGGTACGGCGCGCGTCTTCGACGGCGGCTACGACCAGTACGTGGCGGCGGTTTCCGCGCGGCGACGGGGCAACGTCGACGGTGGAGCGCTCGCGGGGTAAACTTGGGGGACGGAAGCGTCCGCGCTTCGACCACTGACACTGACCAACGGGGGACCCCGCGAATGCGAAATCTGTTCAGCAAGATCCTCGGCGATCCCAACCAGCGGATCCTGAAGAACCTTCGCGATGACGCCGAGGAGATCAACGCGCTCGAGCCCGAGTTCGAGCGCCTCACCAACGACGAACTGCGCGCCAAGACCGCCGAGTTCCGCGAGCGCCTGGCGGCCGGCGAGACGCTCGAAGACCTGCTGCCGGAGGCTTTCGCCGCCGTGCGCGAGGCCGGCAAGCGCACGCTTGGACAGCGCCACTTCGACGTCCAGTTGATGGCCGGTATTGTCCTCCACGAGGGAAAGATCGCGGAGATGCGGACCGGCGAGGGCAAGACGCTCGTCGCCACGCTGCCGCTCTACCTGAACTCTCTCGAGGGCAAGGGCGTGCACCTGATCACGCCGAACGACTATCTGTCGCGTATCGGCGGCGGCTGGATGGGTCCGATCTACACCCTGCTCGGGGCAACGGTCGGTGTGATCACCCACGAGGACGCGGCCATCTACGATCCGGCCTACGAGTCGCCGGAGCCGAGCCCGGACGCTCGCCTGAACCACTGGCGGCCAGTGACGCGCCGAGAGGCGTACGGGGCCGATATCACCTACGGCACCAACAACGAGTTCGGGTTCGACTACCTGCGTGACAACCTTGTTAGCACCGCCGAGGAGCAAGTCCAGCGGCCGCTCAACTTCGCGATCGTCGACGAGGTCGACAATATCCTGATCGATGAGGCGCGCACGCCGCTCATCATCTCGGGCAGTGCCGAGGACGCGCCAGACCGCTACTACCAGTTCGCCCAGATCGTGCGGCAGCTGCGCGAGGGGCCGCACTACGAGATCGACCTCAAGGACCGGGTCGTCACCCTGACCGACGAGGGGATCGACAAGGTCGAGCACCTGCTGGGAATCCCCGACACCGAGAGCCTTTACGACGACCGGTACGCGGAGTTCACCTCCTACCTCGAGCAGGCGCTCAAGGCGCAGGCGCTCTTCCTGCGCGACCGCGACTACATCGAGCGGGACGGCGAGATCATCATCGTCGACGAGTTTACCGGCCGCATGATGCTCGGTCGCCGCTACAGCGAGGGGCTCCACCAGGCCATCGAGGCCAAGGAAGGCGTGCGCGTCCAGCGCGAGACGGTCACCCAGGCGACCATCACCTTCCAGAACTACTTCCGCATGTACAAAAAGCTGGCCGGCATGACCGGCACGGCTGAGACCGAGGCGGAGGAGTTCGCCACCATCTACAACCTCGATGTGGTGGTCATTCCGACCAACCGCCCGATGGTCCGCGACGATTACCCCGACCAGGTCTACCGGACCGAAGACGCCAAGTTTCGCGCCGTGGTCAACGAGATCAAGGAGATGTACCAGGCGGGGCGGCCGGTGCTTGTCGGCACGACCTCGATCGAGAAGAGCGAGCGCCTCAGTGACATGCTGCGCCGCAGCGGCGTCCGGCACGAGGTCCTGAACGCCAAGTACCACGAGCGCGAGGCGGCGATCGTCGCCGAGGCGGGACGCCCGAGCGCCGTCACCATTGCCACCAACATGGCCGGTCGGGGCACCGACATCATCCTGGGACCCGGCGTGGCCGATCGGGGCGGCTTGCACATCATCGGAACCGAGCGGCACGAGGCGCGGCGCATCGACAACCAGCTGCGCGGCCGCGCCGGTCGTCAGGGCGACCCCGGCTCCAGCCGCTTCTTCCTGTCGCTCGAGGACGATCTGCTGCGCCGGTTCGGCTCCGACCGCGTCACCGGGCTGATGGACAAGCTCGGCCTCGACGACGAGACGCCGATCGAGCACGGCCTCATCTCGAAGACGATCGAGAACGCCCAGACCAAGGTCGAGGGCCACAACTTCGACATGCGGAAGCACCTCGTCGAGTACGACGACGTGATCAACAAGCACCGCGAGGTGATCTACGCCGAGCGCGGCAAGATCATCCGGGGCGATAACCTCAAAGACCACGTGCTCGACATCATCCACCGGCAGATCGAGGTCCTCGTCGCGGCGCACTGGCCGGAGGACCGTCACGAGACGCCCGACTATGACGAGATTGTCCGCTCGTTCCTGGGCATCGTCGGGCCGTCGGTGACACTGACGACGCGCGATCTCCAGGACCGGCACCAGGACGAGGTGGTCGAGCTCCTCTACGACAAGGCGGTCGAGGAGTACGAGCGCCTCGAGGTCGATCACGGCGTCGATGTGCAGCGCATGGTCGAGCGGCTGGTGATGCTCCACGTTGTCGACCGGCTGTGGATCGAGCACCTGACCGGCATGGACGACATGCGGCAGGGCATCGGTCTGCAGGCGTATGGGCAGCTCGACCCGCTGGTGGCGTACAAGACCGAGGGCTACCAGGCGTTCCAGCAGCTGCTGCAGAACATCGAGTACGACGTCGCGCACCTGATCTACACGGCCCGGCCGACGCCGGCGCTGATCCGGCCGGTCATCCAGCCGGGCTTCACCAATCAGCCGGTCGAGGCCGGACCGACGCGAAAGAAGCTCGAGCGCAAGATCGGCCGGAACGACCCCTGCCCGTGCGGCAGCGGCAAGAAGTACAAGAACTGCCACGGCGCACCGTCCGCGGTGAAGCGCGCGGCGGCTGCCCGCGGCTGAGCTCTCCCGTCACCACACGCAGCGTTGACTGATCGAGGCGCGAGTTGCTCGCGCCTCGACTGGAATTGGGCAACGTCGGCGCGGGTTGGGTGGGTGCTACTCCGCGGCCGGGTGCTCCGGGTCGATGAAGAAGACGTGGGCGCCGCCGCCCAGGAGCGCCGGGACGACCTCTGCCAGCTCCGCGGCGGCCGCGCGCATCGCGTCCTCGGTTATCCCGGAGAAGCCGTCGATGGGGTAGAGGAGGTCGCGCGCCGCGCCGGTCACGAGCGCCGTGCGGCTCTGGCGCCAGACCCAGCGGCGCGTCCGCACGTCACTGCCGCTGGCGTAGACGATCTCGCCGGGATCGGGGGACTCCTCAGGAGCGTCACCCATGGGCAGGAAGCGGTCGTCCGGCCGGGCGAGGCGCACGGCGATCCCGTCCGGCGCGGCGGCGAGGTCGTGGGCGCCGATCGGGACCAGATAGCGCAGCGACGCGGCGTTACCGAGGTCGACCGCCGGGTTGATGCTGGGGAGGTCGTCGCCGCGGGCGACCCGGCGCACCAGCGCCTCGATCGAGCTGAGGTACTTGCTCGGCGTCCAGCCGCGAGCACCGAACGCCTCGCGCCAGGCGGCGATTGATGGGTGACTCTTCGCGTCGACGCCCGCGAAGGCGTCGCGCGTCGCCGCAACCGCGGTGGCCAGGCGCCGGGACGCATCATCCGAAGCACGCGAGTTGTCGATCCCGCGCACCACGACGGCGGCGAAGCGGGCGGACGGGAACGCGCTGAAGACCTCGGGCTCGACGCGAAAGACGGCCACCGGCGGCTCAGCCCAGTGGATCCGGCTGCGGCGTTCCAGTGCGGGCTTGCTCGAGCTGGCGGACCGCCGCCAGGAACTCGTAGGCGACGGACTGCAGCTCGGCCTCCGGGAGGGCGCCGGCAAATGCGTCGACCAGCTGGCCCTGCCAGAAGAAGGCCAGGGTCGGAATGCTCTGGACGCGGTAACGAGCCGAGAGCTTCGGCGAGGCGTCGACATCGACCTTGACGAAGCGGATCAGCTCGCGGTACTGCTCGGCCAGGGCCTCGAACACCGGCGCCATCGCCTTGCACGGGCCGCACCAGGTTGCCCAGAAGTCCACCATCACCGGCAGGTCGGACTTCAGTACGACCTCGTCGAAGGTCGCGTCCGTGGCCGCCACGACCGCGGGCTCCGGCGCCGCTGCCTTCTCGGCCGCCTCGCGCTCCTCCTTGCGCCGCTTGAGCTCCTCCGCCGCGTCGACCTCCGAGAGGATGCCGAACGTCTTGTCCCGCAGCACCTCGAACTCGGTCGGGTCGGCGGCAAAGCGGATGGCGTAGCGGTCGCAAAAGTTCATGCACGGGCCTGGGCAGTCGCCGCAGAGGTCGCTGTCGATCACGACGAGGCCCCGCGCGTCGTCGAACGAGAAGGCGTGCTGAGGGCACATGCGGGCCGGGAAGCAGCCGGCGAAGTGGCGGTCGCAGACGTTGGGGTCGATCACGGCGGGCATCTCGGTCTCGTACCTCTCCTCGACGATCGCGAGCCACGACTCGGATCGGTGTTCCCGGATTCACCGGTCAGGACGCGTAGATCTCCTCGGCGACGTCCGGACTGATGCGCTGAGCCGGAACCAGGTTCGCATAGACGTCCAGGACGGCGCTCGTCACCGCGTGCCACGAGTAGCCCACCGCGGACTGGCGGGCGCCGACCATCATCCGCGAGCGCAGGTCGTGGTCGGTGAGCGCACGCGCCAGCGCCCCGGACAGGGCCACCGGATCGGAGTGCGGGACCAGCAGGCCCGACACCTCGTCCTCGACCGAGTAGCGCAGCCCGCCGACGTCGGAGGCCACGACCGGGGTGCCGCAGGCCATGGCCTCCACCGCGACGAGCCCGAACGACTCGTACCGCGAGGGGACCGCACAGACGTCGACCGCATTGTAGTAGAGCGGAAGTCGCTCGCGTGGCTGGGCGCCGTGGAAGAGCACATGGTCCGACAGCCCGAGGGCGGCGGCGCGTGCGGCGAGCGCGTCAAGGTCCGCGTCCGCGACCGACCCGCCGATGCCGTCGCGGATCAACCCGCCGACGAAGACCAGGCGCGGTGGCCGCTCCAGCCATTCCCGGTCGTAGACGAGCCGGGCGAAGGCGTCGAACAGGGTGTCGATCCCCTTGACCGGGTCGATCCGTCCGACGTAGAGCACGAGCGGCCCGTCGGGCAGGCCCAGTGCGCGCCGGGCTGCTCGAGAATCGTCCGGCCGGAAGTGGTTGAGGTCTACCCCGAGTGGGATCGTGTGGACGGCGGCGGGAGGGGCGTTCAGCCGGCGGATGATCTCGACACGCTCGTCCGGGTTGGCGGCGACGACCGCGTCGGCCAGCTCGGCGATGCGCCGCTCCACCTGCAGCCGCAGCGTCGTCTCGCGGTGATCCTGGCCGGCGACCGCGTTCTTGAGGTGCGCCAGGGTGTGGAACATCATGACCAGGGGCACGTCCCAGTAGCGCTGGACGAGCTGGCCGGCCCACCCCGACAGCCAGTAGTGGGCGTGGATCGCGTCGTACCGCACGCCATGCTTGATGGCGAAGTACGCCATGTCGGTGGCGAACTCCGGCAGGTGGCAGAAGAGCGCGTCCTTGTGAAGCGGCTCTGCCGGCCCGGCCTCGACCTGGATCAAGCGAACGCCGTCCTCGACCTCGGTGATGACCGGCGTGGTGCGGTCGCTGCGGCGAGTGAAGACGTCGACCGCGACGCCGCGCTCCGCCAGATGGCGGCTCAGCTCCGTGACGTACACGTTGAGCCCACCGGTGTCACGCCCGCCGAGTGGCGCGAAGGGAGACGTGTGGACCGAGATCATCGCCACGCGTTCGACGGGAGGTTGGACGAACAACGACGGGGACGCCGGGCTGTCGACGCCGTACACGCTGGCTACTGCCCCTCCTGAACCGGAGCGCCTGCCGCGCCGGTCCCCTCTCCCCGTCGCTCGCCGTCGTTGCGTCGACCGATCCGTCGCCGGTCCGGACTCGCGAGGGACCGACATTCCCGGATCATGGTAATTGCTCGAGCGAGAAGCCCAACCGCTGCCGGAGCGCGACCGGTCGTGACGGACCGCTCATGCCCCACACGCTACGACGCGCGGGGACGCCGTCGTATTCCCGGCGAGCGACCGTCGCTACGACCGTATCGCCGTGCGCCTCCCCGAACCGGACAAGTATACGCCCGCCTCGGGA
>DASSZN010000285.1:0-13587 GCA_035702805.1 Thermomicrobiaceae bacterium | reverse complement strand
CGGACCGTGACAGGTGTTGTAGTAGGTGTCGCTGAGACCAGGTCCGATCGCCAGGCTGGCAGCGCTGGTCACCTTCGTGCAGGCCTCGAAGTGACCGGTCTCGAACTCGGTCGAGATGTTGGTCGCAATCGCCGCCCACGGGATGATGTTCGCCTGGCTCGCCGTGGAGTATTCCGGCTGGAAGTTGAACGGCGTGCCGGAGCAGTCGGCGATCGACGTGTTCGCAAAGCCGTTCGCGGCAGAGGCCTGCATGAAGCCGCTCTGCCCGGTGCTCAGATCATCGACCATGACCTCGAAGGCGTGCCCACCTCCGGGGGCAGCCGCATCGAACATGTGCACGGTGATCCGGTCACCGGGGTTGAGCATCAGCGTCTGGGCGTTGGGCGTGCTGGTCGCCAGGGTCGACTCCTGGGGCGAGGGCGGGCCGGTGGGCACGCCGTCGCGCTGGATCCAGGCGAAGTTGACCGGCTCCTCGCAGGCCGTGTTGCAGGTGGCAAAGCCGGTGGTGCACTCGAGGCTGTCGATCGTCAGCGCGGCACACCAGTGCGTGTCATTGCAGCTGGTCGAGTCGACGAACGGCGGCATGCCCGGCGGGTAGAACTGCATCTCCATGAAGGCCCCGCCGCCGCCCGGGTAGCTGTTTGCGGGGCAGAGCAGGGCGACCACGCAGGTGGGCGCGTTGGCGTCGGACAGCGGGGTGCAGGACGTCTGCGGGTAGGAGTTCGGGTCGCACATGGCCATCGAGAACCACGGCGCGACCGACAGCTCGAACCAGTGGGTCACGTCCTTGCCGGGGGTCGCGACCGTCGGCGCCGCGACGGGATCGACCGGGAGCGTCTCGGCCCAGGTCACGTTGTTCCCGGTGCCGGGCACGTTGGAGTAGAAGGTCATGTCCGGTTCGTCGTGCCCGATGTAGTTATTGTTGTCGTAGAAGCGTCCGCCCCAGGTGTTGGTGTTGTCGACCCCGGCGATGCCGCGGATGTCGGTGCAGTTCATCGTGGCCCGGATCGCATGCTGGGTGGGGCTGAACCCGTTGCAGTCCAGTTCACCGGAGGCGTTCGGCGTGTACGTCGATGCCTGCACCGAGCCAGACACCGATCCGGCGGCCATCATCGCGAAGGCCGTCACCAGTATTGCCCCCAGGACTCGCCATCTCGATCTCCGGCGTGACGCCCGGGTCGACATCCGGCACACCCCTCTCACACGCACCCGACCGGGCACGCGGCACCGTTCGGCCGTGCTCCCCAGCGGGCACCCCACTCCTCATAGCTGAGCGTCTGTCATGACGCCGGGCTGGAACTCGCGCGTAGCGTAACCGAACGGTCGCAGGCGGTCAAGATCGCGCGGGCTCAATATTTGAGCCCGACTGGAACGCGTCCGTTCGCACCCCGTGGCGGGCCGGCGCCGCGCCGGTGTATGGTCTTCGGACCATGGCGGGTGGAGATGCGGCGGGGCGCCGGCCAGGCGGTCACCGTGCGGGAAGGACGCTGAAATGCGCACTCTCATCGTCGGCGGCGGGATCGGCGGGCTCTGCGCGGCGCTGGCGCTGCGCCGGGCCGGCCTGGAGGTCCACGTCTACGAGCAGGCGAACGTGCTGCGCGAGGTGGGTGCCGGCGTGGCGGTCGGGCCCAACGCGACGCGCGTCCTCCATGGGCTCGGGCTGGCCGAGGCGGTGCGCGCCGTCGGCGTGCTGCCCCTGTCGCACGACACGCGCGACTGGCACACCGGCGCGGTGCTGGGGCGCGTGCCGCTGGGCGAGGGGGCGGCGCTCCGCTGGGGCGCGCCCTTCTACCACCTGCACCGCGCCGACCTCCACGACGTCCTGCGCGCGGCGCTGGGCGACGCGCCCCTCACCCTGGGCGCCCGCTGCGTCGCCGTTGAGCAGGACGAGGCGACGGTCACCGCGCGCTTCGCCGACGGCCGGGAGGCGACCGGCGACGTGCTGATCGGCGCGGACGGCATCCACTCGGTGGTGCGCGAGCACGTGGCGGGTCCCGACCGGGCCGTCTGGTCGCACCAGGTCGCCTGGCGAGGGCTGGCGCCGGCCGCGGTGGGGCACGCGGTTGGGCTGGAGGCGCGCCACCACTCCTTCTGGGGGCCGCGCCACCAGGTCGCCGTCTACTACGTCTCGGGCGGGCGGCTGGTGAACTGGGTCGGCAACGCGCAGACCGACGACGACTGGCGGGAGGAGTCCTGGTCGGCGCGCGGCGACCGTGAGCAGGCGCTGGCGGCCCACGCCGGCTGGCACCCGCAGGTGCGCGCGCTGATCGAGGGGACCGAGCAGGTGTACAAGTGGGCGCTCTTCGACCGGCCGCCGCTGGCGGAGTGGACGCGCGGGCGGGTCACGCTGCTGGGGGACGCGGCGCACCCGATGCTGCCCTACATGGCGCAGGGCGCCAGCCAGAGCATCGAGGACGGGTTCATCCTGGCCGGCTGCCTGGCCGCCGACCCCGACGACCCGCGCGCGGCGATCGCGCGGTACGCGGCGCTGCGCCGCGAGCGGACGGCCGCGGTGCAGGCGGCCTCGCGCGAGGCGGGGCGCCAGATGCACCTGTCCGACCCGGCCGAGATCGCCGCGCGCAACGCGCGCCTGGCGGCCAGCCCGGAGGCGCCGGCGGCGCGCTTCGACTGGCTGTGGCGCTACGACGTGGCGGCGGCGCTGGCGGCCGACCCCGGCGCCGAACCGGAGGGGATGGACTCCCGCTGAGGCCACCCGGACAACGGCACGGAGTTGTCATAGCCCGGCCCCGTCCGTTGTGCGCCTGTGACGAGCCTGCTGCTACCGTAGGATCAGATGGGACTCCCGGGATGCGCGGAAGGAGCGCGGCCATGGGAACCTGGGGATACGTGATCCTGGTGGCCGGGGCGGTCGTCATCGGCGCGCTGGCGCAGTATGGCCTCCGCGCGCGGCTGGGGCTCGAGGGCGTGCTGACCGCGATCGCGGCGGGCGTCGCCGGGTTCGCGTTCAGCGAGTATGAGATCTTCGGGCTGGGCAAGTGGGGCTACGAGGCCGCCGGCCTCGCCATCTTCCCGGCGCTGATCGCGGCGCTGGTCGCGGCGGCGATCGTGGAGGTGGGCATCCACTACGTCGAGCAGGGAGCTCGGGCGTAACCCTCGCACCCGTGGGTCCTGGCCGGGGGCCTCGCTCGAGGCCCCCGGCCGCCTGAGCGCCCGTCCCCCAACTCCGGAGCGCCGCCGGGCGCGCCGCTCGCGTCTTCAAATCGGCTATCCTTGACGAGCAACCGACTCCCTGTCGATCCCGTCCGGCGCGTCGCGAGCCTGCGCCGCCGAGCGCGCGCAGCACCCGCGGCCGTGTCCGGCGCGGCAGATGGGACGCCCGACCACCGGCGCCGCCGCGCGCCGCCCGTGGCGACGGTCGCGCGTCCCGGACGCGAAGGAGGGCTCCCGGATGACCACCGAGACGCGCGCCACGACCTGCCACCCTCTCGATCCGCTCACCGCCGACGAGATCGCGCTGGCCGCCCGGGTGATCCGCACGGAGCGCCCGCTGGGCGGCGCGCGCTTCGTCTCGATCGACCTGCGCGAGCCGCCCAAGGACACGCTCGCCGGCGCGGCCGCGCCGCTCGAACGCGAGGCCTTCGCCGTCCTCCTCGACGTGGCCGACGGCCGGACCTACGAGGCAGTCGTCTCCCTCGACGCCGGGGCCGTCCGCTCCTGGCGCCACGTACCCGGCGTCCAGCCGGCCATCACCTTCGACGAGTTCTTCACCTGCGAGCGCGTGGTCAAGGCCGACCCGGCCTTCCAGGAGGCCCTGCGCCGGCGGGGGATCACCGACCCGGACCTGGTGATGGTCGACCCCTGGTCGGCCGGCTACTACGGCGACGCGTCCGAGCGCGGGCGGCGGCTGCTGCGCGCCCTCGCCTGGGTGCGCGCCAGCCCGGAGGACAACGGCTACGCCCACCCGATCGAGAACGTCGTGGTCGTGGTCGACCTCCTGGCCGAGCGGGTGGTGCGGGTCGAGGACGACGGCGTGGTGCCGGTGCCCTGGACGCCGGGCCAGTACGCCGCCGACGCGGTCGGGCCGCCGCGGGAGGGCGTGCGGCCGATCGAGATCCGCCAGCCGGAGGGGACCAGCTTCACCGTGCACGGCCGCGAGGTGCGCTGGCAGAAGTGGCGCCTCCGCCTCGGCTACACCTCGCGCGAGGGGCTGGTGCTGCACACGGTGGGCTACGAGGACGGGGGACGGGTGCGCTCGATCCTGCACCGGGCGTCCCTGGCGGAGATGGTCGTGCCCTACGGCGACCCCGCGCCCGGCCACTGGCGCAAGAACGCCTTCGACGCCGGGGAGTACAGCATCGGCACGCTGGCCAACGCGCTCGAGCTGGGCTGCGACTGCCTCGGCGTGATCCACTACTTCGACGCGGTCGTCGCCAACGCCCAGGGCGAGCCGGTGACGATCCCCAACGCCGTCTGCCTCCACGAGGAGGACTACGGCATGCTCTGGAAGCACACCGATTTCCGCACCGGCCGGGCCGAGGTGCGGCGCTCGCGCCGCCTGGTCGTCTCCTTCATCGCCACGGTCGGCAACTACGAGTACGGCTTCTTCTGGTACTTCTACCAGGACGGGACGATCGAGTTCGAGGTCAAGATGACCGGCATCGTCTCGACCGGCGCGCTCGCGCCCGGCCAGTCGACGCCCTACGGCCAGCGCCTCAACGCCGACGGCCTCTACGCGCCGATCCACCAGCACTTCTTCAACCTGCGGCTCGACCTCGACGTCGACGGGCCGGTCAACTCGGTCTACGAGGTGCACACCGAGGCCGTCCCACCCGGCCCGGACAACCCGCACGGCAACGCCTTCGCGTCCCGCGCCACGCCGCTGCGGACCGAGCTCGAGGCGCAGCAGCTGGTCGACCCGCTGGCCGGGCGCTACTGGGCCGTGGTCAACCCGGCGGTGCGCAACGCGGTGGGCGACCCGGTCGGCTACCGGCTGATGCCGCGCGGCAACGTGCGGTCGTTCGCCCAGCCCGACGCCAGCATCACGGCGCGGGCCGCCTTCATCACCAAGCACCTGTGGGTGACGCCCTACCATCCCGACGAGCGGCACCCGGCCGGGGAGTACCCGAACCAGCACCCGGGCGGCGCCGGGCTGCCCGCGTGGACGAAGGCCAACCGCTCGATCGAGCAGACCGACGTCGTGCTCTGGTACACGCTCGGCTCGCACCACCCGGTGCGCCTGGAGGACTGGCCGGTCATGCCGGCGCAGTACACCGGCTTCATGCTGCAGCCGAACGGGTTCTTCGACCGCAACCCGGCGCTCGACGTGCCGCCGTCCCACGACCACGCGTCGCACGGCGCCGGGCACGACGGGCATGGGGGGCACGACGGCCGGAACGGGCGGGTGGAGTGACGGCGCCCGCCACCGGACGCAAGTCGCGCCGCGGAAGCGGGGCCGAACGCGCTCGCGAGCGACGCCGGGTCGTGCTACCCTGCGCGGACCCGTAGCGGTACGAGCGGGATCGACGGCGCGTGAGAGGGGCTCGGCGTCCATGGGCATGGGCATGCGCATGCGCGCACGCAGGGGATTCTGGCTGGCGCTCGGCTTGAGCGCGGTGCTGCTGGCGGCGACCTCGCTGGGAGCGAGCGCGTCCGGCATCTACCCGTCCGCAACGACGGGCTACGACGTCTCGTACCCCGACTGCGGGGCGGCGCTGCCGTCGGGCGGCGCCTTCGGCATCGTGGGCGCCACCGGCGGGCGCGCCTACACCGCGAACTCCTGCTTCGCCACGGAGCTCGCCTGGGCGGCGGCGCTGCCCAACCCAGCGTCCGCCTACATGAACCTGAACTACCCGGTCGGGTCGACCGCCTCGAACGGGGCTACCGGGCCGGACGGGACCTGCACCCACCGGGACAAGGCCTGCGTCGCCTACAACTACGGCTACAACGCGGCCGCCTACGCCGCCGGGCTCGTGCCGTCGGGGACCACGATCTCGACCTGGTGGCTCGACATCGAGACCTCCAACTCCTGGTCGAAGAACACCGCCCTGAACCTGGACGTTATCGACGGGGCCATCTACTACTGGCAGACGCACAATGCGACGGTCGGGATCTACTCCACGGCCGGCATGTGGAAGACGATCACCGGGAGCGCGCAGATCACCGGGTCCTCTCAGCAAGTCGTGCCCGACTGGGTCGCCGGCGGCTCGGCGACCGCGCCGAGCGCGCTCTGCAGCGCGTCCTTTAGCGGCGGGCCGGTCCAGCTGGTGCAGTACGCGAGCAACGGCTTCGACGGCGACTACGGCTGCTAGCCTCCCGGCGCGGGCTCGACGGCCGGTGCGGCCGTCGTAGACTGGTCGCCGGGGCGAGGCCGGCGGGGCGGGCGCCCGGCGACGAGGTGGCGAGCGTGATCGCGGCGCTGGGGTGGACCTTCCTCTGGGACCCGCGGGCGATCGTCGCGGTGCAGCGCTTCCTCGGGCCGGGGTGGCTCGGGCCGTTCCGCCTCCTGACGGAGCTGGGCGACACCTGGGCCGTGGTCGTCGCCGTCGCGCTGGCACGCTGGCTCGGCGGGCGGCGCCCCGCGTACGGGCTGCTGGCGGTCGTCCTCCTCGGCGCGGCGGCGAGCACGGCGCTGAAGGCGGTCGTCGGCCTGCCCCGACCGCAGGGTGCCGCGATCCTCGTGCGCGAGACGGTCAACGACGGCTCGTTCCCGAGCGGCCACAGCGTGACGGCGACGACGCTCTGGGGCGGGCTGGCACTGCTGGTGGGGCTGCCCTGGGCGCTGGCGGCGCTCGTCGCCGGCACCGTCATGCTCAGCCGGGTCTACCTGGGCGTGCACTACCCGGGCGACGTGCTCGGCGGTGCGGCGCTCGGCCTGCTCCTGCTGGCCGGCTACGCGCGGCTCTCCCCCCGGCTGGCCCGCCGTCTCGGCACGCGCCCGCCGCGGCGCCTGGTCGTCGCGCTCGGCGTGCTCGGGTTCACCGCCGCGCTCCTGGTTGTCTCCTTCCTCGGGACGACGGTGCGTACCTGGCAGGTAGCCGGCGGGCTGGCCGGCGCGGCGGTCGGCATCCCGCTGGACGTCCTGTCAGCGCCGGCTCCGCTCCCGCGCGGTCTCGCGGCGCGGACACGCCTCGTCGCGATCGGGCTCGGCGGGCTGGCGCTGCTGCTCGGCGCGTCGGCCGCGGCGGCGCGCTGGTCCCCGCCGCTGGCCGGCGCCGGCTTCGCGCTCGCCGCCCTCTGGGTCGCGCCGGGGGTGCCGAGGCTCATGGCTCACGCGGGACCCGGGGCGCCCGCCGCCTGATCTGCCCGGTCACCCGACCACCCGACCGGACGGCGCGGCGCGCGCGCTATGATGCGGGGCGGCGCGACGCGGCGGCCGCGCCCGGATACGCGAGCACGCGGGAGGGTGGACCCGGATGAGCGGCACGACCCCGGACCTGGGCGACGTCTTCGGCTACGTCGACGCGCACCGGCAGGAGTTCATCGACCGGCTGGTCGACTACGTGCGCCGGCCCAGCATCAGCGCCCACGGCCAGGGCATCGCCGAGGTGGCCGACTACATCGCGGGCGTGATGAACCGCATCGGCCTGCACGCCCGGGTCATCCCGACCGCCGGCTGGCCGATGGTGCTGGCCGAGCGGCTCGACCACCCCGGCGCGCCCACCGTCCTCCTCTACGGGCACTACGACGTCCAGCCGCCCGACCCGCTGGAGGCGTGGGTCTCGCCCCCCTTCGAGCCGACGGTCCGCGACGGCAAGCTCTACGCCCGCGGCGTGGGCGACAACAAGGGCCAGCACTTCGCGCAGATCCTGGGGCTGGAGTCGCTCCTCGCCGTCCGCGGCGGCCTGCCCTGCAACGTCAAGGTGCTGCTCGAGGGCGAGGAGGAGATCGGCAGCCCGCAGATGCCGGCCTTCGTCCGCGAGCACCGCGACGCGGTGATGGCCGACCTGGTCATCACCAGCGACGGCCCGGTCGACGAGAGCGGGCGCTCGCGCGTCCTCTTCGGCGTGCGCGGCGTGGCCAGCTTCGAGCTGCGGGCGCGCGGCGCCAACCGCGACCTGCACTCCGGCAACTGGGGCGGCGTCGCGCCGAACCCGATCTGGACCCTCGTCCAGCTGCTGGCGACGATGAAGAACGCGCGCGGCGAGGTGACGATCGACGGGTTCTACGACAACGTCCTGCCGCTGTCCGACCTCGAGCGCGCGGCGCTGGCGCGGCTGCCGGTCGACGTGGCGGCGGTCAAGCGCTCGCTCGACCTGGCGGCACTGGACGAGCCGGTCGAGCGCGGCTTCTTCGAGCGCCTGTCGGCCTGGCCGACCTTCACCATCAACGGTCTCCACGGCGGCTACGGCGGCCCCGGCTCGAAGACGGTGCTGCCCCACGAGGCGGTCGCCAAGTGCGACATCCGGCTGGTCGAGGCGCAGACGGGCGAGGAGATCTTCGAGAAGGTCGAGGCCCACGTGCGCCGGCACGCGCCGGGCGTCGAGGTGGTGCGCCAGGGCTCGATGGACCCGTCGAAGACGCCGCTCGACTCGCCCTACGCCGGGCCGATCCGCCGGGCGGTGGCCGCGGTGCAGGGAGAGGAGCCGCTGGTGGTGCCCGCGCTCGGCGGCAGCCTGCCGGACTACGTCTTCACCAAGGTGCTGGGCATCCCGGCCTTCGGCGTGCCCTACGCGAACGCCGACGAGGCGAACCACGCGCCGAACGAGAACCTGGAGCTCGACCGCTTCATCAACGGGGTCAAGACCGGCGCGGCCATGGTGACCTACCTCGGCGCGATGGGCGAGGGGTGAGGCGGAACGCGCCGCGTGACGGAACGGGGGCGTCATGAAGGTGCTCCACACGGCCTACCGTGTCGGTGACCTCGGCCGGTCGCTCGTCTTCTACCGTAAGCTCGGCTTCCGCGAGATCGGGCGCGTGAACCTCGGGGGAGACGCGAGCCTGGTGACGCTCAACCTGGACGGCGACGGGGACGTCGTGACCCTCGAGCTGGCCCACGACCCCGCGGCCGGACCGCTCGAGATCGGTAACGGCTTCAGCCACATCGTGGTCCAGGTCGACGACCTCGTCGCGACGCTCGCCGACCTGGACGCGAAGGGCGTCGCCCATCCCGGCATCGAGCGGCCGGGCGGCGAGGCGGGCCCGGCGGTCTGCAACCTCCGCGACCCGGACGGGTACCGGATCGAACTGGTCGAGTGGCCGGCCGGCCACCCGGCCGCCATGACCGCCGCCGACTTCCGCTGAGGGCCGCCCGACGGCCCGCCGCCAGCGGCGTCAGTGGTGGGCGCCGGGCGCCACGACGACCGTATACGCCGCCGAGGTGGCGGCAACCGCCGCGACGACCGCCGCGACCGCCTTCCCGACCGCCTTGCCGAACTGCTCGCCCTCGACCAGGGCCTTGATGGTCCGCTTTGCCGCCCCGCGCTCGTCCCGCGTGAACAGGACGTCGGTGAGGCCGCAGGCGTTGACCAGGCTGATCAGCATCAGGGTGCGGTCGTCGGACGGGACGCCGGCGAGGGTCACCTCGCGGATGCGGCCGCGCAGCGCCAGCTCCGGGTCGGGGTCGCCGGTGGGGAAGCGCTCGCTGTGGAAGACGCGCAGGAAGGAGCGCTCCTCCTCGCGCAGGATGCCGCGCGCCACCAGCCGGCGCGCCAGCTCCTCCCGCAGGCCCGCGCGCTCGCCGAGCGCCCGCACCCAGTGCGTGGCGTCGCGCGGCCTGCTCGCGGCGCGGATCATCGCCAGCGCGGCGTCGAGCACCGTGTCGCCGGTCGGGGAGGGATCGACGACGGTGACCAGCCCGCCGGCCGTGCCGAGCCGGCCGAGCAGCGTCAGGTCCATCAGGAGCGCGCCGCCGAGCCCGTAGGGCAGCGCGGTCGCGTGCTGCCAGGAGACGGCGCCGCTCTCGTCGTCCAGTCCGAGGAGCAGGAGATCCTCCGCCAGGGTTTCCATACTACCGGCCTCCAGGCTGCGGGGCAGGATCGCCCGTGGTGGGCACGACCATGGCCGCCACGGCCGGGCCACGCGTCCACGGTAGCGCCGGTCGCGTCGCAAGGTCGCAACGACGGCCGGCGCAACGACGCAATCGCGCAACACGGCGGCACCCGCGAGGCCAGATCGCGGTTCGGCCGGCGCGTCACCGCCTGTGCGGCCCGCTCGACGGCTGCGGCCGCTCCGGAGCGGATTCCGCCGCTCCCGGCCGACGCGGCGAGCAGGTTGCCGGGCGTTGTTGACAGCCTTCCCCGGGGTGCTAGAGTAGACCTAACGTCACCACAAGTCTCTGGGTGTCCGTCCGGTCTGGTCCGCCGTCGCGCGGGAACCGTCTCCGGCGACCGCTCCGGACGATAGCCAGGGAGGCCGGATCCGCGGCTAGCGGGAGGGATGCCCCCGATGGATCTGTTCTATACCGCGGAGGACGAGGCCTTCCGGGCGCGTGTCCGCGCCTGGCTGGCCGAGAACCTGCCCCGGAAACGCCTCGAGACGCTCGAGGAGCAGCGCGCCTGGCAGCGCAAGCTCCACGAGGCCGGCTACCTCGGCATGGGCTGGCCCGTCGAATACGGCGGCCAGAACGCCCGGCCGATGGAGCAGGCCATCGTCGGTGAGGAACTGGCCCGCGTCAACGCGCCCGGCGCCGTCGGCGGCCTGGGCGTCAGCATCGTCGGCCCCACCCTGATCCACCACGGCACCGAGGCGCAGAAGCAGCGCTTCGTCAAGAACATCCTCAGCGCCGAGGAGATCTGGTGCCAGCTCTACTCCGAGCCCAACTCCGGCTCGGACCTGGCCAGCCTGCGCACGCGCGCCGAGATCGTCGGCGACGAGTTCGTCATCAACGGGCAGAAGGTCTGGAACAGCGGCGCCCACCGCTCCGACTGGGGGCTGCTGCTGGCGCGCACCGATCCCGAGGCGCCCAAGCACCTCGGCATCTCCTGCATCCTGGTCGACATGCGCTCGCCCGGCGTCGAGGTGCGGCCGCTGCGGCAGATCAGCGGCAGCAGCGAGTTCTGCGAGGTCTTCTTCAGCGACGTCCACGTGCCGCGCGAGCACCTGATCGGCGAGCTCAACCGCGGCTGGCAGATCGCCCAGACGACCCTCTCCTACGAGCGGGGCGGCAACACCATGAGCCGCGTCAGCCGCCAGCTGGCGGTCTTCCAGCGGCTGATGGAGGTCGCGAGCGTGCTGCGCCGCGACGGCACCCGGGCGATCGACAACCCGGTCATCCGCCAGAAGCTGGGCCGCATGTACGCCGAGATCGAGGTGCTGCGCTACGGCTCGCTGCGCATCCTCTCGGCGGCCGAGAAGGGGCAGCGGCCGGGGCCGGAGTCGTCGGTGACCAAGCTCTACTACTCGGAGATGGACAAGCGGCAGCAGGAGCTGATCCAGGAGATCATGGGCCCCTACGGCCAGCTGATCGAGGGGGAGCCCGCCGCCTACGCGCAGGACGCCGACGCCAGCTACGGGGAGTCGGGGAGCTGGGCGTACTCCTTCGCCTGGTCGCGGGCCGGCACGATCTACGCCGGGTCCTCGGAGATCCAGAAGAACATCATCGGGGAGCGGGTCCTCGGGCTGCCCAAGGAGATCCGGGCGGACCGGATCGAGGCGCAGCAGGCAGCGGCACAGGCCGGCCGGGCCGGGAATGGAGCGAGCTGATGGACTTCGACTTCACCAAAGACCAGGTGATGCTGCGCGACCTGGCGCGCGAGTTCCTGACCGAGCAGTGCACCGTCGACCACGTGCGCGCGATGATGACCGACCCGGTGGGCTACGACGACGCCATGTACCGCCAGCTGGCGGAGATGAGCCTGCTCGGGCTGGCCATCCCGGAGCGCTACGGCGGCAGCGGCATGGGGATGATCGAGCAGGCGATCGTGCTCGAGGAGATGGGCCGCGTCGCCTACCCCGGCCCGTTCGTGCCGAGCGTGGTCCTGGCGGCCACGGCCGTCACCGCCTCCGGCGACGAGGAGGCCATGGCGCGCTACCTCCCGGGGCTGGCCACCGGTGAGCTCAAGATGTCCTACGCCCTGATCGAGGACGACATCGGCTGGGGCCCGGCGGCGGTCGCCATGCGCGCCGTCCCGGACGGCGACAACTACCGGCTGAGCGGCACCAAGCGCTTCGTCCCCTGGGGCAACGTGGCCGACGTCTTCGTGGTCGCGGTGAGGACCGGCGACGGCCCGGACGACGTGTCGCTGCTGGCGGTGCCGCGCGACACCGCGGGGCTCACCATCGAGCCGGAGGTCATGTTCGACCTCAACTCCAAGACGAGCGCGCTGGTGTTCGACCACGTGGCGGTGCCGGCCGAGAACCTGATCGGCTCGCTCAACGGCGCGGCGCCGGCCCTCGAGGCGGTGCTGGAGCGCGCGGCGGTCGCCTCCTGCGCCGAGATGCTCGGGGCGTCGCGCAAGTCGCTCGAGATGGCCGTCTCCTACGCCAAGGTGCGCAAGCAGTTCGGCCAGGTGATCGGCACCTTCCAGGCGATCAAGCACAAGTTGGCCGAGATGCTCGAGGCGGCCGAGAACGCCCACTCGGCGACCTACTACGCGGCCTGGGCGCTCGACGCCGACGCGCCGGACCGGCGGCTGGCCGTCTCCGTCGCCAAGTCGACCGTCAACGAGGCGGCGCGCCGCGTCTGCGGCGACGCGATCCAGGTCCACGGCGGCATCGGCTTCACCTGGGAGTACGACCTGCACCTCTACTTCAAGCGGGCCAAGCACCTCGAGCCGATGTGGGGCGACACCGACTTCCACCGCGAGCGCGTGCTCGAGGAGGTGCTGGCCGGCCGCGTCGCCGGGACGACGGCGAACGTCTAGCGCCGGGAGGAGGCCGCGATGACCAGCACGCCGGGCACGGGCACGCAGGCGACCGAGAGCGGCGCCGCGCCCGCTCCGCAGCGGGTGGTCAGGACGGTGGCGGAGCTCAAGGAGCTCGTCGGCCAGGAGCTCGGCGTCGGCCCGTGGCTGGAGATCACCCAGGAGCGGGTCAACGCCTTCGCCGACGCCACCGGCGACCACCAGTTCATCCACGTCGACCCGGAGCGGGCCAGCAAGACCTTCTTCGGCGGGACGATCGCCCACGGCTACCTGACCGTCTCGCTCATCCCCTACCTGGGCCGGGACCGGGAGGGGGTCAAGATCGAGCTGGGCGGCAAGATGGGCGTCAACTACGGCCTGAACCGGGTGCGCTTCCCCGGACCGGTCCGGGTGGGCAAGCGCATCCGCATGCGGTCGAGGCTGCTCGCCGTCGAGGAGATCGGCGACCGGGCGGTCCAGATGACCGTGGAGCAGACGATCGAGGTCGAGGGCGAGGAGCGGCCCGGCTGCGTGGCCGAGACGCTCTCGCGCACCTACTTCTAAAGAGGTAGTGGGGCGGGCTCGGGGTCCGTCCCAGCCGCGCGGCCGACGCGCGTCGTTCCGGGGAGCGGTGCCGACCGGCCGGCAGGACGGACCCACGACGATGAGGTGAGGGGCGCACGGGCGTGCGCCCCTCGTGTGGCCGCGCCGCGCTCGAGGCGGGCGGCGGGCGGGTGCCACGGGACAGGTGAGGGGGAGCCGTGATGGACAGGACGCAGGCGTCGCCGGACGGACAGGCCGCCGGCGCGGGCTTCACCGGCGAGCAGGGGGGCGCGGACTTCACCGG
>DASSZN010000127.1:0-12293 GCA_035702805.1 Thermomicrobiaceae bacterium | reverse complement strand
GCCGGCTACCAGGAGGGCCCGTACGGCATCACCGACGTCCGCAGTGCGGTGGCGGACTATCTGGGCCGGCACGGCTTCCCGGGTGCCACCAGGGCCGACATCATCGTCTCGGCCCTGCACGAGCATGCCGCCCCCTCGATCCAGGGCCTGTGGGGGCCCCCCAAACAGGCGCTCCCCTACCTCAAGCAGGTGGCCGCGGCGACCGAGCAGGCCCTCGAGCAGGCCGCGGCGAAGCTGCGGCCCGCCACGATCACCTGGGGGAGCGTCGACGCACCGTGGCTCGACTCGACCAACATCGCCAACGCGAACGCGAACGAGGGCTGGCCGAACGATGGCTCACTGCTGGCTCTGTGGGCCCGTGACGCGAAGACCGGCCAGACGATCGCCACCTACATCTCCGAGCCGGCCTACCCGAACATCGTCTACGGCCCTGGTGACCTCTCGTGCCCCAGCGGGACGAATGCGGCGCTGCTCTCGACCGATTTCCCCACCTACCTGCAGAACTACGTGGAGCGCCGCTTCGGCGGCACGGCGATGGTCGCGTCGGGGACGCTCGGCGACCAGCCGGGGCCGATGCAGGGTGACGGGCAGCCGAGCAGCGACCTGCCGCCGGTGACGGTCAATGGCAAGCAGTGCCGCCAGACCGTTGGCTTCGACGACGAGATCCACATGGGGGAGATCCTGGGCAACCTCGTCATGCAGGCGCTGGCCGAGCGCCGCTCGCTGGGCCCGGCCGAGGTCAAAGGGACCGAGCAGTACATCCTCAGCCCCGTTTACAACCCGCTGCTGCTGGCGATCAACAACGTTGCCTCGTTTGACGGCGGCACCCCCTGGACCGAGCTCGGCAACCCCGAGGCCTACCCGACCGACCGCTCGACCTCGCCGCCCTACGAGGTGGGCAACCTGATGGGCACCTGGGTCACCGGCCTGCGGCTCGGCAACGTCCTCGTCCTCTCGATGCCCGGTGAATTCTTCCCGAGCATCCATCAAGCGTGGGATCGCTCGATCCGCGGCGCCGCCGGTGTGTTCGTCGTCGGCATGGGGCAGGACCAGCTCGGCTACGACTTCCCCGCCTACGCGTACCCGTTCACCTACTACTCGGCCGACGAGAACCTGTTCAACCCGAGCCTCACGCTCGGAGACCAGGTCGTGACGGCGGGCGAGCAGGACGCTCAGACGCTCGGTTTCAAGGCCAACCTGACGTCGAACGCCGAGGAGTCGGCGCTCGACAACCAGTACGCGCGGGTCCTGAAGCCCGGCATCCAGTTCATGCCCTTCACCCAGTCGGGCGACCTCGATCCGGCGACGCACAGCTTCTCGCCGGTGTTGGAAGGGTGGGCGACGGCGCAGCGCTTCGACCTGACCGACGCCTGCAGCCCACCGGACGTGCCGAGCCTGCCGAGCTGCCCGCTCGGCCAGCGCCCAACGATCGGCCCGATCCACTGGAGCTTCGGCGACGGCACCACCTTCGTCAGCGAGAACGGCGCCCAGAACGAGATGGGCTACTTCACCCACTCGTTCTGCCGCGCCGGCACCTACGAGGTGACGGTCACGGCCACCGACAGCAAGGGTCAGAGCGACACCTTCACGCTGCCGGTCACGGTGCACCCGCCGCTGACCGTCCGCCTCAGCACCCGCCAGGGCCGCCTGGTCGCCTCGCCGGCCGGGGGCGATGGCCACTACCTGCTGACCCAGTGGACGCTGCCGAACGGGGATCAGGCCTCCGGCGACTCCGTCCCCGTCCCCAGCGGCGACGGCACGCTGACCGTCGCCACGACCGACGGAACCGGGACCACCACAACCGTTACCGCCACCGTGACCGGCGGCGCCATCACCAGCACGACCACCCAGACGGAGTCGGCGGCGGGGACTGAGATCGCCGACGGAAAGCCGAGCAACTCATGCCCATGACACGAAACAGCGCGCGACTCCGCGTGCTCGTGGCGGCGCTCACCGCCTCCGCGATGCTGTCGGTCGCCGCCACTCCGGCCCTCGCCAACCACACGAAGCACGCCCAGCACCTTCAGCGCCCCCATGCCGCTCACGACCGGGGGGCCAAGTTCTACGTCGGCGCCGCCAAGGCCGACGTCACGCCGACCAGCCTGGCCAACTTCTATCTGGGCGGCTACGGGATCGGCCCCGTCCACGAGGCGACCGGTGTGCTGCGGCACATCTACTTCCGGGTCATCGCGATCCGCGGTCGCAGCGGCCAGCAGGTTGTGATCGGCTCGCTCGACTCACAGGGCTATTCGATCGCCTACAGCCAGGGCCCGTACGGGTTCCGGGATGTGGAGAACTACATCCAGGCCCACCTCGGGATACCCGACAGCCACATCATCCTGCAGGCCACCCACAGCCACAACGGACCCGACGAGATCGGCGTGTGGGGCGGCGTGCCGGTGACCTACTTCGCCTTCGTCGCCCACCAGATGGAGACGGCGATCACCCAGGCCGTGGCGGCCGAGCAGCCGGCCCTGCTGAAGGTCGGGACGGCCGATATGACCGGTTTTGCCGGGACCTTCGGCTCGAACACCGACAGCACGAACACGGGCGACAACACCGACTACCCGCTCGACAACCAGTTGCGAGTGCTCCAGGCGATCACGCCGGCCACGCATGAGGTGATCGCCACGCTGGTCAACTACTCGACGCATCCGACGGTCTACGGACCGCTCAACAAGGTGTCCCCCGACTGGCCCGGAGCGACCGCCACGTATCTGGAAGGCGACGAGCAGGACACCCAGCCGGGCGCCCGGTACGGGTATCCGGGCTCGACGGCGATCGTGACGATCGGCGCGGTGGGTCACAGCTGGCCGGCTGGGATCCCCGCGGGGAACGCCGACCCGGCCGTCGACCCGACCTCCTCGAAGACCGACGACAACTACCCGGCCGACATGTTCGGCAATGCGGTGGCCCGCAAGGCGATCGACGCGGTCTCCGGTGGCCACGGCTTCTTCCTCACCGACCCGACCGTGAACGGCACGGAGGCGACGGTCCACGTCGAGAACACCAACCCGGTGCTGTTCGCCGCCAACAACGAGCCCGCCAACAGCACGCCGCTCGGCGGCTACAAGATCTACCGCTCGACCGCGCCGCCATGGGACGACGGCGACGTCTACACCTCGAAGGTGACGACGCTGCGGGTGGGCAACCTGCCCTTCTACAGCGTCCCCGGCGAGCCGTATCCGTCGATCAAGTTCACCCTCAACCGGGACGTCCAGGCGCCCGTGCAGTTCATCTTCGGCCTGGCCCAGGATCAGCTCGGCTACGTCGAGGAGCCCGGTGACTACAACGGCGCCTTCCAGTGCTCGACGACCGACGAGTGGTTCTTCACGATCTCGCCGGTGTTCGGCGGGGACGTGGCCCGCCTGTCGTGGGACAACGCCAAGGCACTCGGCTTCGGGGTGAGGAGCAAGCTGACCGACGCCTACGGCCCCGGCCAGGTGCCCCCGGCGACCAACTGCACCGAGCAGCAGGTCGAGTCCGGCACGGGCGGGCTGCCCGTCGGATGAGGCACACGGCGCTCCTCGCGCTGGTCCTAGCCGGGCTCGCCGCCCTCACTGCGAGCCCGGCGGCCGCCCGAGCGACCGCCCCGTCGCCGGGCGCGCCCGTCTCGCTCGTCGACACCCGCGACGGCAGCCTCGGTGCCGGCTTCCCCCAGGTCGGAGCCGGGCTGCCCTTCGGGATGATCTCGCCGGGCCCGGACACCTCGCTGCCGGACGCCAGCCAGGATCCCGTCGACTACGTGGGCTACAGCTATCAGGACCCCGACATCCGGGGCTTCTCGCTGACCCATTTCGACGGTGCCGGTGTGCAGATCGCCGGCGACCTCCCGTTCATGCCGATCACCGGGCAGCCTGCGAGCTCGCCGCTCGGCAATGCCTCGCCGTTCGAACATGCCACCGAGATGGCGCAGCCGGGCTACTACGCCGTCACCCTCGCGCGCTACGGGATCCGGGCCGAGCTGACGGCCACCACCCGCGCGGCGATGATGCGCTTCACCTATCCGGCGGCCGGCCCCCGTGCCGGGCTGCTGGCCGAGGTCACGCGCGGGATCAACGGCACGCACTCGGGCGCCGTCACCGTGACTGACAATCACACGCTCACCGGCTGGGTGAAATCCGATGTTGGCTACACGGTGCACTTTGTCGCGAGCTTCGACCACTCGTTCACCACAAGCGCTCCCCTGAGCGGCGGGGGCGAGTACCTCGCCTTTGACACCTCGAAGCGCCGCACGGTGACGATGCGGGTGGCGATCAGCTACATCGACCAGACGGGTGCCGAGCACAACCTCACGCGCGAGCTACCGGCCCGGCGCAGCTTTGCCAGCGTCAGGCAGGCGGCCCAGACTGACTGGGCGCGCCATCTCGATGACGTGCGGATCTCCGGCGGCCTGCTGCCCGACCGTGAGACCTTCTACGACAACCTCTACCGCTCGCTGCTGCTGCCGACCGTGTTCGACGACGCCGACGGCCGCTACCTCGGCTTCGACGGTCAGGTGCACACCGTCGCGCCCGGCACCCACCACTACACGAACCTGTCACTGTGGGACACCTATCGCTCGCAGATGCCGCTGCTCGAGCTGATCGAGCCGCGGGTGGCCCATGACATCCTCACCTCGCTGATCGACGACGCCGATCAGAACCACGGCGTGATCCCGCGCTGGGTGCAGGCCAACATCGACCGCGGGATCATGGCCGGTGACTCAGGCTCGGCAATCCTGGCCGACGGCGCGGCCGCCGGTCTGCTCACCCACGACGAGGCATCCCACGCGCTGGACCTGCTGCGGACGCAGGCCACCACGCTGCCCCCGGTGTGGCCGCGCGAGCATCTCGACGCGCTCACCCGGTACGGCTACATCCCCAACGACATCGACGCGATCGGCACCTCGCTGACCCTCGAGTACGGGATCGACGACACGGCCGTGGCGGCGCTGGCCAGCGCGCTCGGTGACACCGCCACGGCGTCGATGCTGAGCGCGCGCGCCGGCGACTGGCGTCACCTCGTCGATCCGTCGACCCGCTTCATCCGGCCCCGCAACAGCAACGGAAGCTGGGCCACGCCGACGGCCGGGCGCATCTACAACCCGATCTTTCAGGACGGCTACCAGGAGGGCACGGGCTGGCAGTACCTGTGGTCGGTTCCCGAGGACCCGGCGGGCCTCGCGCAGGCGATCGGCGGCACCGGTACGGCGATCCAGCGCCTCGACCAGTTCTTCTCGACCGCGCTGAACAGTCCCGTCGCGCCCGTGGTGCCCCGGGCCCAGCAGTACACGAGCTTCTTCGGCGTCTACTACATCGGCAACCAGTACACGCCCGCCAACGAACCCGACCTGTGGACGCCGTGGTTCTACGACTGGTACGGGCAGCCGTGGAACGCGCAGAAGGTCGCGCGCGCCGAGATGTCCGCCTACGACTCGACCCCGGAGGGGATGCCGGGCAACGACGACGCCGGCGAGATGTCGGCGTGGTACGTGCTGGCCGCGCTCGGGATCTACCACGCCGCGCCGGGGGTCGACGCCTGGGAGCTGTCGAGTCCCGCCTTCCCGCGGACCGACGTGCGAACGGGCACGAGAACGCTGCGGATCGAGGCGCCGGGAGCCAGCGCCGCCGCACCGTACGTCCAGGCGCTGTCGCTCAACGGCGCCCCGGTCAACCGCACCTACCTGACCACCTGCCAGTTGCTCGGCGGCGGAGCGCTGCGCTACACGCTCGGCGCGAGCGCGGACGAAGCCTGGGGGACCGGCGGGCCACCGCCGTCGGCCTCGCACCCTGCCACGGACGTCGAGGACTGCGCGGCGCGACTGACTGGATGAGGCGGCTTCTGGCGTTTCTCTCGGTGGGGGCGGCTTTCTGGCTCGCCCCCACCGCCGCGGCCGCGGTGGTGGTGCGGGTGACGAGCACATCGGCAACGCTCTCGGACGGGCTGATCAGTCAGTCCTGGAGCATCGACCGGGCGGGCGTCACGACGAGCGCGCTGACCGACACGCGGACCGGTCGCAACTGGGTGCTGGCGGGCTCGCCCGAGTTCGCGCTGACCGTCGACTCGGTGCCCACCTCCGCCACGCTGGCCTGGAAGCTGATCTCGGCCACGGCACACCGCGATTCGATCCTGTTCCGCTACGGACTCGCGCTCCCCCAGGGCCTCGTCGAGCTCGACCGCACCTGGACCCTGTATCCCGGCGCCTCGGTCGAGCAGGTCTCCGAGCAGCTGATCAACCACAGCCCGGCGGTGGTGCGGATCGGGAAGTACACGCTGGCCTCGCTCACCTCGGCCGCCGCGGTGAGCGCCGAGGTCCAGGCCTACCACGGCGGCTCTGACTGGCGCCAGGACTTCCGCGTGATCACGCACGAGGCGGGGAGCTTCGACGACGAGGGCGAGGTGGTCCGCTTCGATGACGGGAGCGGCGCGGGCTGGTTCATGGTCGCCCAGCGCCGCGGCGGCGCGATGAGCCGCGTCGGGCGGACGAGCGCGGGGGAGACCTGGGTCGGCGTGGACAACGCCCGCGACCTCTTCGACTGGGGGCCGATCCTCTCGAGCCCGCCGAACTACAACCGGCTGGCCAACCCGGCCTACCCGGCGCCGGTGCGCCAGCGCACGCTGATGCCGTTCGGCTCGCTCGACCTCGGCACGGCGTACCTCGGCGTCTACCACGGGGGCGCCCAGCAGGCCGCGGCCGCCTTCCTCACCGCTTTCGCCACGCACGTGATGCCGCGCGACCGCCAGACCATCGATCTCAACTCGTTCCATCCCTGGGGCCACGGGAGCGGGATGAGCGACGCCAACCTGCGACCGCAGGCCCAGCTGCTGAAGGAGCTCGGTGGCGAGGTGTTCATGCTCGACGACCAGTGGCAGGGCTCGAGCGCGGGCGACTGGCGGTGGGACACCCAGCGCTTCCCGATCCCCGCCGGCTCCGGCGGCGTGCCGGCCTTCGTCACCTACCTGCACTCGCTCGGCCTGCAGCTCGGCCTGTGGATGTCGCCGGCCGAGTTCAACCCCGGCGCCACGGTCTACAAGCAGCACCCCGCCTGGGCGTGCACGCCGACCGGCGACGTGACGGCGCGGATCAAGGACGACTCGGGCCTCGGGGTGTGGGACTTCACCAACCCGCAGCTCCATGCCTACATGAGCGGTGTGATCGACCGGCTGATCTCCCAGGACGGCGTGCGCGAGTTCAAGTTCGACTACGTCACCTGGGTCGACTGCCCGCCGCACGACTACCTCGACTACGAGGACGCCTATGCGCACTGGGTGGCGGCGCAGGAGGCCGCGCATCCCGGCGTCACCTTCGAGCTCGACGAGACCAACGACCAGCGCCTGTTCCCGTTCCGCTCCGTCGCCCTCGGGCCGAGCTGGTTCGACAACGGGCACCTGCAGAGTTCCACGTATCCCGCGCGCCTGCTGCACGACATCTGGTCGGCGGCGCCGTGGCTGCCCCCCTCGACGCTCGGCTTCGGCACCTACGACGGCGACCTGGCCGCGCCCTACACGCCGGACTACCTGATGCCGATCGCACTCCTCGGCCACGTCACCTTCTGGAGCGACCTGACCAAGCTGACCCCGGGACAGGTGGCGGAGACGGCCTGGTGGCTGGCGTGGTACCGGGCCCACCGCGCCGGGCTGGGTGGCCTGGTCTACGAGGACTCGTCGACCGATCCGCTCGACGGGAAGGCGTGGGCGGCCCTCCAGCCGTGGCAGGGCCGGCGCGGTTACCTGTTCCTGTTCAGCCAGGCCGGGGGTACGCAGACGGAGACGGTTGCCCTTCAGGGCCTCGAGCCTGGGCGCGCCTATACCCTGACCGACGTGCGCACCGGTCAGACCATCGGCAGCTTCCGCGGCTCTGAGCTCGAGGATGGCGTGCCCTTCACGCTCCCCGGGTACTCAGCGCTCGTGCTGTCGGTGGACCCGGCATGAGATCAACCCTGGCGGCCGCCGTCACGGCTCTGGCCGCGCTGGCGCTCGGATCCGCGCCCGCGGGTGCGCAGATCCTCCAGGCGACCTCGATCCTCCCCCCGGGAGAGAGCGGCTACGTCTCGATCGTCGGGGTCGCCTCCGGCACCGGCTCGCCGCACCTCTACGACCAGCAGGCACCGTTCATCGCCTTCGCGCGCAAGGACGCGATGCTCGGCCAGCCGGCGGTCAGCACCGAGCAACCGGCCGCCGGGGTGACGATCGCGCGTGACGCCTACGGGGTGCCGTCGGTCACGGGGCAGACGACCCCCGAGCTGTGGTGGGGCGCCGGCTACGCGACGGCGGAGGATCGCCTGGCCGAGCTCGAGATCTTCCGCCGCGCCACCGAGGGGACGCTGGCGGCCGTCCTCGGTCCCAGCTATCTGCCGATGGACATCGCCACGCGGCGGGATTTCTACACCCAGGCTGAGCTGGCCGCGCTCGTGCACGAACTGCCGGCCTCGATGCAGGCGCGCTACGCCAGCTACGACGCCGGGATCAACGCCTACGTCGATTACGTCAACGCCCACCCGACGCAGATCCCGGGCGAATTCCCCGCGCTCGGAATCCTGCCCACCCACTTCACCGTCGAGGACCTCGCCGCGATCGGGGTCTATCTGGCGCGCACGACGCCCAACGGGGACGGGGCCGACCTCCAGAACATGCAGGCGATCCAGGCCAGCGGGCCCGCCCGCTTCAACCGGATCCTGCCGTTGCGGATCCGAGGCCAGATCTCGACGGTGCCCGCCCGCGATGGGCTGTTCCCCTCCGTCCCCGGGCGCACGCACCGCCAGGAGGTCGCAGCGCTGCGCCGGTCCTATAGCTACCTGAAGGGAATCCCGCTGCCGCCCGCCTCGAGTGACGGGACGGAGTACGTCAGCGGCACGATGCCCTCGAGCGCCGGCGCCGGCGCGATCGACCGCGCCGCCGGCCGGGTCACGCTGTGGTCGCGGGTGCTTCACCCGATCCACGTCGGCGGTTCCTACATGGTCGCGATCTCCGACCACCGCCACCATCGCGCGCTGCTCTTCAACGGGCCGGAGCTCGGCTTCTCGGCCCCGGAGGAGCTCTACGAGATGGAGCTGCACGGACCCGGGATCGACGTTCGGGGGATCACGGCCCCCGGGGCGCCCGTGATCGCGATCGGGCACAACGCGCACGTCGCCTTCGGTCTGACCAGCGGGCTCTCGCAGACCAATGCGCTCTACGTCGTGCGGCTCGTCCCCGGCCACCCCGACGCGTACTACTTCCGCGGGCGCGTGCGTCAGATGAGCTGCCGCGACGAGACCTTCTCCTATCGCAGCGCCCCCACCTCGCTGCTGAACCCGACGGGTCTGCCTTCGGTCGGCTCGGTCACGCGACGCCTGTGCCGGACGGTCCAGGGACCGGTGCAGGAGCGGGTCGGCAACTTCGCCTTCGCCCGCCGCTACGCCACCTGGATGCGGGAGATCTCGACCCTCACCGGGCTCGCCGCCGTCGACACGGCCGCGAGCGTCACCCAGGTCGGCCACGACCTCGCGCAGGTGACGTGGAACGAGAACATGATGGCCGCCGACGACCGCGGCAACATCGGCTACTGGCACCCGGGCCTGCTGCCGGTCCGCCCGGCGGGCTGGGACGAGCGGCTGCCCTATCCCGGCGACGGCCGCGCCGAGTGGCGCGGCTTTCTGCCCGTCGCGCAGCGGCCCCACGTGATCGACCCCGCCCAGCGGTATCTGACGAACTGGAACACGCTGCCCTCCCAGGGCTGGACGACGGGCAACGATCCCGCCTCTGAACGGGTCGGCGGTCCGTTCTTCCGCGGCGCCTACCTGAACCGGCTGGCCGCCCCGCTCGTCCGCCACCCCAGCTTCGCCGGCATGGATGCGCTGATCCACAGCGCCGGCACCATCGCCCAGCAGCGCCCGCTCGATACACCCCGGCTGCGCGGCGCCCTGCGCGGGGCGCGGGGCGGCGCCCGGGTCGTGCTGCGGACGATTCTCGCCTGGAACGGCTCCTACGACCAGACGGACGCAAGCGGCAAGGTGGCGCCCGGCGTCGCCGCCTGGCAGACCTTCAAGGACCAGCTGCAGGCGCTGGCCATCGCCCCGCTCGGTGTGGCGGGCAGGCTGATCGGGGGCGACGAACCCAACAGCGAACACCTCTTCGATGTCAGCCTGGGGCAGGCCTACGCCCTGCGGGTCCTCGGTCCCGCCGGATACCGTCGGGCCGCCGGGCTGACGTTCTCCGCGCTCGAGTCCCGCTTCGGCACCGCGACGCCGAGCGGGTGGCGCGAAGCCCGCACGATGGCGCCGGAGTCGGCGCTCGGGGCCGAGCAGCCGCCGCCGATGCCGTTCTTCGATCGCGGGACCTTCGAAGAGGTCACCGAGCTCGGCCCGTGAGCGCCCTCTGCGGAGGCATTGAGACGGGTGGCACCTGGACGGTTTGCGCATTGGCGGCCGGCCCGGAGGAGATCGTCGCCGAGGAGGAGTTCCCGACCACCTCGCCCGAGGAGACCCTGGAACGGATCTTCGCCTTCTTCGAGGCTCCGGGGCGGCCGCGGCCGGCGGCGATCGGGATCGGCGCGTTCGGTCCCGTCGACCTCAACCCGGCCTCACCCACGTGGGGTCACGTCACGACGTGTCCGAAGCCGGGATGGCAGGGGGCGGCGCTCGGCCCCGGCGTGCGCGACCGCTTCAGGCTCCCGGTGGCCTTCGACACCGACGTCAATGCCGCTGCGCTCGGCGAGCACGGGTGGGGAGCGGGGCGCGGCTGCGGAACGCTCGCCTACCTGACGGTGGGCACCGGAGTCGGCGTCGGCCTGCTGCACGGCGACCGGCCCTGGCACGGGTTGATCCACCCGGAAGCCGGGCACCTGCGGGTGCCCCGTCACGCCGATGACGACTTCGCCGGCAACTGCCCGCGGCACGGCGACTGCTGGGAGGGCATGGCCTCGGGCTCGGCCCTGGCCGAGCGGTGGGGCAGCGATCCGGCCGCGCTGCCCGACGATCATCCGGCGTGGGCGATCGAGGTCGAGTACCTGGCGCAGGGCATCTACGCTGTCATCTGCGTGGCCTCGCCGGAGCGATTCGTGGTGAGCGGCGGGGTGATCCTCGGACGTTCCGGGCTGCTGCCGCGGGTGCGCGCGCGGGTCAGCGAGCTGAACGCGGGCTACCTCGGCAGCCCGCGGCTCGGTGAGCAGATCGACCACTATCTCGTGGCGCCGGAACTCGGGGACCGGGCCGGCGTCCTCGGGGCCGTGGCGCTGGCGCAGAGCCTCGGCGGCGAGGGGACTGAAACGTAGTTCCCACAGTCCTCCCGAGGACGCGCGCAGTCCTTCCCGAAGGCCTCACCTTCCGGGCTGGTCACGGCCCCCGAGGGGGCCTGGCACCGGCGTGAGTCGGCGTGGTGCCCCGAAAGGCACCACGCCGAACCAGCACCTTTACGAGACCGGCACCGAGGCCGGCTGGCCGGCGATGTCGGGGAAGGTGTTCAGCCACACGCGCCTGCCGTGGGCGTTGATGTAGCCGCGGGTGTCGCGGTTGGGGGTCGCCTGCGGGCGGCCCAGGAGGTCGAGCCACTCGGCGGGACGGATGACGCCATGCCCGGGCACCCACACGGCCACAGCGGGACCATCGGCGTTGAACGTCTTGTCGGCCGCGGTGTCGCACTTGATCGTGTCCGTCGTGCCCTGCGGGTTGCGGGAGAGCTTGCCGTCGGGCAGGACGAAGCGACCCTCGACGACCGCCTCCGGGGCCCCTCCGTTGTGCTGGAGGATCGACACCAGCGCGGTGCCGATGATGTTGCCGGCCTTGTCGCTGACCGCCTCGGAGTCGTCCGAGTGCCCGCAGCCGAAGCGGTCGGTGCCGCTGGCCGTCGGGTTGGTCGTCAGGTTCTGGCCGGGCACCCCCGCGTCGTTCCCGCGGGGGAAGATGTAGCCGATCATGTCGTTGTCGAGGCCGTCGAAGAACCGCCACGGCGTGTGCATGTACGGCAGCGGCCAGGCCGGCATGCCGTACTGCGGGTAGTTCATGTCCTGCGGTCCGACCGGCCCACGCAGGAACGTGAACGGGAACACCTCCCCGGGGGCGCCGATGAACTCGCCGTCGCCGATCCGCCAGGCCGCGACCTCGGACTTGATGTGGGTGCCCGCGGTCTGGCCCGTGGGCGCGGCGGGGATGGCCACCCTGCAGCCCGGCTCGTAGGCGGGGCGCTCGGCGAAGGTGCCGCCGATCGCGGCCGCCTTGAAGAGCGCGTTGTCGACGGGGACGCAGATGTTCGAGGTCTTGGCCCAGATCGCGTTCGAGTGCGACCAGGCCGAGCCGTGGCCGATGGCGTCCTCGACGGCGCCGGCGAGCGCCTGT
>DASSZN010000083.1:0-9783 GCA_035702805.1 Thermomicrobiaceae bacterium | reverse complement strand
TGGGACGGGACCGGCACCGGGCGCTCCTCGAGCTGGCACGCCTTCCTGCTCGACGACCTGGATGCCTCGCCCGGGAGCCTGATCCGGGGCTGGCGCGCACGCCTGGCGGCCTCTCCGCTCGTCGCCGGCAGCTTCGAGGCGCTCTGGCGCTGCTTCACGCCGCTGGTCGCCCGCTGCCCGAACGCGCGGGGGCTGGTCCACGCCGACTTGCTCAACCACAACGTCCTGGCGCGCGACGGCCGAATCACCGCGGTGCTGGATTGGGGGTCGTCCCTCTACGGCGACCCGCTGTGGGACCTGGCCCGGTTCAGCTTCTACGAGCCGTGGTACCCGGAGTTCACGCGCGTCGGCCTGGTGGAGCGGCTGCTGGAGGACTTCGCCGCCGACCCGGCCGCCGACACGACCGACCTCGAGGTCCGGCTCCGCTGCTACCAGCTCGCGATCGGCCTCGACTCGATTGCCTACAACGCCTGGCGCGGGGACTGGCCAAACGCGGAGCAGGCCGCGGCCCGGGCCGCCGCGCTGGCGGAGTAGAGGGCTATCGGCACTGTTGCGGAGTCATGTGCGTCGCCGGGGATCGGGGCGGGCGCGCCGTTCGTCAGCTCGGCTCGTCTCCGGCGCGGCGCTGGTCGCTGAGGTAGTCCATCACGCGGTAGAACTGCGCGTCGTCGATCAGATCGCTCTCGTGGTAGTAGGTCAGCATGGTGCGCAGCCCCAGGATCGTCATCACCCGGTAGCCGCGCTCGGTCAGCCGGGCCACGCCCCCCTGCTCCCGGTCGATCAGCACGATCGCGTCGCGGACCTCGAGCCCGGCCTCCTCCAGCGTCGCCGCCGTCTTGAGGATGCTCGTCCCACCCGTCATCAGGTCGTCGATGATCAGCACCGTCTCGCCCGGGGTTACCCGCCCCTCGATCGTGGCGCGCTCCCCGTCCGGGCGCACGTAGATCAGCGGCGTGTCGCTCGCCAGCGAGTAGGCCGTCGCCAGGTGCAGCCCGCCCATCGGCACCCCGGCCACCGCGCTGAAGCTCGCCAGTCGCGGCCGCCGCCGCACCTGGTCGGCCTGGATCTCCTGGTGGATGATCCGGGCGATCTCGCGCAGCACCGCCGGGTCGCTGATCAGCACCCGCGGGTTGATGTAGATCGGGGAGTGGCCGGCGGTCGGGCCGAGGTCGAACTCGCCGAACTGCACGCCGCCGAGGGTGAAGAGCGCCTGGGCCAGGTCGAGCTTCGAAGCGGACCCGAAGAGCACCGGCTCATCGTCCTTTGATCGCGGGGCCGCGCCCCCGAGCGGATCGTCACGTCGGCACGATCGTCGCGCAGACGATACCATATCCCTCCGGACCTTCCTACAGATTTGCCGGCGCCTACGGGCCGCGCCGGCCGCGGGGCTGGGGGATCTCGATGGCGCGGATGGACTACCGGGCGGCGATCGCCTACATCATCGAGCGCTCCGGCTACGACCGGGGCTTCGTCGCCAACCCCTTCGACGCCGAGACGGTCGGGCTGCGTCGCACCGCCTGGCTGCTCGAGGCCCTGGGGCACCCGGAAGCCCGCTACCCCGCGGTCCACGTCGCCGGCACCAAGGGCAAGGGCTCCACCGCCGCCTGCGCCGACGCCATCCTGCGCGCCGCCGGCCAGCGGGTCGGCCTCTACACCTCGCCCCACCTGCACACCTTCCGCGAGCGCATCCGGCTCGACGGCGAGCCGATCGGCGAGGACGCCTTCGCCGCCCTCACCGCCGAGATCGTCCCCCTCAACGCCCACCTTGCCCGGGAGCACCCCGACTGGGGCGAGGCCACCGCCTTCGAGGTCGCCACCGTGCTCGCCGTGCTCGCCTTCGCCCGCGCGGCGGTCGACGTCGCCGTGGTCGAGGTCGGCCTCGGCGGCCGGCTCGACGCCACCAACGTGCTGACCCCCACCGTCTCCGTCATCACGGCGATCAGCCTGGACCACACCGCCATCCTGGGCGACACCCTGGCCGAGATCGCCGGGGAGAAGGGGGGCATCATCAAGCCGGGCGTGCCCGTCGTCTCCTCCCCCCAGCCTGTCGAGGCGCGGGTCGTCCTCGAGCGCCTGGCCGCCGAGCGCGGTAGCCCGCTCCTCCTTGGCGGGCGAGACTTCTTCGCCGACGGGGTGCCGGAGCGCTTCGACCTGCGCGCGCCCGGGAGTGAGCTGCGCGCCCTGCGGCTCGCCCTCGGCGGACGGCACCAGGTCGAGAACGCCGCCAGCGCCGTCGTTGCCTGCCGGGCGCTCGACCGCGCCGGCATTGTCGTGCCGGAGGCGGCCGTCCGGGCCGGCCTGGCGGCGGTCGTCTGGCCCGGGCGGCTCGAGGTCGTCGCCTCGTCGCCCACGGTGGTCGTCGACGGGGCGCACAACGTCGACTCGGCCGGGCGCCTCGCCGAGGCGCTGGGCGAGACCTTCCGCTGGCGCCGGCTGACGCTGGTGCTCGGCATCACCCGCGACAAGCAGGTCGAGCAGATGCTCGCCGTGCTGGCGCCCCTGGCCGACCGGGTCGTCGCCACCGCGTCGCACCACCCGCGCGCCGCCGCGCCCGACCGGATCGTCGCCGCGGCCCGCGCCGCCGCCGGACCCGCACTCGCGGTCGAGCAGGCACCGAGCGTGGCCGAGGCGCTCCGCCGCGCGCTGGCCGGCGCCGCGCCCGACGACCTGGTGTGCGTGACCGGCTCGCTCTACGCCGTCTCCGAGGCGCGCGAGGCGCTCGGGCTGGCCGAGCCGGCCTCCTTCGAGCAGGAGCTCCTCTACCGCTAGCCGGCCCGTCCGACCGCACGGCGGTGCTTCCTGGCGCGCGCTCTGTGCTCGGTGAGGATGGGACCGGCGCGCCGGTTGACGGCGCCCGGCAGTGTGCCCTATGCTGCGCTCCGTACCGGTCGGGCGAGTTATCGGGGAGGACGCCGCGTTGAACGACCTGCACGAGGGGGCCTACGGGGGGGCGTCGATCGCCTTCATTCTCATCGTGTTGATCATGGTCGTCGGACCGTTCGCGCTGATGGCCCTCGGCCTCCACTTCGGGTTCCGCATCACCTGGTAGCGCCCAGCCCGCTCCGGAGCGCCGCGAGTTCCCGCCACCCGTCGTCGTAAGGCGGGTGCGCTGCTGTCTGACGGGGGAGCCGGGCGGGGGTGGGGAGACTGAGCGACGGGCTCCGCGTGCTCCGCGAGCGCGACGCCACGGCCGACGTCACCGGCGCTCGTTGGGCGCGCTCATCACCGCGACGCTCTCCGCCGAGACACCGGCGCGCGTGCGCGCGGTCGTGCTGGAGGACCCGTTGGCCGAGCTGTCCGACGCCTCCCGTGCGCAGGACGCGCGGCTCGCGGCCGGGCGACTGGCCGAAACGCCGACGGCGCGGTGGGCGCCCGCCGAGTGCCGATTCCCCCGCGGCACGCGGCAAGACCATCCTTGCCGCGTGCTGTGCCGGCGCCCGGTAGCGGCACCGCGCCACCGACCCGCCGCGGCGGACCGTCGCGCAGCTGCCGCTACCGGGCGTTCCCGTCGCTGCTGCAGTCGCTGTGGCGGCCGGAGCACAGGCGACGGCGTCGCGACGATCGGTTGTCGCCTCCATACAGCAGCCGGCGCAATCGCCCTCCCGCGCGCGGCAGGACGCGGCCCGCTCCATCGTCCGCGGCCGCTGCGCCGCATGACTCAGACGAGGCGTAGCCCCGCGATGAGGAGATCGACCATGCAGCGCGCGTCGTAGCGCACGTCGCGATCGACGCCCGCGCAGAGGTTGCCGATGCCAAACAGGAGTCCGTAGGCGTCCACGTCCGGGCGAATCTCGCCGGCGATGGCAGCGGCGTCGAGCAGTTGGGCGCACACCGGCACCAGACGGTCCAGAAAGTAGGCGTGCAGCGTCTCGAAGCGGGACCTGTCGGACCGCAGCGCGGCGGCGAGGCCGTGCTTGGTGACCAGGAAGTCAACGAAGAGATCGACCCACTGCGCCAGCGCCGCGTACGGGGTGCTGCTGCTCGCCAGCAGTGCGGGCCCGGCTGCGGCGCAGGCATCGACCTGGTGACGGTAGACGGCGATGACGAGGTCGGCTCGGGTCGGGAAGTGACGGTAGACCGTACCGATCCCGACGCCGGCCCGGGCCGCGATGTCGCGTACCGGCGCCTCCACGCCGGAGACGACGAACGCGGCAGCCGCGGCATCGAGCAGCGTCTGTTGGTTGCGCCGGGCGTCGGCCCGTTTCCGTGGCGCCGGTCGCCCTGGTTGCACGTTGCTGCCGGACATGGTGTCGGTCCCTCCGGTCGCCAGCCGCTTGCTAACCGGATCATTGTTCCGTATGATGTAGCGGAGCGGTATTCCGCTTAACGATGATGCCAGATCCGAGCCGTCCCCGGCTGGCACCGCAAGCGGCCAACAAAGACGGAGGACCGCCGCATGTCGTCCACGACCGCGCCCAGTTTCGGGATCATGACGGCCCCCTCACAGGTCGGCTACCGCGACGTGCTGGACGTGTGGCGAGAGGCCGACGCGATCCCGGAGATCGAGCATGCCTGGCTGTTCGATCACCTCATGCCCATCGGCGGCGACCTCCACGGGCCGACCTTCGAGGGCTGGACGCTGCTCTCGGCTCTCGCCGCCCGGACCGAACGGCTGCGCCTCGGGCTCATGGTGACCAGCAACCGCTTCCGACCGCCCGCGATGCTGGCCAAGATCGCCGCGACCGTCGATGTCGTCTCCGATGGCCGGCTCGTCCTCGGCCTCGGTGCAGGCTCACGTCCAAGCCACCCGGTCGCCCGTCGGGAGTACGAGGCGCACGGCCTCCCTTTCCACGACTTCGCCCACTCAGTCGGGAACCTCGCCGAAGCGTGCGCGGTCATCCGGCGCCTGTGGACCGAGGACGAGCCGTTCGACTTCGACGGCACCTACCTCCACCTCACCGGCGCGTTCTGCAACCCCAAGCCCCCTCAGCGACCGCATCCCCCGATCCTGATCGGCGGACGCTCGACCGCGACGCTGCGCGTGGTCGCCGAGCATGCCGACCTGTGGAACATCCCCGGCGGCGACTTCGACGACGCCGTGCGGCGAGGCGCTCTCCTGGACCGCTTCTGCGCCGAGATCGGTCGCGACCCCGCCGCGATCACCCGATCCGTCGTCCTCCCGGTCTCCTACGACCGCCCGAATGCGACGCGGGACGCGATGGGCGAAGCGATCGACGCCGGCTTCCGGCACATCGTCCTCGGGCTGTCACCACCCTACCCTGCCGGCATCGCCCGGTGGGTCACCGACGAGCTCATCAACCGGCTGGTGTAGGGCGCGAGGCGACGGTGGCCGACGCCGAGGCGGTCGTCGCCTGGCGCACGCCCAGGAAGTCGCGGATCTGCGCGCGGTGGTAGGTGATGGAGCGCCCCCACCAGTCGTACTCGAGGAAGGCGAGTGCCGGTACCCCGACCTGGTGCGCGAGATGCGCGATGACGGCAGCCGGCAGGTCGTGCCGGCCGGACGGGAAGTGCCCGTCGAACTGGAACACCTTGAGGAGGAGGGCGAAGCCGAGCCGCGTCGCCCCGGTCTTGTTGCCCAGTAGCGCCAGCTCGTCGGGCAGCAGGGTCCAGTGCTCGGCCAGCTCTGCCGCGGTCCATAGCCGCTTCATGCGCCCCTCCTCGGCTGCCGGTGCCCCCCGCTCCTCCAGCGCTGGAAAGTACCGCGAAGCGGCGGAGCCGGCACTTCGCGCCACCGCAGGAGCATACGTACACCGGGGCGGCGCCACAAGCGGGGGGTGAAAGAGGCGAAGGGCCGCTGCCAGCAGCGAATTCGGTACTCTGCGAGGGAAAACCGATCACTGCCCCGCTGCGACGTTGCGGCTGGTGACAGCTTCCGTAACTCAACCTCTGGTTCGGGCTCGAGCATGTGGCGTCGGGCTGCGGCCGCAGACTTGGCAGGGCTGGCTCATCACGCTCCTCGCGGTGTTGCTCCTGGGCGGTCGGTTACGGCTTCTCGCGAGCCCGTGCTCTGTTTGGGTGATCTCTGTCTCAATCACGTCGTCGAATAGTGCGCGTAATTGTGATGGTTCCCACAGCTACGATTAATACAGTTAGCGCCGCTACTGCCACTACAACCATGCTTATTATGGGCTTAGCGACATTGGCCGAAAGCACCACCACTGCTGCTTCAGCGCCGCTGCATGCTGCCGGAACAATGACGTCCGAGGAGAATGATGGGTAAGTCATACGGACGGTCCACGTCCCCGGGGATGGGAACACTACCTGCGCGTCCCACTGCGTCGCATCGGTTACCGAACGTTCGACGTGGATCGTTAGAACCTCACTTCCTCTCGACTCGTCTGCTTGCAATTGCATGTCTTTCAATTTCGGTCCATCAATGCCGGTATACGCGGGAACCGGAGTAATGTGTACGCCAGGGTCATTGAGACAGTTTCCCCCGGTCACTCGAAGCGTCTGAACTACTAGCGTGGTCGGAGACCCCGCGACTGGGTGCGCCGGTATTGTGCTGATGTGTAACCACAACGCAGCCGCTACTACCGAAGGAGACAGGAACCAAACCGCTCCTGCGATGGCGCTGGCAATGATGCCCCACTGCACGATAGAGTGGTGATGGCGTAAAGTTTCCAGGTGATGTTTCACGCGGGTTTAACCCAAGAAAATAGTAGATACATACCGGTAAATGCTAAGGCAGCAGTATTCAAATATTGTAAGAATGCTTGATTGAAAGCCAACGACGGACCCGAGCGACCATGCCCTGGTTGCCTCGAAAAGAGTCCGGTGATAAGCACTGGTAAGCCGCGACCAAACCCGTAGACCGCCAGCAACCCCGCGCCTATTGCGAGATTGGCACTGAGGAGGGCTACCACAATCAGCCCGTAGTATCCTGTAAAGAGGATTCGGGTCGTCCACCCCTGCCCTAGATCGAGACCCCACAAGAAACTCCAGCAAAGAGGGGAAAACTGACGGCGAAACCACCTCGGCGTCTGGCGATCCAAGCTGGGCAACGGGCACCGAATCACTCCAGCATCGCGCAACGCGCAGACCACGAGCACCGATCCCCCAACCGCGCTCAGCGCCACCTGCCAACGGCCGACGTCGAGCGCGACGCCTGCTGCCGCGACGACCAACCCCAAAACGGCCGCCGAGAGCGTAGTAGCAGCAATGTGCGCACTCGTTGCAACTGCCCAAACTCGTCTACCAGCCACCTGCACGAGGGGCGTGATCTCTGCGATCATCGCGGCTCCTCAAGGGCTGGTGGCATTCGACCATCCCACCACGAATCCGACTAGTACAAGCAGCCCTATCTCGACAAATACCCGTTCGTGGAAGTATGTGAGTCGTCGTGCGGTCCACGCACCTGATACCACCGCAGCAGTGATTGCGGTGAGCGCCAACAGCTGGTGTGTCCTCCTAGGTCGCTCCTGTAGAACTACCTTGAGCATCGCCCTTCTGCTCCCCTATGCGGAAGGCTCGCACGGACAATTCGGTGATCCGCAGCTACTACACGTCGGCGTGAAGCAGTGGCACTGCGAGCCTCCGCAGCAGCACTCATAGCAAGCCCAGATGCACCCGTTCATACAGCAATTCCACCCCCCACCTGTCTGGCACTCAGGTGCACACCCGCCCCCGACGGCGCAGTCCGGACAAGTGCTACCACAGCCTACGCACGGGCATGGGCCACCTCCGCAGCCACAGGCGCAGTTCTGGGCATAGGCGAGGGAGGAACCGTTGAGCGCAAAAGCGGCTCCTAGCACAACGCCCCCAACAGCTTTAATTAAGCTCCGACGAGAGGAGTATCCCCCTAGCTTAGTTGCGAGTGCCTGAGCGAGGCTCTCCATGGCGATCCTCCACCTCAGTCAGTACGGAGGTATCACTCCGTCGTGAACCATCGTTGCGGCTACGCTTCAGCGGATCCGTCGGTGCTTACCAGGCCGGTCCCTTCTGTCACCGCCTGCCACTGCCCGCTCTGAGGTGTTCCTTCCTCATCGATCAACGCTTCAAGCTGTGGCCAAGAATTTACAACGCCTCGGATTCGCACGACGCCGTTCTCATCAATCAAATATGCAAACGGTGTCATATTCACGTTATACGATTTTCCGATGGCATTCGTCGCGTCCAGTAATAGTGGAGTCTCTAGGCGATAGGCGGCGCGGAATTCTGAACATGTATCTTGGCTACCGTAACAAATGGTTACGATATGGGTGTGGCCTTCCTGGTTGCGACGGACTTCATTCAGGTGCGGCGCGAGTTGCCGACACGAAAAACAGGTAGGAGACACGAATACCAGAACGGTGCGTTGACCGCGCAGAGAGCCCAGGCGCATGGGCTCGTTGGAGTTCAGGTTGGTCGCCTCGAAGTCAGGGGCCTGCGTGCCACGCTCCAACCCTTCTCTCGTGAGCAGTACGCCTGGTTCTGGCCCGAGGCGCAACTGGATCAATCCAAGCTGTCTCAGTAAACCCATCACGATCACGGATAGCATCACAATAATTACCCAAAGAGCAATATAGGATCCCAACCAAAAACCACTCATTCATGCACCTACCTGTTTGGCTCAGCTCCAGAACAGTCCACGTGGTGTTTCTAGCGATCTTCTGTCTACACACTCTGAGCACGTCGATGTCTCATGTGATCGATCACTCAATAAGAAGACAATCGGCTTTAACGGTTGAGTGCGCAGACTAATTCGTCCGCCATGAACCGTTGGAGCATATGTTGTAGAAGTGCGCCATACGCGCCAAATGGTCGGAATGGCGCGCATCAGATAGAGGCCAAGGAGCACTGCCACGGCTAAAAAGAATAGTGGGAGGGCAGCCGCTGAAACAGCAAACCGGAGAGCGCGGGGCTTGGCAGCTGCCACGACCAGTGCTGAGCCAAGCAGGATGGCTAACCGCCCCAGAGTTATCCAGCTGAGCGGTTCCGCGTCGTGGGATCCAAAACAGTGGCAGTCCAGGCGCCGCCCGCGAACAAGGTTGATAGATACGGCAATAGTGAAGCTAAGGAATAGCCCGACGGCAAGGAGACTAAAGATCAGACTCTCCGCGCCAATAAGCAGCCCGATCCCACAACCTAATTCGACAAAGGGGACACATCTGCCATATATGATTGCTAGTGGCCGCGGCAATATGTCGTACTCAATAACCCCGAGAACGAACCCTTCCAGGTCAGCGAGCTTGCTGAACCCTGATGCCAGGAGCATCGAGCCTAGTACGAGGGAAGCGAGAAAGCCGAATGGGAGAAGATTCACCGTAGACTCCGGCGAGGAAAGTGGGCTACCCAGGCCTCAACTCGGGGGTGTCCCATAACAGCTATGGCCCGGCTATACAGCGGATGCGCAGAAGCTACCATCAGGATATCATGAGATCGCGGGTCTGTCTAGATCTTGCGTGCCGAGCGTATAACGGCGGCTACCCGATCTTCGCCCAGGTGTGGTGAGCGGATTCCGGCGGCCCCGGGCGAGGGCTAGGCGGCCCCACGCGCGGCGAGCGGCCCGACTACGCCTACCTCAAGGCCGTCTTCCGCGCGCTGCGCGACGAGCTGGACGTGCCGGTCCCCGGCCCCGCGCGCCGGACAGCTGGCGCGCAGGAGGAATACCACCGGGCGATCGGCCGCTTTCCGGTGTGATCACCGCCAGCCCGGCGGGCGCTACTTTGCGGCTGGTGACAGCTTCTCTAGGTCTAGCCCGTCCTCCACGGTCTCCTCGCCGGCCGGATCGGGCATCGCGCGCAGCCGCGGCACCGGCGAGCCGGCGAACCAGGCCGCCGCCGTCAGCATGCCGAGCGCGCCGACCACCAGCGCCGTCGGATAGCCGAGCACCTGACCCAG
>DASSZN010000031.1:0-4592 GCA_035702805.1 Thermomicrobiaceae bacterium | reverse complement strand
GATCCTGGGTGAAGTAGGCGTGGACGGCGATCGAGGCGATCGGGTTGGTCGTGCCGCCGGCCGGACGCCATACGGCTTGCTCGTCGGTCACGCCGGCGAGCACCTGCGTCATCAAACCGTCCGCCAGGGCAGTCTCACCGCGCAGCAGGCTCACGGGGTCCACGGGTCATCCCCTTCCGGCACACGCGCGTTCACCCGTGCGCCGAGCAGTTCCGCTTCCGGCCGGATGCCGGGAAAATACCTTCGATGCTGTCGAGTATAACCGCGTTCCGGGCGCGGAGCTTCCCGGCCGACCCGTTCGACCTCCCACCGTGGTTATTGACAGCGACGCTGTCACTGTTATAATGAAGGCATGGGTGACAGCGACGAGTTGACGATCGAGGAGCTGGCGGAGCGAGTGGATGTGCCGGTGCGCACCGTCCGCTACTACATCGCAGAGGGGCTGCTGCCGGGGCCGGGGACGCGCGGCAAGGCGGCGAGCTATAGCGAGGAGCACCTGCTGCGGCTGCGATTGACGCGGCGGCTGGCCGAGCGGCGCGTGCCGCTGGCGGAGATCCGCGAGCGGATCCGCTGGCTGTCGCTGGAGGAGCTGCGAGAGCTGCTGACGGCCGAGGAGCGGCGAGCGGAGGAATTGCGGAGTGCTGAGCAGGCGCAGTCGCCGCGCGCCTACGTCTCGGCGCTGCTGGAGCAAGCCCAGGCCGGGCGACCGACCGCACGGCCGGCCGCGTCGCCCGCAGCACCCCCGATGCCGGCCGCGACGGCGCCGGCCGCCGACCGGGAAGCGGCGGCGTCGCCGACCTGGGAGCGGCACGAACTGGCGCCCGGCGTCGAGCTGCACGTGCGCAGCGACGCGAGCGTGCGCCAGCGAGGTCTGATCGAGCGGCTGCTGCGCGCGGCCGGGATCCAGAGCGACCGGCTCAGCTGACGCGATGCCGGTGAAAGGGATGGACGATGGAGCGAGCGACGACGGGTTCCGCAGTGCCGGTGAGCCTCGACGGGCGGTCGGAGCGCCGGCTGATCGAGACGGACGGGGCCGCGCGCTACGTGGCGTTCACGGTCCGCGTCGCCGAGCCGTCAGGCATGCTGCCCGAGCGGGCACCCTTGACGCTGGCGGTGGTGCTCGACCGGAGCGGTTCGATGGCGGGTGAGAAGCTGGAGACGGCCAAGCGGGCGACGCTGGCGGTGATCGAGCGGCTCGATGAGCGGGACCGGGTCGCGGTGGTGACCTTCGACGACCGAATCGACCTGCTCCAGCCGGCGACAGCGGTGACGTCGATCGTCAAGAGCCGCCTGCGCGAGGCGCTGGGGGCGGTCCAGGCGCGGGCCACCACGGCGCTGCACGAGGGCTGGCTGACCGGCTGCCACGCGATCGCCGGTGTCGGTGACGGGCCGGCGCGCTGCTTCCTGCTGACGGACGGGCTGGCCAACGTCGGGCTGATCGACCCAGAGCAGGTCGCGAGCGAGGCGGCCGGGATCGCGCGCAACGCCGGGATCGGCACCAGCACCTTCGGCATCGGCGCGGACTATGACGAGCACCTGCTCGGGCCGATGGCGGTCGCGGGCGGCGGGCAGTTCCACCACCTGCGGGCGGCGGCCGAGATCGCCAGCACCTTCGTCGGCGAGCTGGGCGGGCTGCTCGGCGTGGCGGTGCGGCAGGTGCGCCTGGAATTGGCGCTCGAGGCCGGGGTGACGGCCGAGGTGGTCAGCACCTACTGGGTCGAGGAGGCGCCCGGGCGGTTGAGCGTGGCCTTGGGCGACCTGCTTGCGGGGGACGAGCGCCAGGTGGTGGTGCGCCTGCGCTTCCCGGCGGGCGGCAGCGGGACCGACCGTGCGCTGCGGGCGCGGCTGGTCTGGCTGGCCGACGGAGCCGAGCGGCAGGGCGAGTGGCAGCTGCTTTCGTTCGCCTACGGCACGCCGGCGGCATGCGCGGCGGAGCCGCGGGACTCGACGGTGATGCACTGGGTCGGGCTGCACGAGGCCGACCGGGCGGAGCGGCGGGCGACAGAGCTGAACCGGCAGGGGGACTACGCCGGGGCGGCCCGGGCAGTGGCCGACGCGGCGGCCGAGATCGCGAGCTACGCCGGCGACGACCCGGCACTGACGGCGGCGGCCGCGGAGCTACAGCGAGCGCAGCCGGAGGTCGCCGCCCCGATGGCGTCGCTGGCGGCGAAGGAGATGTACGCGACGGCGCAGCGGCGCTCCCGCTCGCAGCGCGATCTCCGCCGGGGCTGACGTCGCGACTGGGACGCTGGAGAAGAGGCATGCCGGACCCCTTCCTGAGGTTCACCGAACGCGCGCGCAAGGTGCTGACCTATGCGCAGGTAGAGGCGCACCACCTCAAGCACGGCTACGTCGGCACCGAGCACCTCCTGCTGGGCCTGGTCCGCGAGGGGGACGGCGTCGCCGCGCGGGCGCTCGCCGACGTGGGCGTCGACCTCCCGCGAGCGCGCCGCGCCCTCGACGATCTCGTTGGGCGCGGCGACACTATGTTCGTCGGAGAGCTTGCGCTGACCCCGCACGCCAGGACGGCCATCGAGCTGGCGGTCAAGGAGGCACGGAAGCGGGACCACCACTTCGTCGGGACCGAGCACCTGCTGCTGGCGCTCGTCCGCGAGGGAGACGGCATCGCGGCGGATGTACTGCGGAGCCTGGGTGTCGACCTCGAGCTGCTGCGTTCGCGAGTCGACGAGCGGATGGCGGTCCGGCCGTCGGAGTCGCCCGAGCGGCCGGCGGTCGTAGAACCGGCGCAGATCCATACGCTGATGGGCGCCCTCGCTCACGCGCTGCGCACACGCCCCGACCTGGCGGGCGACGCCGAGACGCGGCGTCGGGCCGGCGACCTGCATGCGCTACTCGGCGAGTGGCTGGCACACACGAGCGACGGGTCAGGGTGAGCCGCGGCCGGCGCCAACGCCGCCCCCGGTCGTTGATCGGTTGAGACGTCATCATCGACGGTCGCTCCGGGCGCGCGGTGTGATCCGGTCCCGGTGCCGCGCCGTATCTCCCGTGGAGGGAAAGCCCAGGTGAGGGAGCCCGACGACGAGGAGATCGTGAGCGGGATAAGGCGGCACGAGCCCGACGCGCTGGACGCGCTCTACGCGCGCTATGGCCGCCTGTCCTTCGGGCTGGCCTACCGCCTGCTCGGCGACGCCGCGACGGCGGAGGAGGTCGTCCAGGACGCGTTCCTGGCCGTGTGGCGCAACGCCGCGAGCTTCGACGTCGCTCGGGGGAGCGCCCGCACCTGGCTGCTGTCGATCGTGCGGCACCGGGCGATCGACCACCTGCGCGGCCGCCTGGGCCGCGAGCGGAAGGGTGAGACGGACCTGGACGCGGTGGAACTGCGCCTGGTCGAACCCGATCCCTGGGGCACGGTGCTGCGCCGGCTGGAGGCCGACGACGTGCGACGCGCGCTGGCGTCCCTGCCCGACGAGCAGCGGCAGGCGATCGAGCTGGCCTTTCTCGACGGGCTGACGCACCGGGAGATCGCCGAGCGGACCGGGTTGCCGCTGGGCACGGTCAAGGGGCGGCTGCGGCTCGGGCTGCACCGGCTAAGGGACCAGCTGGTGGACGCGCGCGTCCCCGACGTGCGCGGCGGCAGCGACGAGGACGCACACGCGCTCCTCCAGGAGTTGCTGGGCGCGTACGCGCTGGCGGCACTCAGCCCTGAGGAGGAGGCGCTGGTCGAAGAGCACCTGCGGACCTGCGCCGTCTGCCGCGCTGAGCTCGACGAGCTGAGGCTGCCGGCCCAGGCGCTGACGCTGACGGCGGAGCCGCGCGCGCCGTCCGCCGACCTGGGCGCGCGTATCCGCGCGGCGGCGCTGGCGGGCACGGCTTCGTCGGAGCGGGACGGTCACGAGCTGGCGCCCGCGCCGCTGCCGCTCGCGCTCCGTCGTGACCGGCGCGCGATGGTGCCCTGGGCCATCGCCGCGGCGCTGCTCCTCGTCTCGCTGGCCATGCTCGGCTGGAACCTCGCGCTCCGCGCGCAGCCAAGTCAGGAAACGTTCGCGCTGCGGGCCACGTCGGCCGCGCCCGCGGCCGGCGGCCAGATCACCTACCTTCCGAGCCGGCAGGTGATGATCCTGAGCCTGCACGACCTTCCGGCGCTGCCGGCGGGCAAGGTCTACCAGGTCTGGCTGATCCGGGACGGCACGCCGGCGTCGGCCGGGGTGCTCGGGACGGGCCAGACGACCCTCGCCGTGGCCGCCGACGCCCACGACTACCAGACGCTGGCGATCACCGTCGAGAGCGGGCCGCTGGGCAGCCCCGTGCCGACGGGCGAGAAGGTGATCGTCACCCCCCTCTGATTCACGACCACCGTCACGCCGCCCGGGTTGCGCCGGGCGGCGCCGCGCCTGCCTCGTGCGCGCCGAACTCGACCTCCATCCCGCACCTCGGCAGTGCCACCCGCCGAAACCGGACACGCGCGGGATGGGTTGATCCAGACCCGCCGATCCCTCGTACCCCCCGTCGATCCGCGCGGCAGTGGCCGGGCGGGCATCGGAGGGCGCCGGGCGGCAGTGGCCACCGGCGGGCGTGACACGGGAGGAGCGATGCCGGATGGCAGTCGTCTGTGAGTCCGCTCAGGACATCCT
>DASSZN010000378.1:0-2167 GCA_035702805.1 Thermomicrobiaceae bacterium | reverse complement strand
GCTCGACCAGCGGGTGCTCGGGCGCCAGCACCATGAAGGTCGCCCCCCACAGCGTGTCCGGGCGCGTGGTGAAGATCGGGATCTCCGCACCGATGTCAGTGCCGAAGCTGACCCGGGCACCCTCGGAGCGGCCGATCCAGTTGCGCTGCATCGTCTTGACCCGCTCGGGCCACTCCAACCCGTCGAAGTTCAGCAGCTCGTCGGCGTAGCGCGTGGCGCGGAAGAACCACTGCTCCAGGTCGCGGCGGTAGACCTCGGTGTCGCAACGCTCGCAGCGCCCGGCGATCACCTGCTCGTTGGCCAGCACGGTCTGGCAGTTCGGGCACCACCAGACCGGCGCGGATGCCCGGTAGATCAGCCCGGCCCGGTAGAACTGCAGGAAGAACCACTGGTTCCAGCGGTAGTACTCGGGCAGGCAGGTGATGACCTCGCGGTCCCAGTCGAACATCGTGCCCATCGAACGCATCTGCCCGCGCATCCGCTCGATGTTTGCCATCGTCCAGATGTAGGGGTGGATGTTCCGCTTGATCGCGGCGTTCTCGGCCGGCAGGCCGAAGGCGTCGAAGCCCATCGGGAACATCACGTTGTAGCCCTGCATGCGCTGGAAGCGCGCCCGGGCGTCGGATGGGACCATGGCATACCAGTGCCCAATGTGCAGGTCGCCCGACGGGTAGGGGTACATCGTCACGTGGTACCACTTCGGCCGGCTGTCGTCCTCGTGCGCGTGGTAGAGACGTGTCTCTTCCCAGACCGCCTGCCACTTCCGCTCCAGCACGTGCGGCTCGTAGCGCACGGCCGGCTTCACGGTTGCCATCGTCGTCCTCCAGTGTCTGCCGCACCCGTCCGGTTGGACGCGGCGTCCGGATCGTCGTCGTCTCGGTGGAGTGCGGTAGCCGCGAGCGCGGGAGTGCCCCCGACCGTGTCGAACCGGCCGGGCCGGCTGGAGCGTCGCGCGGCGCCCCTTCCGGTCTGCGCGGGCGGGTTGATGTTGATCATCGCCGGCCTCCCGCCGGGTCGCGGCCGGGACGTCCTGCCGGTCGCGCCCTTAACGAAAAAGAGCCTGCCGTCCCGATCAGGGACGAAAGGCTCGTCTTCCGCGGTGCCACCCTGCTTGACAGGCGCCGGATGGTGGAGCTGAGGGGACTCGAACCCCTGACCCCAACACTGCCAGTGTTGTGCTCTCCCAGCTGAGCTACAGCCCCGCGGCCTGTCCGCTCGCGGCCCGCTAACGGAGGCAACCCGGCGACGGCTGCGGGCCGGCGGCCCATGACCGTCGCGGCTCCCGGGCGAGTTCGGCCTCGCCGCTGCCTTGCACCAGCCGGCAGCTCGCTGGTCGGCGGCCTACTACTCCCGATCGACGCCGCATGCGATGTAACAATGTACGGAGGGCAGCGCCCTCCGCCGACCGGAATCGTATCACGCTTTCCCCCACCGCGCAAACGGCGCGCGGTCGCTCCGGTACCCGCGGCGGGCGGCCCGCGCCTTGCCGCGCGTGCGTGTCAGTAGCCATACTTCCAGTCCGACTACGGCCAGCGAGAGGGGGATTCCGTGGCGGCAACCTATTCGTTCGACGTCGTGTCCGACTTCGACCAGCAGGAGCTGAAGAACGCGGTCGACCAGACCACGCGCGAGGTCGGCACCCGCTACGACCTGAAGGACACCAAGACGCAGCTCGAGCTCGAGCCGACGCAGCTCGTGATCAACAGCGCCGACGAGTTCACGCTCCGCTCGGTGCAGGACATCCTGGAGTCGCGCGTGGTGCGCCGAGGGCTTTCGCTCAAGATCCTCGACTACCAGAAGGCGGAGGACGCCAGCGGCGGGCGCGTCCGGCAGGTCGTCAAGCTCAAGAAGGGGATCCCCGAAGACCTCGCCAAGCAGCTCGTCCGGGAGATCCGCGCCGACTACAAGAAGGTCACCCCGCAGATTCAGGGCGACGCCATCCGCATCTCGGGGAAGAACAAGGACGACCTCCAGGAGGTCATCCAGCACCTGCGTGGCCAGGACTTCCCGGTCGCGCTGCAGTTCGTCAACTACCGCTAGCGCGCCGGATCGGCGCCGTCAGGCAGGGAGCCGTCGTGGCCGACTCGTACCACATCGTCACACTGGGCTGCTCGAAGAACCACGTCGACTCCGAGGGAATCGCCCGCGTCCTCGGCGAGCAGGGCCT
>DASSZN010000317.1:0-6619 GCA_035702805.1 Thermomicrobiaceae bacterium | reverse complement strand
GCGGGATCGGGCACCCAGATCATGATCATGGTGACCGACCCGACCAGCTGAGGCGAGCGCATCGCGCTACCGAAGACGGGCCGGGGCAACTCCCCGGCCCGTCTGGCTGTGGGGCAGCGCCCGGCGCGATCGCGCTACGTGAAGGACGCGTCCATCGGTTTCAGGTCGGTGCGGCGGTCAACCTCCTCCGCCCGCAGCAGGTCGATCGTCTCGACGGCGTGGCGCAGGTGGGGGATGACGATGCTGCCGCCGACGACCAGCGCGACGTTCAGGGCGTCGGCCAACTCGTCGTCGGACCAGCCGGCCGCCACGCACTGGTCGAGGTGGTAGTCGATGCAGTCGTTGCAGCGCAGCACCGTCGAGGCCACCAGGCCGAGGAGCTCCTTGGTCCGGCCGTCGAGGGCGCCGTCGCGGTAGGCGCCGGAGTCGAGGCTGAAGAAGCGCCTGATGCCGAGGTGGTCCAGGTCGGCGATGCGGTCGTTCATGCGCCCGCGGTAGGCGCGGAACTCATCCAGCCGGCTGCCCATCGTGCGCCCTCCCTCCATGCTGGCTCAGCCGCGACGGCGTCGTCGGGCGGGCTCAGGCCGCGCCGCCGCCGTCGAGCAGGCGATCGATCTCGATCAGGTCGTCGGCGTTGAGCACCCAGTCGGCGGCCGCGGCGTTGGCCTCGACCTGCTCGGGCCGGGTGACGCCGGCGATGACCGAGCAGACGACCGGGCGCGCCAGCAGCCAGGCGATGGCGAGCTCGCCCATGGTGTGGCCGCGGCCGGTGGCGAAGCGCTCGAGCGCCTCGACGACGGCGAAGTTGCGGTCGGTCAGCCGCTGGGCCTGCCAGCCGGGGTTGTTGGCCCCGCGCACGCCGGCCGGGACCTCCTCGCCGCGCCGGTACTTCCCGGTCAGGAAGCCGCCCGCCAGCGGCGAGAAGGGAACGACGCTCATGCCGAAGTGGCGGCAGGCCGGCACCAGCTCGGCCTCGATACCGCGGTCGAGCATGTTGTAGAGGTTCTGGCTGACCACCGGGCGCTCGAGGCTCTCCCGCGCGCAGATCCCGACCATCTCGGCGACCCGCCAGGCCGCGTAGTTGGAGACGGCGCCGTAGCGGATCTTGCCGTCACGGACCAGGTCGTCGAGCGTGCGCAGGCTCTCCTCGATCGGCGTGATCGGGTCGGGGCGGTGGAGGTAGTAGAGGTCGATGTAGTCGGTGCCGAGCCGGCGAAGGCTGGCCTCGACGCTGTCGATGATGCGGCGGCGCGACAGGCCGACGTCGTTGGGTCCCTGGCCCATCGGGAAGCCCGTCTTGGTGGCGAGCACCACGCGGTCCCGGCGGTCGGCGATAGCGCGGCCGACGAACTCCTCGGAGACGCCCGACGAGTACATGTCGGCGGTATCGACGTGGTTGATGCCGAGGTCGAGCGCGCGGTGGATCACGGCGGCGGTCTGGTCGGCGTCGCAGTAGCGGCCGTAGGTGTTGCCGCCCAGGCCGACGACCGAGACCATGACGCCGCTCGTTCCCATCTGTCGGTACTGCACGAAGGCTCCCTCCCGCGTAGCGCGGCAGCCGGCCGCGACGTGTCGAGCCGGATCGTGCCGGCCCGCCGGCTTCGATGAACCGTCCGCCGGACTGTAGCCCAGGGGAAGGCCGAACTCAAGGTCGCGAGCCGTGACGTCGTGACCCGGCGTCCGGCGCGCCGTCCGTGCGCTATAGTCAGGCCGTGGCCGGGTGGCCGCGGGGACCCGCGACGGTGAGGGACGCGCACGTGCAGTTCGGCATCTTCGACATCATGCAGGTGCCGCCGGGCACCTCGTCGCGGGAGGCCTACGCCGAGCACCTGGCCGACGTCGCGCTGGTGGACGAGCTGGGGCTCGACTACTACTTCGCCGCCGAGCGCCACTTCATGCCGCACTACCGCACGCCGTCCCCGAGCGTCTGGCTGGCGGCCTGCGCGGCGCGCACCAGCCGCGTCCGGCTCGGCGCGCTGGCCTACGTCGTCCCGCTGCACAACCCGATGCGCCTCGCCGAAGAGGTCGTCATGCTCGACCAGCTCAGCGACGGCCGGATGGAGGTCGGCGTTGGGCTGGGGCACCGCCCGGAGGAACTGGTGAGCCTGGGAATCGACCCGGCCGTCCGCCAGCTGCTGATGATGGAAGGCATCGTCCTGATGCAGCGGGCCTGGCGGGGCGAGCGGTTCCAGTTCCCGGGGCAGGTATGGCAGTTCAGCGACCTCTACGTGGAGGCCCCGGTGCAGCGCCCCTTCCCGCCGATGTGGTACGCGGGCAACGACCCGCAGGCGGCCCAGTGGGCGGCACGGAACGGGCTGTCGCTCGCGGTCGGGTTCCAGGGCACCGAGCAGCTCGCCGGGCCGTGCGTCGTCTACCGGGTCGCGGTGCGGGAGCGGGAGACGCCCGAGCCCAGCCAGCGGCTGGCGCTGATGCGCCACCTGTACGTCGCCGAGACGGACGCCCAGGCCGAGGAGGAGATGACCGGCGACATGATGAAGCTGGGCGACGTCTTCGCCGCGTCGCCGCGGGAGGTAGGCGCCGCGCGCCCGGCCAACCTGTCGCGGGCCGACGCGCTCCGGGCGGTACGCCGGCTACGGAGCCAGGAGGTCGTCCTCGCCGGGAGCGTCGAGACGTGCGCGCGGGCGCTGGCGGCAGCGGCGCGGCGGCTGACGCTCGACGTCTTCCTGGCCAACCCCTACCTGTCCGGCCTGGATGCCGCCCGGGTCCAGCGCACGCTGCGGCTCTACGCGGGCGCGGTCGCACCGCGGGTCCGGGAATTGCTGGCAGAGGACCATCCCGACGAGCCGGTCGCCGAAGGGTGACGGACCCGCCGACCGGTGCCGCGCCGTCGGGTGTCGCACAAGGAGGTGGACCATGGCAGACAACCAGACGCCAATACCGGCCCCGCCGCCGCGCGAGCCGACGCCGAGCCACGGGCAGCACCCGCGCTCGCTCGCCGAATCGTGGCGGGAGGTCGGCGAGCAGCTGCGCGAGCTGGGCAACCGGCTGGCGCAGGCCTTCCGCGTCTCGTGGAGCGCGGAGCGGAGCGCGGACCAGGAGGAGGCCGTGCGCAACCTGCGCGACGACCTGCGGAGCGCCGCGGACCGGCTCGACCGGGTGATGCGGCGGGTCGCGGAGCAGACCGAGGCGCCGCGCTCGTCGGCGTTCCGGGCGACGCGGGCGGCGTCCGAGCGGTCGGTGGCGGAAGCGCGGGAGGCGGCGATCAGCTCGCTGCGCGGGCTGAACCGCCAGCTGGAGATGCTGGCGGACCGGCTGGAGGAGCAGCGGCGACAGGAGAGCGGGTCGGACGCGCCGCGGGAGACCCCGCCGGACGAGGAGACGTCGCCGCCGCGCTCGTAGCTGGGCGGGGAGCGGGATGCCCGGCGCGACGACACCCCGGAGCTGGCCAGCGCGGACCTCGGCATCGACGCCCGGGGCTGGGTCCAGGGGATGCGCGCCATCGGCGACGCGCTCCGGCACGACGACCGGACGGCCCGGGCGCCGCTCCCGATCGTCGGCGCGCTCGGGCCGCGCCGGCTCGCGCCCGTGCCCGCGGTCGTGACCCGCGACCTCCATCGCCAGCCGGGGATGCGCGCGGTCTGAACGCCGCGCTCACGAGCGGAGCCGACGCGAGGCGTCAGCGCCAGCGATGAAGCGGTCGGTGTCTCGGCTGACTCCATGTATTTGCGAGGCCGCCATACTGACGAGGACCACGACGCACTGCATCAGACCGGAAGGCGAGTGCCAGCTCGTTCTGGCGGACACATATCGCGCGTCGGGAGCGCCAGGAGCGTCGCCTCGACGCGTGAACCCCGCGCCGTCGCTCGCGTTGTCCTGGGAAACCGCCTCCTGGGCCAGGATCCCCTAGTCGTTTCCGGATACGACCAGCGCCATCGAGTGCCCGCTATCAGTACCGGGCGAGGCCTCCCCGAGTACCACCGGCAACCTCCTCCGAATCTGGGCGAGCAGGTCTTCGACCCGGACCGGGCATGTCTCAGACCAGGATGACATCGAGGGTCCGGGCCGCAGGTTCCCCCCGACTCAGCGCGTGCCGCCGCGGAGCACGTTGGACAGACCATCGCCAAGGACGCTGAAGGCGACGCCGACGATGGCGATCGCCAGGCCGGGGAAGGTCGGGAGCCACCAGGCGGTCGTCATGTACTCACGCGCGTCCGCGATCATCGAGCCCCACTCCGGCGTTGGCGGCTGCACCCCGAGGCCGATGAACCCGAGCGCCGCCCCGGCCAGAATGTTGAAGACGACGACCGACATCGAGAAGATCAGCGCCGGCCCGATCACGTTCGGCAGGAGATGTCGCAGCATGATGCGCCAGTCCGAGCAGCCAAGCGTGCGTGCGGCCACGGTGTAGTCGAGATTCTTCGCCACCAGGACCTCGCCGCGGATCAGGCGGGCGAAGCCGACCCAGCTGACCAGGATCAGCGCGTAGTACATGTTGAGCAGTCCCGGCCCCAGGATCGCGATGATGGCGATCAAGAGCACGTAGAAGGGGAAGGCGACCTGGATCTCGATGAGGCGCATGAAGACCGTGTCGATCCAGCCGCCGTAGAAGCCGGACACGGAGCCGATCAGCACGCCGATCGCCAGGGGAACGAGGGCGGTGATGATCCCCACCCCGAGGTCAATCCGCGCGCCGTACAGAATGCGCGACAGCTGGTCCCGCCCAAACTTGTCGGTGCCGAGGAGATGCGCGGCCGTCGGCGGCTGAACGGCCGCGCTGTAGTTTGGGGCAATAGGATCGTAGGGCGCGACGAAGGGGCCGACGATACCCACCACGATCACCACCGCGACCAGCGCGATGCCGACCACGAGCGTTGGGTTCTGACGGGCGACGCGTTTGACGCGATCCCACCGCGACCGCGTGACGAGCGGCTGGCCAACTGTCCGGTCCGTGGCAACTGACGTCATCCGGGCTTCCTCACAGCGTGATGCGCGGGTCGACGACCGAGTACGCGATGTCCGTCAGGAGGTAGATCACCAACACCAGCACCGCGTAGACCAGCGTGAACCCCTGGACCACCGCATAGTCGCGGGCCAGGATCGAGCTGATCATCATGCTCCCCATACCCGGTAACCCGAACACGTCCTCGATGATCACCGAGCCACCGACGAGCCAGCCCAGGTAGAGCCCGATCAAGGTCACCGTCGAGATCAGCGCGTTGCGCAGCACGTGGCGCAGCAACACGACTCGACCGCGCAGCCCCTTGGCGCGGGCGACCATGACGTGCTCCGCACTCATGGTGGTGAGAATCGCGTCGCGCAGGTTGCGGATCAGGACGGCCGAGATGCCCAGCGCGAGCGTGAGCGCCGGGAGAAAGAGGTAGCGGAGGTCCTGCAGCGGGGACGTACCGATGCCGCCGACCGGGAACAGGCGAACCTTCACGCCGAGCAGGATGAGCAGCAGGATTCCAATCCAGAAAGCGGGCGTCGAAATGCCGGCGATGCTGTAGACGCGGACGATCTGATCCGCGAGGCGATCCTTCTTCAGCGCCGCCACGATGGCGAGGGGGATGGTGATCAGCAACGACAGGATCATGGCGTAGACGACCAGTGCGAGCGTCAACGGCAGCCGTTGCCTGACCAGCGTCACAACAGGGACCTGCATCAGCGTCGAGCGGCCGAGGTCGCCGTGGAGAATCTGGCCGACGTAGATCGCAAACTGGACCGGTAACGGCTTATCGAGCCCCATTTGACGGCTCATCTGGGCCACCGCCTGCGGCGTGGCCTGAATACCGAGCACCGTCACCGCGGGATTGCCGGGGATCGCACGGATCATGAGGAAGATGAGAATCGCCAGAATCACGATGGTGGGAATCATCTGGATCAGTCGATGAAGGATGTAGGCGGTGCGTCCCATGGCCTTCTCTCAGGGTATGGTTGCCGGGTGGCCAACCGGCGTCCGGATGGCCCCCGGCGCGAGCCGCGTCACTCGGAGGATCGGTCGCGCATCACGCCTTGCCGAGCCAGGTCTCCCAGAAAAACGGGAAGCCGAGCGGGGAGCGGTAGAACCCCTGGACGTTGTTTCCCACGTAGCTCGCCAGCGGCGTGTAGTAGAGCGAGATCGTGCCCCCGACGTCCTGGTTATAGATCTGCTGCAGTTGATAGAAGTCCTGCTGGCGCTTGGCCGGGTCGAGCTCCTGCTGGGCCTGGTTGACGAGGTTGATGGCGGACTGAGCAGGTTGGTACCCGGAGTTCATACGCGGCGTCACGAAGAAGAACTCGACCAGTTGCTCCGGGTCCGCCATGCCGTTGGTCCACTGGTAGCCGGAGATCGACTCGTAGTCGCTCTTGTACCAGTTGGCCGCGAGCGTGGACGCATCGACCTGCTGGATGGTGAACTGCAGGCCGATCTGGCTCCACATCTGCTGGGCGATGACCGCATTGTCGTGACCGAGCGTGTCGCCGCTGGAGTACTGCAGGGTGAGCCCCTTGTAGCCGCTGGGGTACTTGGACTGGGACATGAGCTGCTTGGCCCTGGTGAGGTCGTAGGGCAGGCTCAGGCTCGCGTCCCAGTCGAGCGTGCCCTTGGGGAAGAACGAGTTGGCCACCGAGGCCAGCCCCGCGGTGACCTGCTTGACGAAGACACTGCGATCCAGGGCCA
>DASSZN010000156.1:0-4061 GCA_035702805.1 Thermomicrobiaceae bacterium | reverse complement strand
GGGTACGAGAAGCTGACCGGCACCGGCTGGCTGGGGGGCGGCACGGCGCTCAAGGGGTACTGGACGAGCGCGACGGCGGTGCCGACGACGGGGCACGCGGCCATCACCTACGGCTGGTACCGGGAGTTCCTGACGTTCATGCTCCACCACCACGCCTACACCTGGTTCGGGCCGCTGATCGGCTTCGGCGAGACGCTGGTGGGGCTGGGGATGCTGGTGGGGTGCCTGGTGGGGGTGGCAGCCTTCTTCGGGGCACTGATGAACTTCAGCTACATGCTGGCGGGCAGTGCCTCGACCAACCCGGTGCTGTTCGCGCTGGCGGTGGCGCTGATCCTGGCCTGGAAGGTGGCGGGGTACTGGGGGCTGGACCGGGTGCTGCTGCCGGCGCTGGGGGCGCCGTGGAGCCCGGGCCGGGTCTTCGCTCCGGTCCCGGCCGCGCGGCCGGCCGAGGCCACGGGACGCGCCTGAGCCGCCGGACGCTGCGCAACATGCCAACACCTCCCCCTCTCCACGCGGCTCCGTCCTCCGGGACGGGGCCGCGCTCGCGGGTCCGGGCGGCCCCGGCTGGCACGCGTCGTGTGAGGGGAGCCGGACCGGCGGGACCGGACGGCAATCGGGATACCGGGACACGGACGAGGAGAGACGACCATGGAGAGCGCCTGGCTGTTCGACAACGGTGACTGGTCGGCCATCGACAACCCGTTCCCCGACATGGCCCAGGAGACGCTGCGCGAGTTCGGCTACGGCTCGACGCCGACGGCGATCTTCGGCACCAGTGGGTCCACCCCCGGCTTCACCGTGGAGCTCTATCCGGCGCGGGAGGTGAGCCGGCAGCTCCCCTACTCCTACCTCCTGCTGATCCCGGCCCTGACGTCGCAGCCCATCTTCGCGCTCGACCTGCCGAGCGCGCTCCGGCTCCTCGGCCAGCTGTCGCCGCTGATCCAGGCCGCCACCGACTGAGCGGCGCCGTCGCCGCGGGCTCCGGGCACGCGTTCAGACCCTGCCCGCCGGGGGCGCCCGCGGTGTAGAGTGTCGCGGCGGCACGGGACGGGGCGCCGCGCGGCGCGCAGGCAAGGGGGTCGGGCGTGTCGACAGGCGACCGGGGCGAGGCGGGCCTCGCCCCCCGCGGCGTGAGCGAGAGCGAGGTCACCCTCACTCAGCTCACCCTCCCCAGCGACGCGAACCCGCACGGCAACGTCCATGGCGGGACGGTGATGAAGCTGGTGGACACGGCCGGCGGCATCGTGGCCTCGCGCCACGCCCGGCGCCGCGTCGCGACCGTGATGGTCGACTCGATGACCTTCCTCCACCCCGTCTTCGTCGGCGACCTGCTGATGCTGACCGCCCGCCTGACCTGGACCGGCACGACCAGCATGGAGGTCGAGGTGATCGTCCAGGCCGAGCAGATCACCACCGGCCGGGTCACCCACACCTCGACCGCCTACGTGGTCTACGTGGCGCTCGACGAGAACGACCAGCCCTGCCCGGTCGCGCCGCTGCGGCTCGAGAGCCCGGACGAGCGGCGGCGCTGGGACGAGGCGGCGGCACGGCGCGCCTACCGGCTGGCGCGGCGCCCGCCCGGCTGAGCCCGCGCGAGGCGCCGCCGCGTGCGGTATGATCGGCGGGCTCTGCCAATGGCGAGCGCGGCACGGGACGAGGGGCGACGGGGCGGTCCACGGGGAGCAGGCCAGGCGGATGAGGGAAGAGCATGCCCGGCTGCTGCTGCCGGTCTACGTGCCGACGCTGCTGCTCGCGCTCGGCCAGGGCCTGATGATCCCCGTCCTCCCGCTCTACGCCAAGCAGTTCGGCGGCTCCTACGCCCTGGCGGGCCTGGTGGTGGCGGCCGCCTGGATCGGTACCACCCTCTCCGACCTGCCGACCGGGATGCTCCTGCCACGGATGGGCTTCCGCCGCTCGATGGTCCTCGGGGCCGGCCTGTTCGCGGTGGCCACTGTCGCGCTGGGGCTGGTCCGGGCCGTGCCGCTGTTGATCCTCGTCCGCTTCGTCGCCGGCATCGGCACCTCGTTCTGGGGCCTGTCGCGCCACGCCTACCTGGCCCAGGCCATCCCCTCCGAGTCGCGCGGGCGGGCCATCTCCACCTTCGGCGGGATCAACCGGCTGGGGACCTTCGCCGGCCCGGCCATCGGCGGCCTGGTCGGCCAGCAGTTCGGGCTGGGGACGGCGCTGGTGGTGGCCGGGATGCTGGCCGGCGCCGCCACGGTCGTGGCCGGGGTCTTCGTGCGCGACGAGGAGACCTCCGCCCAGCCCGCCGGGCACCGGCTGAGCTTCGGCGTGCTGCGCCAGGCCGTCGAGGGCAACCACCGGGACGTGGTGGCGGCGGGGACGGGGCAGATCTTCGGCCAGATGGTGCGCGCCGGCCGCCAACTGGTGATCCCCCTCTTCGGCAGCTACGCCCTCGGCCTCGACCCGGCGCAGGTCGGCGAGATCGTCAGCGCCTCGTCGCTGGCGGACGTGCTCCTGTTCGCGCCCGCCGGCTACGTGATGGACCGCTGGGGGCGCAAGGCGGCCTCGGTGCCGTCCTTCGGCATCATGGGGCTGGGCATGCTGCTGGTGCCGCTCACCCACAGCTTCTGGACGCTGCTGGGGGCCGTGATGCTGGTCGGGATCGGCAACGGCATGGGCGCCGGGACGATGATGACGCTGGGGGCCGACCTGGCGCCCGCCGGCCGGCTGGGGGAGTTCCTCGGCATCTGGCGGCTGATCGGGGACAGCGGCCAGGCGATCGCGCCGCTCGCGGTGGGGGCGGTGGCCGACGCCATCGGGCTGTCGCTGACCGCGGCGGCGGTCGGCGGGCTGGGGCTGATCGCCGCCTCGATCATCGGCCTGTTCGTGCGCGAGACCCGCTGGCTGCAGGCCGAGCGCGCCCGGAAAGTCGCCGCCGCCGAGTCCGGTGTTGCCGTGCCGGCCGGCTCGGCCTCGGACGCGACCGGCCCGCCGTCGTAGCCCCGGCATCCCGGTATCATTGGAAGCGTGAGCGCGGGCGCCGCCGGGGGGCGGCGTCTTCTGGTTGAGCACGGGGCGGGCGCGATGGGTCGAGGCGGACGGCGCGGGACGAGCGGCGGCGCGCGGGGCGAGCGGGTCGACCTGCAGCTCGGGCGCTTCGCCAGCGACGGGACGATCGTGGCGGAGCTCGCCGGGCGGCGCGTCGCGGTGGAGGGGGGCATCCCGACCGAGACGGCGCGGGTCGCGCTCCACGGCGCCGGCAGCCACTGGCGCGGCGACGTCGTCGCCGTGCTCGAGCCGGCGGCCGAGCGCGTGGCGCCGCGCTGCCCGGTCGTCGACCGCTGCGGCGGCTGCGAGTGGCAGCACCTGGACCACGCCGGCCAGCTCAAGCACAAGGCGGCCATCGTCCGGCGCCTCCTGGCCGGCCAGCGGCTGCCCACCCGCATCGACGAGGTCGTCCCGATGCCCGACCCCTGGCACTACCGGGTCCGCGCCCAGATCGCGCTGGCCGAGAGCGCGGGCTTCCGCGAGCGGCGCGCCAAGCGCGTGGTGCGCCTCACCGAGTGCCCGGTGGTCCACCCACTCATCGACCGGCTGCTCGAGCAGGTCAACCGCCTGATCAAGCTCGGCGAGGTCCCCGACTACCGGGGCCGCCTGCTCCTCCACGCGCAGGTGGTCGGCCCGGCGGCGGACCGGCGGCTGCAGCTCCTGCTGGAGGCGGTGGACGGGCTGGCGATCGACGCGGCGCCGGGGCTGGCCGAGACGGCGGCGGCGCTCGTCGCGCAGCGCGGGGTGGAGAGCGTCTCGCTGCGGGAGGCGAACGGCGGGGTGCGTGCCGTCGAGGGCGACCCCTTCGCCACGGTCGAGATCGGCGACCTCGACTACGTACTGCCGGCCGGTGCCTTCTTCCAGTCGAACCTGCAGCTCCTGCCGGACCTGCTGGCACGGGTGCGGCGGCTGGCCGGCCTCGCGGGGGGCGACGAGGTTGCGGACCTCTACGGGGGCGTCGGCGTGTTCGGGCTGGCCCTCTCCGAGGCGGCCGGGCACGTCACGGTGATCGAGATCGAGCCGGTGGCGAGCGAGGCGGGGCGGCGGAC
>DASSZN010000040.1:0-31002 GCA_035702805.1 Thermomicrobiaceae bacterium | reverse complement strand
CGACGCCCCCACCCACCACACCGTCGCATCCGTCTTCTGGGCGTTCATGACCAGCTCCGGGCCGGTCAACGACGGCTTCCAGACCATGACGGCGCCCCTGTTCAACAACCCCTTCTTCGCGACCGGCTACCCGATCACGGAGGCGTACTGGACGACGGTCAAGGTTGGCGGGGTGCCCAAGCAGGTGCTGGTGCAGGTGTTCGAGCGGCGCGTGCTGACCTACACCCCGAGCAACGCTCCCGGTTGGCAGGTCGAGACCGGCAACGTCGGTCAGCACTACTTCCAGTGGCGCTACCTGTACGACGGCGGCAACCCGCTGCTCGTCGAGAGTCTCTCCTACCACCAGGACGCGTCCGGCAAATGGGTCTTCATCGGGGACGTGCGCAATGCCGCGCTCGGCCCGTACGAGAACGTCAAGATCGACGTGAAGCTCCTCGACGCGGCCGGCTCGGTGACCGCGGAGCAGAACGTCTTTCTCGCGCTCGGGGCGCTGGCGGGCGGACAGCAGGTGCCGTTCGAGGTCTGGTTCGATACCGGGCAGCCATTCGCGGGCGCGCAGGTCTCGGCAAGCGGCGACCCCGGCAGCCACGTGCCGCTCTCGAACCTGAGCCTGATCGAGTCAGTCGGCAGCGCGGGAACCGGCTCCCAGTACCGCGTCTCTGCCGTCGTGCGTAACGACGGCTCCGTCCCGCTCAAGTTCGTCTCCTACGTCGTCGGGCTGTACGACAGCCACGGCTGGGTCGTGGGCTACGACTGGGGTATCGCTAACCCCAGCACGCTCCAGCCGCACCAGGAGGCAACGCTGAACGCCACCGTCCTCAATGCCCCATCGTCGACCGCCGGCTTCCGGGTGTTCGCCACCGGCTCGCCCTAGCGCCCCCGGGGAACCTGACAACGGCCGGAGACCGAGCGGGGCGACGGCACTGCGGTAGAATCGCCGGCACGAGCCATCCCGCCGAACTCTCCGCGTGGAGGTTGTGCATGGAACCGTCGGCGGACGGTGGGGCCCTCGCGGCGGTCCGGTCGACAGCGCCGGAGCTCGCGCCGACGACGCCCGTCTTCCAGGCCCTGATCGAGCACCACCTGGATGCGATCGCCCTGCTCGATGCCGACGGCGTGATTCGCTACGCCAGCCCGTCCGTCGAGCGCGTGCTGGGCTACCCGGCCGCGTCGGTCGTCGGCGCGAACCATTTTGACCTGATGCACCCCAGCGACCGGGACGAGGCCCGGCCGCGCTTCCGCATGCTCGTCGCGGCACCCGGGCGGGTGGGGCGAGGCCGCTTCCGCCTCCGCCACCGGGACGGCTCCTGGCGCTGGATCGAGGGGACGAGCACGAACCTCTTCGACGACCCGGCGGTGCGGGCGATCCTCAGCACCTTCCAGGATGTCACCGACCGGCTGCGCGAGGAGGAGCGCCGCGAGTTCCTCGACCGAGCGACCGCGGTCCTGGTTGGATCACTCGACTACGCGGCGACGCTCCAGCAGGTCGCGGAACTGGCGGTGCCGTTGGTGGCGGATTGGACGACCGTCCACGTGGTGGAGGCCGACGGCCGGCTCCATCGGGTCGGAATCGCCCACGTCGATCCGGCAAAGCAAGAACTCCTCGCCCGGTTGCCGGGCGCCGAATGGGCCACCCAGCCGACGAACTCGCTCCAGCGGGTGTTCCAGACCGGCGTGCCCGCCTGCACCTTCGCCGTCGAGGACAAGCAGCTCGACCGCGCCGCTGCCGACGACGAGCATCGGAGGCTCTTCGCGGTCCTCCAGCCGCGGTCGTCGATGGTAGTGCCGCTCCTGGCGCGTGGGCGGCCGCTCGGCGTCCTCTCGGTCGTGCTCGCCGAGTCGGGTCGCCGGTACACGGCCGCCGACCTCCCGTTCGTAACAGACCTCGCTCGTCGAGCAGCGCTGGCGGTCGACAACGCGCGGCTGTTCCACGAGGCGGAGCAGGCACGCCGGTTCCAGGAAGAGTTCCTGTCCACCGCGGCGCACGAGCTGAAGACGCCGCTGACGTCGATCGTGGGCTATGCACAGCTGCTGTCGCGGGAGATGCGGCAGGCGAGCGGGACGACGGGCCGGTTGGCCGGGCGTGTCGACCGGCTGCGTGGCCAGGTCGACCGGCTGCAGGCGCTGGTGGCGGACCTGCTGGATGCGTCCCAGCTTCAGCAGGGCCGGCTCGAGCTCCGGCGCGAACGGTTCGACCTCGTCGAGCTGGTGCGCGAGGTGGCGGCGCGCGAGGAGGCCGCGGCAAAAGGCAGTGACCGGCTCCATGTGGCGGCGGTCGGTCCGGCCGTTGGCTGCTGGGACCGGGCCAGGCTGGATCAGGTCGTCACCAACCTGCTGACGAACGCCCTCAAGTACTCGGACGCCACCCAGTCCGTCCACGTCTCCGTGGCCGCGGAGACCGAAGCCGCCGTGCTGACGGTACGCGACCGCGGCATCGGCATCGCCGCCGACGACCGGGAGCGCATCTTCCAGCCCTTCGCACGCGCGGCAGCCGGCTCCCACCTACCCGGGACCGGGCTCGGTCTCTACATCTCGCGCCGGATCGTGGAGCGGCACGGCGGCGTGATCGGTGTCGAGAGCGAGCCGGGGAAGGGCAGCACCTTCGCCGTGCGCCTGCCCCTCGACGCCCCCGCGGGCGGCTAGCGCCGGGGCGCCGAGCTCACTGGTCCACCGAGCGCGCGTCACGCCGGAGCCCGGAACCGTCGAGTCCCCAGCTCACGACGCGCCGCGGCCGGATGCGGACCATCTCGGGATCGAAGCCCGGCCGGATTGCCTCACCGCCGTCGGCATGCACCTCGGCGATGCCACGCACCTCGACGCCTCGGACGCGCCAGGGGTCGGTGGAGGCGATGTCGTCGACCACGAACGCCACCCAGGGCTGCCGTTGAATGTCACGGAACTCTCGGGAGACGGCGAACCTGTGGCCGCCGATGTCGATAGCATCCGCCTCGAGGTTGTACCGGTAGCCGACCGGGACAACGTGCGGGTGGCCCTTCGGTCCGGTAGTGGCCAGCCTCCCGAGCATCTGGCTGTCCAGGTAGGCGATCTCCGCCGGCATGAACGCGCCCATGGTACCTCCTGTCGCGAATCCGTCCTTCTGCCTCAACGGTAGGGCACCGCGCCGACGAGCGCAGCCGCCTTTCCGGGCAGCCGCACCCGCCCGTTCGAGCGGTGGGGGAGCGCGCGGAACGGCCGGCTTACCGGCGTCGGGAGACGTCAGATCACCTGGACCTGCGATCCGGTCGTAGTCTTGGTGACCTCGATGCGGGTGGGGAAGAGCTCCTTGAGCTCGGGGATGTGGGTGATGATCAGGATCGTCTCGAAGTCCGGCTCGATGGCCCGGATCGCCTCGACGATCCCGTCGCGCCCGCGCGTGTCCTGCGTGCCGAAGCCCTCATCGATGACCAGGGTCTGCAGCCGCGTACCGGCCCGACGCGCCAGGAGCGTGCTGAGGGCGACGCGGATGGCGAAGTTGGCACGGAAGGCCTCGCCGCCGCTGTAGAGCTCGTAGGGGCGGCGGCCCGCCTCGTCGCTGATAACGATGTCGAGCGTCTCGATCGTGCTGTCGGTGCTGCGCGCCTGACGCTGCGTACGGAACTCGACGCGCATCGTGTTGCCCGGCATCTTGTCGAGGATCGCGTTGGCCTCGTCCTGGAGTTCGGGAATGACGTTCTCGATGATCATGGCCTGGATGCCGCGCTTGCCGAACGCCAGCGCTAGCTCCTCGAACACCATCTTGTCGTCCGCGACCTGTAGACGCAGCGCGGCCAGGTCGTCACGATCGTCTTGCAGGCGCAGGCAGTCGTCCAGCCGCTGCTGCGCGGCGCCGAGCCGCTCCTGAGCCTCACCGCGCCGGCGCTCGGCCGTGTCGACCAGGACCTGCAGCTCGTCGCGCTTGCTCAGCAGGGCCTCGAGCTGACCGAGCTGCGCGGCGAGGTCGACCTCTTCCGCCTCGGCCTCAGCGAGCTGGCGCTCCAGCTTCTCCGCCTCCAGCGTCAGCGCGACGCGCCGTGCCTCATCCCGCTCCACGGCCGTGCCGGCGATGAGCGCGTCCTGCTGCTCCTTCTCGGCCGGCTGAAGCTCTCTGGCTCGGGCATCGACCCGGCGGTGCTCGTCGCGGTCATAGCGCAGCACGGCCAGCGCTGCGTCGATGCGGGCCAGCTCGGCACGGTGCTCGGCACCCGGCTTGCCGCCGTCGAGGAGGCCGGTGAGCGCCTGGTGGTGCGCGCGGAGCGCCACGATCTCCTGCCCCGCCTGCCCCACGCGCGCGAGACGCTCGGCGAGCGCGGCGGCGCGCTTCTGCAGCGCCTCAGACCGGGTGCGACGCCGCTGGAGCTCGTCGAGGCGGGTGCGCGCCTCAGCGGTCCGGAGGTCGAGCTCCTTGACGGCAGCGCGGTTGGCCCGAAAGCGGTCCCCGAGCGCCGTGCCCTCGGCGCGGTACTCCCGCTGGAGGCGGGCACGTTCGTCCACATGCAGCTCGCGCCGGCAGACCGGACAGAGGGCGTCGGCGGCGGCGACCTGGTCGAGCCTGGCCTTGATCTCGTCCATGTCCGTCTTGAGCCGCTGGTTCTCGGCCTCCAGGCCGCCGCGCCGTTGCTCTCGCGCGGCCTGCTCCTCGTGGAACGCACGGATGTCCTCGTCCACCCCGGCCAGCGTCGCGAGCTCGGCGAGCAGCTCCGCCTGCTGCGCCTCCACCGCCGCCCGTTCGTTGAGCACCAGCTCGCGCTCACCGATCTGGGCGCCGACCGAGTGGATCTCGGACTCGAGGCGATGTACCGCCTCCTGGACGCGCTGCTCGTGGCCGGCCCGCTCCTCGATCAGGATCTGTCGCTCCGCCAGCAGCAGGCTGAGCTCATGCTGGCGCTCGCGAAGCGACACCAGCTCCGCGTAGCGCCGCTCGATCTCGTCCCTTCGCACCAGGACCTCGCGGTGGCGCGCGATCTCGCCGTCGAGCGTGTCTCGCAGTCGGCAGTTCTCAGCCAGTTCCTCACGGAAGGCGACGACCTGGCGGTGCGCGGCGTCGCGGCGCAGGGCGATGAACTCGAGTGCCTGGACGCGCGCCTGGGCCTCGCTCAGGCGCACGCGCGCGCCGTCCGCCTCCAGGCCCAGGAACACGACCTCGCGGCCAAGCTCCTCGACGTCGAACCGGAGTTCCGGGAGGTTGGCTAGCCGCCGGTCGAGCTCGGCCAGGTCCTCGTCGATCTCTCGCAGGCGTCGCTCGCGATCCCGCAGCTCCTGGCGCGCGCGCTCCTCGTAGCGATCGTAGTCCGCGAGGTTGAGGATCTCGCCGAGCACCTGCTTGCGCGCCGACGGGGTCTTGGTGGTGAACTCGTCGGCACGCCCCTGCAGGATGAAGGCGGAGTTGATGAAGGTGTCGTAGTCCATGCGCAGCAGGCCGTTGATCGTCTGCTGGGTCTCGCGGACGCTCGGGCCGGTGTGGGTGCGCCAGCGCTCGCCGTCGCGGAGCTCGAGCTCCAGTGACAACGGGCCCTCGCCCCCCTTGCCGCGTTTTCGCGTGACGCGCACCTCCTGACCATCGAGCAGGAAGCTGTACAAGACTTCCATCTCGGTGGTGCCGAGCGAGAGGAGCTCGCGGTCGCTGTTGACGCGGGCCTTGCCCCAGAGTGCCCAGGTGATGCAGTCGAGGAGTGCCGACTTGCCGGCGCCGTTGTCGCCGGAGAGGCAGGCGACATGGATGCCCCGGAAGTCGATCTCGACCGGGTCACGGTACGACATGAAGTTTCGCACGGCGAGATAGGTCGGTATCATCGTAGGTAGCCGCTCCCCGGCCCGGCACCGCGGGCACGTCGTGACGTCGGTAACCGACCAAGTATACCGGTGGGGGCGACCCGGCAGGCGGCTGGAATTGTTCTTGCGAGCCGCGTACGTGCGCCGTCATTGCTGAGCTAATCTTGTCCGCGGCGCCAGGTCTGGGCCGCCACCCGAGCCGACGATGCCGAGCGCCAGCGCGTGCTGCCGGCAGACCTGCGCGGACCGAGGGAGGTTCCCCCGATGAGCTTCGATCGCGACAACCCGCCCGACGACGAGGAGCTCGACCCCGAGGTCGAGGAGCAGAACGAGCTGGCCGCCGCCGAGGACGATGAGCGCCGCGAACTGGCGGAGCTCGGGGAGGAGCCGAACCTCGAGCGCGAGTTCGAGGACCTGCTCCGCTACGATCCGGCCGCGATCACCGACCCGATCAGGCTCTACCTCCGCGAGATCTCCGAGGCACCGCTCCTGACCGCGGCGGAGGAGGTCGAGCTGGCCAAGCGGATCGAGCAAGGGGACATGGTCGCGCTGCAGCGCTTCGTCCGGGCCAACCTGCGCCTGGTCGTCAGCATCGCCAAGCGCTACGCGGGGCGCGGCCTCTCCCTGCTCGATCTCATCCAGGAGGGCAACATCGGGCTGATGCGCGCCGTACAGAAGTTCGACTGGCGGCGCGGCTACCGCTTCAGCACCTACGCCACCTGGTGGATCCGCCAGGCGATCACGCGCGCCATCGCCGATCAGGGCCGCACGATTCGGCTGCCGGTCCACATGACCGACAGCATCACCCGCTACCGGCGCACGGTGTCCCAGCTCACGCAGGAGCTGGGACGGCCGCCACAGCCGGAGGAGGTGGCCGAGGCGATGAGCGTGCCGCCGGAGAAGGTCGAGCAGATCATCCGGGCGGCCCAGCGCACGATCTCGCTCGAGAAGCCGGTCGGCGAGGAGGAGGAAGGCAGCCTCGGCGACCTCATCGCCGACGAGGTCACGCGGACGCCGGAAGAAGTGGCGGTCGAGACGCTGATGCAGCGCGACATCGCCCAGGTTCTGGAGAGCCTGACTCCGCGGGAGCGCCTCGTGCTGCAGCTTCGGTTCGGGCTGGGAAACGGGTCGCCGCACACACTGTCGGAGGTCGGCCAGCAGCTCGACATCAGCCGCGAGCGGGTGCGCCAGATCGAGAACGACGCGCTGCGTAAGCTCCGGCGGCGCGGCCAGCGGCTGGCCGCCTACGCCGAGCTCTGACCGCCATTGATTGCTGGTTGAGATTGACGGACCGGCGTGAGCACACCGGTCCGTTCCCGTCTCTGGTCGACGGCTCAGCCACCTTCGCCGAGCAGGAGGTCGAGCAGCGCCATACGGACATACACGCCGTTGCGGGCCTGGCGGAAGTAGACGGCACGCGGGTCCTGGTCGACTGGCGGCGCGATCTCGTCGACGCGTGGCAGCGGATGGAGCAGAATGGCGTGCCGGCCGAGCCGCTGCATCGCCTCCGGGTCGATGACGTAGCGGCCACGCGCGGCCGCGTAGTCCTCCTCGGACGCGAAGCGCTCGTGCTGAATGCGCGTCTGGTAGACGACGTCGACCGCGGGCAGCACGGACTGCAGGTCTGCCTCCTCGCGGAAGCGAACGCCCGCCTCGGCCAGCGTCCGTTTGACGTCCTCTCCCATGCGCACGTTGGGTGGTGCCACGAAGACCAACTCGACGCCGCGCGTCTGCATGGCGAGCAGCGCCAGCGAGCGAGGCGCCCGCCCGTACTTGAGGTCACCCACCAGCGCGATCGTCAGATTGTCGACGCGACCGAGTTCCGAGCGGATGGTGTACAGGTCGAGCAGGCCCTGGGTGGGATGCTCGTGCGGGCCATCGCCCGCGTTGATGACCGGGACGTCGACGACGGCGGCCGCGCGGGCCGCCGAGCCCGCCTCCGGGTGCCGGATGACGATGACGTCGGCGTACGACTCGACGATGCGGGCCGTATCCTCGACCGTCTCGCCCTTGGCGGCGGACGAGGTCTCGCGGGCGTACTCGGCGGAGAGGACGGACCCACCGAGGCGCGACATGGCCGACTCGAAGCTGAGGCGCGTCCGCGTGCTCGGCTCGAAGAACAGGGTAGCCATGATCTTCCCGCGCAGGCGGCTCGATCCGCCCGAGGCCACCACCGCGCGCATCTCATCCGCCCGGCGGAAGATCTCCTCGAGGAACTCGCGGTCGAACTGGCGGACCTCCAGGATGCTGCGGGGCTCGGGCATGGCCTCATCCTCTCCGGCTGGTCCTGCTCGCCGCGGGCGCCGGGGCATTATACGCGCCGGCAGCCCACTGTCGGACTGCCGGCGCATGAGGTGGCGTGAATTGACCGGACTCAGCGCATGGTGCTGGGCAGGATGCGCAGCTCAGCCCGGTACTTGGCCACGGTGCGGCGGGCGATGCGGATCCCCTGGCGGCTGAGCAGATCGCAGATGCGACGGTCGGTCAGGGGTGCGCCCTCGCGCTCGATCATCTCCTTGATGATGTCCTTCACGCTGAGGGACGGCGTGAAGAAGTCGCTGAAGGGGATGACGCGCCGGTTGGGGAGCATGACGAACTTGTTGGCGGTGGCACGGCTGACGGTGGACTCGTGGACGCCGACCTGCTGCGCGACCACGGCGCGGGTGAGCGGGTGGAGCTCGCGGACGCCACCGCGCAGGAAGTCTTCCTGCAGGTCCACGATGCAGCGGGAGATCTTGTAGAGCGTCTCACGGCGCTGGTTGATGTTCGAGATGAAGAGCTTCGCCCGGTTGACGAACTCCCGGATGTGCTGACGTTCGGCGTCGCTGTAGCTGCCGCGGGTGCGACTGCGGCCGATCTCGCGCGCGATCTGGTCGTAGAGTGGGTTCATGCGCAGGTGGAAGTGGCGCGTGTCGACGACCTCAACCGACAGGTCCTCGTCGCGCAGGCTGACGATCACATCGGGCGCCACGTACGGGGAACGCAGCGGCGTCTTCCAGTAGCGCGCCTCCTGGTTCTGCATCGGGAAGGGATTGAGGTGCGCGCGGATGAAGTCCCGGGCCGCCTCGACGTCCTCGTTGGTGATACCGAGCTCTTTGGCGATGTAGCCGAACTTGTGGGCTCCGAACGGCTCCAGGTAGTCGCTCAAGATCGGCTCGACGTAGGGCGGGACGTCCATGCCGATGTCCTGCAGGTAGCGCAGCTGGATGAGCAGGCACTCCTGCAGGTCGCGCGCGCCGACGCCGATGGGCGCGACCGACTGCACCTGCTCGAGGACGCGCTCGACGTAGTCGCGCGAACGGTTGAAGTGGCGCGCCACGACGTCGAGGTCGACGCTGATGAAGCCGCGCTCGTCGAGCGAGTTGACCAGGTACTCGGCGACGCTCAGGTCTCCGTTGTGGCACAGGGAGGAGACGTCGCTGAGGATCTGCTCGGGAACCGTCATCTCGGAGGCCACGAGGGTCATCGGGTCGAACTCGTCGCCGTCGTCGCGCTCGCGCGTGGCCGCGGTGTAGAGCGTTTCCGGGTAGTCCTCGAACGGCTCGTCGTAGCGCTCCTCGCGCTGGTTGATCAGGCAATTGGGACAGTAGCTTCCCTCGAGGACACCGCCGCAGACCGGGCAGATTTCCTTGTCTTCCATCTCGAGGGCGGGGTTGTCGTCGAGTTCCTGCTTGATGACCTCCTGGAGCTCCATCCGCGAGAGGCTCAGGATGTAGTTGGCCTCGATGAGGCTCGGAGAGATCCACATCCGCATCTCGGGAGAGAGATCCATGGAGACGTCATAACCCGGCATTCAAGCCCTCCTCGACGTTCCGGACAGGGACGCAGGTTGACGCACCGCGACGCGATGCCGCGAGGGGTGCGTGACGGTCGACCGACTCGACGGTGGAGACGGCGGGTGGCGGTCCCTGAATCGTGCCGTCGTTCCCACTATACCCTCGCGTGCAAGTCGTGGCAAGCATCTTGCTAGCCGTTCCCGAAGTTCTCCTCTGGCGTGGCTGGGAGCCGGGTTATCGTGCTCCCGGGACAGTCCCGGATGTTCCGGCGGTCTTCCCCTCCTACGCAGAGGGCGTGCCACGCGAACCCTGTGCGGCGACCGGGCCACGCCGCGCCGCTATCCAGATTCCTGCTATCATCGAAGCACGCTGGGCATCGGCCGACGCGAAGCAGACTGCCCGGCGACCGGGTCCCTCATGGTCCGCGTACGCTGGGGGCCCGCGCGTAGGGGGGATGGGACACACCGTGGGGCGAGCTATCCGGATCGCGACGATCCGGGGAATTCAGATCAAACTCCACCCGACGATCCTGATCGCACTGCTCTGGGTGATCTACTACTGGGGGATCGCCGTCGGCGCCGGACTGCGCGGCGCGATATTCGGCGCGGTGGTGCTGCTGGCGGTGTTCGTATGCGTGATTGGCCACGAACTGGCGCATAGCTTCGTCGCCCTGCGCTATGGCCTCACGGTCCACGACATCACCCTGCTGCCAATAGGCGGCGTGGCCCGCATCGAGCAGGTGCCGCTGCCGCCGCGGCACGAGGCCCGGATCGCCCTGGCCGGACCGATCCTCAACGGACTGGTGGCGGTTGGGCTCCTGCCCCTCGCCCTGCTGCTGATCGCCGGGCGCCACGTCCACGACATGGTGTCATTTGTCGGGATGGTCGAGGACACGACGGCTACCGGGCTCGTGCTCTACCTCTGGATCTCCAACGTCATGCTCGCGGTGTTCAACCTGCTGCCGGCGTTCCCGATGGATGGCGGGCGTCTGCTTCGCGCCCTCCTGACGGCGGTCAGTAACCGGCAGCTGGCGACCCGGGTCGCCGTCGTGTTCGGGCAGGGGATGGCGCTGGCGCTCGTGGCGGCCGCGTTCTACACCCGCGACGTGGCGCTGCCGCTGGTAGCGATCTTCATCATCGTGGCGGCCTACGTCGAGTCGCGCATGATCAATGTCGAGACGTCGTTGCGGGCGCTGCCGGTGAGCCAGTTCGTCGTCTGGGACATGGGCGGCGTCGCGCCGGACGTTCCGCTCGCGCGCGCGCTTCGCGGCGGCCCACGCGACGTGGCGGTGACCCGGAACGGGGCGGTCGTCGGCATGCTCTGGCGCGACGTCGTGCTGCGGGAGCTCCACCGCGGCGATACGGTCCGCGTGCGCGACGTGATGGATCGCGACGTCGAGACCATGGACGTCGACTGCACGGTGTTCGACGTCCACCGCCGAATGATCGCGACGGGGCGGCCGGCCATTGCCATCACCGAGTCCGGCGTCTACCGCGGCATCTTCACGTCGGACCGCCTGGTCCACGTGCACCGCTACCTCCAGGAACATCACGGAAGCGGCGAACGCTACCGTGGGATCATGGAAGCGCTGGGGCTGCTCGGCCGCTAGAACCCCGTCCCCCCGAGCACGCTCGATCCACCCGACAGCCGTCAGGCAGGCACGCCCTTTGCGGGTTTCCGGCTGCGCCCAGTCGGGCCACGTTCTCGGAGTCTGGCGGCCACTTGCCGCGCGCTCGGGCTTCGGGCGTCCTTACCCGCGTGCCGCGCCTCCGGCGCGGGCCCAGCCGGCACCACGAAGGGAGTCGAGTCGCATGAGTATGTCGCGATGGGATCCGTGGGGTGACATGCTGTCGCTCCGGGATGCGATGGACCAGCTACTTCGGGAGAGCTTCGTCCGTCCCGCCACGATGCTGAGCCAGCGCTCCGGGATGGGTGGGATGCCGCTCGACGTCCGTGAGACCGACGACGACTACGTCGTCAGGGCGACCATGCCCGGCGTGAAGCCGGACGACGTCCACATCCAGATCAAGGGCGACACGCTCACGATCAGCGGCGACATGCGCGAGGAGCACGGGGAGCACCAGGGTCAGGAGTCGCGGGAGCAGTCGGCGCAGGGCCCGGCGTCCATGGAGCAGCAGTCGAGCCAGTCGAGCCAGTCGAGTCAGTCCGGCCAGCAGGGCGGAAACTGGCTGATGCGCGAGCGCCGCTACGGCCACTTCGAGCGGACGATCACGCTGCCGACCCCCGTCAACGCCGAGAAAGCAGAGGCGAGTTCGGAGCACGGGGTGTTGACGATTCGGCTGCCGAAAGCGGAGGAGTCGCGCGCGCGCTCGATCCCGGTTCGCTCCGGCGCAAGCAGTCGGCACGCGATCGAAGCCCAGTCGACCACGAAGTCCGACAGTACGAGCGGCCACCAGACCCCGCAGTAGCCGTCGAATCGGCGGGGTCTACGTACGCGTCGATAAGCAGGGGATCGCGCCAGACGCGGTCCCCGTTCACCGTCTCGGGATTGGCGGAGGGCTACTGGGGTGACAGCGGGTCGAGGCCGTTGGTCGAGCGATCGACCGGGGAGGCTTCATGCCAGCGCCCGATGTGCCGGTACTTGGCGTACCGCCGATCGAGCAGCGCCGCGACCCCCTCATCCTGAAGCACGGCGTCCAGTTCGCGAAGGTGCCGCTCGACGGCGTCACCGACGCGGTGCATGGTCGGTCCCGGCTCCTGGTCCGCGGGGACCGGCTCGGGAATCACCTCGTCCACGATTTCGAACGTCAGCAGATCGGCCGCGGTCAGCCGCAGCGCGGCGGCGGCCTCGGGGGCGCGCCCGACGTCGTGCCACAGGATGGTGGCACAGGCCTCGGGCGAGGCCACGGCGTAGATCGCGTTCTCCAGCATGAGCAGCCGGTCGGTCACGCTGATGGCGAGCGCGCCGCCGCTGCCGCCCTCGCCGATGACGACGGCGACGGTTGGCACGCGCAGCGACGCCATCGCGAGCAGGCTCTCGGCAATCGCGACGGCCTGGCCGCGCTCCTCGGAGCCGAGCCCGGGGTCGGCGGCCGGCGTGTCCACGAACGCGATGACGGGCAGGCCGAACTTCTCCGCCTGGCGCATCAACCGGAGCGACTTTCGGTAGCCCTCGGGACGGGGCATCCCGAAGTTCCGCTCCAGGTTCTCGCGCGTGTTGCCGCCCTTCTGGTGGCCGACGACCATGACCGGGATGCCGCGAAACCGGCCGATACCGCCGACGAGGGCGTGGTCGTCTCCGAACTGGCGGTCGCCGTGGAGTTCGACGAAACCCTCGACGAGCTCGCCGATGTAGTCGAGGGTGTGTGGTCGGGAGGCGCTGCGCGCGCGGAGCACGCGGTCCCAGGCGGTGGACGCCTCAGGCACCGGCGACCTCCGCCGGCGTCGCGGCGGTGCTGGCGGCCGCGGCGGCGTAGTGGCCGAGGAGGATGGCAAGTTGCCCGCTGAGGCCGCGGCGGGGCACGATCAGGTCGAGCATCCCATGAGCCAGCTGGAACTCGGCCGTCTGGAACCCCTCCGGTAGCTTGTGCCGCGTGATCTGCTCGATGACGCGCGGGCCGGCGAAGCCGATCATCGCCCCGGGCTCCGCGACGATCACATCGGCCACGGTGACGTAGCTGGCGGTGACTCCGCCGTAGCACGGGTCGGCCAGCACGGCGATGTGCACGAGCCCGGCGCCGGCCAGGCGCGCGAGCGCGGCGGTAGTCTTCGCCATCTGCATCAGCGAGAAGGGGCTCTCGTGCATACGCGCGCCACCGGACGACGAGACGGTGACGACCGCTCGGCGCTCGTCGATGGCGCGCTCGACCGCGCGCGCCAGCTTCTCACCGAAGACGGAGCCCATGCTGGCGCCGAGGAAGCCGAACTCCGCGACGGCCAGGGCCACCGGATAGCCGCCAATGGTGGCCGCACCGGTCAGCAGCGCCTCGTGCGCGCCGCTCTTGCGCCGCGCGGTCACGGCGCGGTCACGATAGGCCTCGTCGTTGGCGACGAAGTTGAGCGGGTCCGCCGTCTCGAGGTCGGCGTCCCACTCGGTGAAGCTGCCGGCGTCGGCCAGCAGATCGACGCGCTCATGGGCGGTGAGGCGCCCGTGGTGGCTGCAGCGGGGGCAGACACGGTGAAGTCGCTCGAACTCCCGCGAGTAGGTGAGCTCACCGCAGCGCGGGCACTTGACCCAGAGATCCTCGGGAACGGCTGGACCGGTCTCGCTCTGGGGCTCGGCACTGAAGCGCGGCTGACGGCGAAAGAGATCCCGCATGATTCCTCGTTCGGTTGGGTGGGCCGCGGACGGCGCGGCGCTTGCGATCCGCGGGAGTATAGCACAGGCGGGACGCCGCTCCGGGAGCCGGCTTGACCGCCAACCGCCTCACCACGACAATGCGGATGTTTCCCGGAAAGGGCGCGTGGAGCGAGCGGCGGTCGCCGCCCGATGAGCCGGAAAGGCGCGGCGATGGACGAGGTCGGCGTCATGATTCTCGCGGGCGGGCAGGGGGAGCGCCTGAGCATTCTCTCCCGCCAGCGAGCCAAGCCGGCGGTGCCCTTTGCCGGAAAGTACCGCATCATCGACTTCACGCTGAGCAACTGTGTCAACTCCGGCTTCTTCCACATCGCCGTCCTGACGCAGTACCGGCCGCACTCACTCAACGAGCATATCGGCCACGGCCGTCCCTGGGATCTCGACCGCGAGCGCAGCGGCGGCGTGGTGATCCTGCAGCCGTACCTGGGCCGCTCGCAGTCCGGCTGGTATCGGGGCACCGCCGACGCGATCTACCACAACCTCTTCTTCGTCACCGAGCGGTCGTTCCAGGATGTGATGATCCTCTCGGGCGATCACGTGTACGCGATGGACTACCGGCCGATGCTGGCGCTCCATCGGGAACGCAACGCCGACGTGACGGTCGCGGTCCAGCCGGTCCCGTGGGAGGACGCGCCGCGCTTCGGCGTGATGGATGTCGACGCCGACAACCGGATCGTCGACTTCGACGAGAAGCCCTCGACCCCCCGGAGCAACCTGGCCTCCATGGGGGTGTACGTCTTCAAGCGCAGCGTGCTGCTCGACGTCTTCCACGACACCGAGTACAGCGGCGAGATGACGGACTTCGGCAAGCACGTCATCCCCTACCTGATCCACGGCGGGGCGGCCTACGCCTACCTCTTTCGTGGCTACTGGCAGGACGTCGGCACGATCCAGTCCTACTGGGAAGCCAACATGGAGCTGCTGGAGGACATCCCGGCGCTGAACCTCTACGACCCGAACTGGCGCATTCACACGCGGAGCGAGGAGCGCCCACCGGCCAAGATCATGGACGGGTCGCGCGTCTCGCGCAGCCTGCTCTCGCACGGCGACATCATCATCCGCGGCACCGTCGAGCACTCGGTCGTATCGCCGGGCGTGGTCGTCCACGAGGCGGCGGTCGTGCGCGACTCGATCGTGATGGGCGACGCGGTGATCGGGCCGGGTGCGGTGATCGACCGCTGCATCATCGACAAGCAGGTACGGGTCGGTGCCGGCTCGTATCTGGGCTTCGGCGACGACTACAGCGGCAACTGGCTGGAACCCAACCGGGTGAACACCGGCATCACCATCGTCGGGCGTCGAGCATTCGTCCCCGAGGGCGTGCGCGCCGGGAGAAACGTCCTGATCGGGACCGACGTCACTGAGGCGGACTTCAACGTCCGGGAGATTCCGAGCGGGGACACGATCGACCCGCGCGTGGCGGTGATGTGGTCGTGAGTGGCGCGTCCGTTCGCGGATTCCAGCGTTCTTACATCGTACGAGCGCGAGTCTCATCGAGCGGTAACGCGCGACGCCTCGCGTCGCGGAGGTCCCGGTCGAGCGTCGCGGACGCGCTGGTTGGGCTACGGTACGATTGTCGGCAGCGCGCACCCGCGACGCGGGTCGCGAGACGAGGGGTGAGCGGAGTCGGCGCGACCGGCGCGACGCCCGGTGACACGACGGCGATACGGGCGCGTCAGACGTGCCGGAGCGTCGAGCCGGGTCCAGATGGACCGCGGGGCAGCAGTCGGTTCTCTCAATGTGCGGCCGGGCCTGCGGCGTCCAGGGGTGCGAGCAGGAGCGCGACAACGGCAGAGTGGGGAGCATTCAATGGAGCATGGCCGGACCACGGCGGCGCAGCTCGTCGAACAGCGCGGGATTGTCGACCTTGCCGAGATCGTGAGCACGCTCGCTGACGAGGACCGGACCCTCTTCGACCGCATATTCAGCGTGCAGGCGTCGGTCGGGGAACTCGACCCGCCCGAGCACATGTACCGCTGGATCGAGCGCTACTTCGGCTCCGTCGCCGCGGTCGTACGTCAGAAGGTCGTCAAAGTCACCAACCGGCGCACGCTGGACGAGACGCTGTTCAACGAGCTGCGCGCCCGGCGCCCACTGGAGGCGCGCATCCCAGCGGAGTTGGCCGACGAGATCGCCAAGACGGCGCCCGACCCTTTCTGTGAGCCGCTGATGAACACGCCGGCCGACACCTTCGGCCGCGTGCTCGGCGCGCACACGGTCACTGCCAGCAATATCGCTAAATACGACGGTTTCCACGGTGTGGTCATCTTCGACGAGCACGACCCGCTGGCCTTCACCGAGGCGCTGGCCGTCGACGCCATCCAGGTGGCCCAGGAGTGGTTCGACGACTGCCACCAGCAGGATCCCGCGGCGGTCTACCCGTTCTTCATGTGGAACTGCCTCTGGAAGAGCGGGGCGTCGATCCCGCACGGGCACGCTCAGGTCAGCGTCACCCGGGGCATGCAGTACGCCAAGATCGAGCGTCTGCGGCGGGCCGCGGTCGACTACCGTCGCGAGTACGGCACCGGGTACTGGGACGACCTGTTCCGGGTGCATCAGGCGCTCGGGCTCGGGGCGCAGGCCGCGGATATCCGGGTCATGGCGAACCTCACGCCACTCAAGGAGAAGGAGCTGGTCCTGACGGCGCCGGCCGTGAGTGACGAGCTGGCGCACGTCATGTATCAGACGCTGCGCTGCCTGGTGGAGGAGCTCAACGTCGTCTCGTTCAACCTCGTGGTGGTCCAGCCCCCGCTGGCGCCGACCGAGGAGGACTGGAGCGACATGCCGGTAGTGGTCCGGATCGTTGACCGGGGAGACCCGCTCAATCGCACCTCCGACTTCGGCGCCATGGAGCTGTATGCGGCCAGCGTCGTCTCCAGCGACCCGTTCCGTGTCGCCGAGGTGCTCTGGAACGGGCTCGATCGCCGGTAGACGCGACCCGTAGACCCCACCGGTCACGAATCAGCACAGGCTGCCCCATGCGGGCAGCCTGTGACATTTCCGGCAATGTCAGTGATGGAGTGGATCGTCACGCTCCACCCGCCGCGGTTCGCCGTGTCGAGACAGCTCGCCCCGCCCGCGAAGCGTCTTGGCTGGTGCGGCCCCCGTGCCCGTCGCGGACAATGGAGTGCGCGTCCGAACGCAGGAATTGACGCCAGAGGCGCGCGGTATTAGAGTGCAACTATCACGGACCAGTTAGGGTGTCTCGCGGTGCGTCCCCTTCGCGTAGTTTTTCACAAGGAGGGTTTGCATGGGAGCCCTGGCATTGGTGATTGCCGCGTTGGTCGGCGTGGTGGGCTACCGGGTGTACGCCCAGCGGGTCGACCGGACGGTGATCGTGGCGGACCCCAAACGGGCGACGCCGGCCCGCATGTACAACGACGGCGTGGACTTCATGCCGGCCTCCGGTTCGGTTCTCTTCGGGTATCAGTTCAAGTCCATCGCGGCGCTCGGTCCGATCGTGGGGCCGATCGTGGCGCTGCAGTGGGGCTGGCTGCCGGCCATGATCTGGCTGCTGGTCGGCGTGTTCTTCATCGGATGGATCCAGGACTATGCCTCGGCGATGATGGCCATGCGCAACGACGGCATGACCATGGCCGGGCTCGGCTTCAAGTTCATCTCCGAGCGCTCCCGTACGATCCTGCTCCTGTTCATCTACTTCTACCTGCTCCTCATCATGGGCGCCTTCGGCTCGATCGTGGCCGGGGTGCTCGCCAGTCCGGCGGTGCCGGTCGGGTTCATCGTCCTGACGCTGGCGGGCGTGCTGGCGGGGCAGATGACCTACCGCTGGCGGCGCGATCTGATCCAGACGACCGTCATCACCGTCGCGCTGGCGATCGTCGGGATCTGGATCGGCCAGACCGGCGCGGTCACCAGCCTCGTGGCCGACTTCAACAAGCTGGCCGGGACCGCCAACGCGGCCGGGGCCTACGTGCTCTACCACACGCCGTATGGCGATATGACCTGGGCGGTCTTCTTCTGGGGCATCTTTGCCCTGGCCTTCTGCTACCTGGGCTCGGTGCTGCCGATCTGGCGCTTTGCCCAGCCGGTCAACTACGTGAGCTTCTGGCTGGTCGCGCTGGGCATCGTTGGCGGCATCGCCGGTATCGTGCTGTCGGCGTTCCACCTCGGCCTCGGCGCAACCGCGACCGCCGCCTTCCAGATTCCGGCGTTCACCCACTTCTCGGTGGCGGGGCTGGGGCCGCTCTGGCCAATCCTGTTCGTGACCATCTCCTGCGGTGCTGTCTCCGGCTGGCATAGCCTGGTCTCGACGTCGGGGACGGCGCGACAGCTCGAGAAGGAGACCGACGCCCTGCCGGTCGGTGCCGGGGCGATGTTCAGCGAGGCCGTCCTCGGCACGCTGTCCGTCGTGTTCGGCGCGACCGCCGCCGGCATCTACCTGGCGAACAAGGGCTACATCATGAGCCCGACCGCCTCGGCCGGCGGGGTGTTCGCGGCCGGCATGGGCCGCTTCCTCCACGTGATCGGGATCCCGGCCGGGTTCGGCGCCGCGTTCGGCGCCGCCTTCCTGGCGATCATGGCGCTGACCGTCATGCAGCTGGTGTTGCGCTTCATGCGCGTCGCCTCGGCCGAACTCGTCGGCGAGGCGGTCCCACTGTTCCGCAACCAGCACGTCGGCTCGCTCGTCGGTATCCTCTTCACCCTGCTGATCCTGTGGACGGCCTTCTGGCAGCGTATCTGGATCCTGTTCGGCGGCTCGAACCAGCTCTTTGCCGGGCTGGCGCTGCTCCTGATCACCATCTGGCTGGCGCAGACCGCCAAGCCGTACGCCTGGGCCGGTATCCCCGCCGCGTTCATGTACATCACGACGGTCGGCGCGCTGGCCTACACCGGCTGGACGTCGCTGGTGCTGGTCGTCCAGCCGGACACCGCCGCGGCCGGTGAGCTGGCCTTCCGGATCGGCAACGCCGTGGCCGGGGTCATCGCGGTGATCCTGGTGGTGGCGGCGCTCGTGATGGCCTGGGACGGCGTGCAGTCGCTACTGCAGAGCCGCGCCCACCCCGAGCCTGCGCCTGCCGCGGCAGGCGACGACTGAGGCGTGACGCGCGTCGCACTCGAACCTCGGCCGGGCGCGTCGCGACAGCCGACACGCCCGGCGGTCTCGAGGACGGAGACACATGGCGAGAACGGCAGCGGGAACGGTCGAGGTCGAGGTGATCGCGCCGATCCTGGGCAGCTTCGACCACTGCCAGCACTGTCAGGTCTTCATCGACAGCGCGGGCGTCGGTGGCCAGGTCCATCGTGGTGACCTCGTGTCGTATCCGGTGGACGTGCTGGACGACTTCCGCAGGCTGTCGGACCTGGTGTTCGATCTTGCTGAACGCCACGGCTCGCGCATCGTCATCCGCGTCGTGGATCCCGGCTCGCTCCGCGGGATGTGGACCGGGATCCGCCGGCATGTTCGTCGCTACCCGACGTTCATCGTGGACGGCACGGAGCGCATCGAAGGGTTCGAGTCGTCGGCCGTGGACGAGGCGATCGCGGCGCGGCTGGCCGCACGGGCACCCGTGGCCTGACGCGAGGGAACGAGTCTGGGGAATCGCGGAGCGCAACGGCCCGTGGTGGCTGCGCCGATTCGTGAGGGGAGCGCACCGGGTGTCGGAAGAAGAGCGTCAGGGGATGCTCAGCAAGCTGCGGCAGGCCTTCAAGGACACGGTCTACGGCATGGCGAGCCACGACATGGCCCGCCAGGCGCTGAAGACTCGCGGCAGCATGGAGCACCTGTTCATCCTGGTGACGATGGGGGATCTGCTCGGGGTGCCGATCCTGCCGCCGTACTACTCGCTCCGGCTGCTTCCCTACGTCGTGCCGCAGATCTCGACCTGGAAGCGGCGCATGCTGCGGGAGAAAGACCTCACCGACGCGCTGGCCTGAGGAGGGTCGGCAAGGGACAGTTGGTGAGCGGTGACGCGGACGCTCCAGCGACGCGGGCCGTGGCTGGGACGTGCCGTCAGAGGAGGAATGGGTGTCTCTGGCGGAAATCTTCGAGCAGTACCCGGACCGGCGCTACATCATGTTTGGCGGCAAGGGGGGTCTTGGCAAGACGACCTTCTCTGCCGCCACCGCCTGCCACCTGGCCCAGCAGGGCCACCGCGTGCTCGTCTTCTCGGTCGATCCCCAGGCGTCGCTCTCGGACATCTTTCAGCGCGATATCTTCGGCAAGGGTGCCGTCGAGATCATGCCCAACCTGTTCGCCCAGGAGATCGACGCCGACCAGCACATCAAGGCCTACCAGGAGGAGATCCGGCAGAAGATCCGCGACATGTATGGCATGGAGCAGATCCCGGAGGAGATAGAGAACTACATCCAGGCCGCTGCCGCAGAGCCGGCCATGGAAGAGAGCGCGATCTTCGACCAGGTCGTGGATATCGTCGTCGCCGGCGAGTACGACTACTACATCTACGATCTGGTTCCGCTGGGGCACGCCCTGTACTACCTGAGCATGGCCAGCGTCTACGATGAGTGGATCGACCGGATCACCAAGCTGCGTGAGGAGATGCGACAGTACGAGGAGATGGCGGCGCGGGTTTCACGCAAGGGCCAGGAACTCGAGGAGGACCAGATCCTGCGCGAACTCCAGTTCATCAAGCAGCGCATCAACGCCAGCTCGAGCATCCTGACCGACAAGCGCAAGACCGCCTTCTTCTTCGTGCTGGTGCCGGAAGAGATGATTCTGATCGACACGCAGAAGGCGGCCGAGCTCTTCGCCAGGTTCCAGGTGCCCATCTCGGGCTACATCGTCAACCGGGTGATCCCCGACAGCCTGATGAGCCAGGAGGTCCCCGCCTACCTGCGCAACCGGCACGCCATGCAGCGTGACTACCTGCGGAAGATCGACCGCACGTTCGGCGATCAGGTGCTGGCCCGGGTGCCGGAGTTCGAGCGCGACATCACCGGACTGCCCATGATCCAGCGCATGGCCGAGGTGATGTTCGCGAGCGATCGGGTGCGGGCCTGAGCGCTCGACCCGAGCGGGGGAGAACGGCGATGACGACTTCGGTGCTCGACCTGACCATGCAGGGCTACCTCGTGGCGCACCCCAAGCTCAAGTACACCTTCTTCGGCGGAAAGGGCGGCGTCGGCAAGACCGTCCTTGCCGGCGCCACGGCGGTCTCGCTGGCCGAGCGGGGCCGCCGCACGCTGCTCGCCTCCACCAATCCGGTCCACAGCCTGTCCGGCCTGCTCGACCAGGACGTCTTCGGCGCCGCGCGTCCGGTCAAGGGGGTCGAGAACCTCTTCGCCTACGAGATCGACACGCGCGATACGATCGAGAAGTCCAAGCGCGAGATCCGCGACAAGATCGACTACTTCCTGAAGTTCGCGGAGATCCGGACCAAGGCGGACGAGTTCGTCGAGTCCGCCACGATGAACCCGGCCTTCGAAGAGAGCGCGATGTTCGAGAACATGATCGAGATCATGTTCAAGGACGAGTACGACGCCTACGTCTTCGACACCGCGCCGACAGCCAACGCGCGGCGCCTGCTCGGCATGTCCTCCGTCTACTCCCTCTGGGTCAACAAGATGGTGCAGAGCCGCGAGGAGGCGACCTCGTTGCGCCAGCTCCTCTCCTACTCGAAGAAGAAGGAGCAGCAGGACCCGCTGATGACCTACCTGCTGGAGTTCAAGGACCGGATGGCGCGCGCCAAGGTGCTGCTTACCGACCCAGAGCTGACCGCCTTCTTCTTCGTGACGCTGCCCGAGGCGCTGCCGATCGCGGTGATCCGCCGTTTCATCAACTGGTTCAACGAGTTCGGTATCCCGGTCGGTGGGGTGGTGGTCAACATGGTCATCGACCAGGCGTCCGTCTCCGCCGACGCGCCGGAGTTCGTGCGCAACCGCGTGGCGATGCAGCGCGGCTATCTGGACGAGATCGCCCAGCAGTTCCCCGGCATGGTCCGCGGATCGGTCCCGCTCTTCGAGACCGAGATCCGCGGCGTACCGATGCTGCAGCGGACGGCGCGCCAGTTGTTCGGAGCCTGAGATGGCGGCGGCGCCGGCCGGGGACGAGTGGGAGCCCCACGACGTCAGCGTGCGCAACTTCATCTTTGGCGACGTCTGGCTGCTGACGCTGCCGATGGGACGCGCCTGGGAGTGGCGGCGCGGGCCGAGCCTGCCGGAGGTGGACTCGACCGTCCGTCGTGGCAACCGGATGTGCGCGGCGAGCGGCCGGGCCTGGTACGCGCTCCACGACCGTGACTCCGGCTACGACTGCGAGCTCACGATCGACATCCGCCCCGGCGCCGAGACCGGCGGCTGGGAGCGCTGGACGCGCGGGCTGGAGACGTCCGCCGCCACGATCGGCAGCCACGACGGCCGGGTGGCGCGTGGCCGAACGCATCGCGGCCTGATCCGGCGGGTGGAGCTCCAGCTGCTGCGCGCCGAGGTTGGGTGCCCGCTCACCGAGCGGCTGGTCCGGGTGGAGTTCGTCGGCAACGCCCGCGACGAGATCATGGATCAGCTACAGGCCGGACTGGCTCACCTGCGCTGCCACTGAAGCTGCGCCCGCTATCGGCGGCTCTGGACGCCGGCCAGCGCCCCGGCCAGCCGAGCGATGGCGGCGATCTCATCGGTGGTTCCCATCTCGGAGTCCGGCGCCGCGACCGTCACCAGTAGCTGCGGCGCAGCCCGGCGGATCGACACGATCTGCGGCCCGCTCGCCGTGTCTGCCGGCTGGAGCGCCATCCGCACCCGATTCATCGCCGCCTCGCTCGGCGCGACGAGCAGTCGGTCCCCCTCCCGCTCGCGAATCCACTCCCGCGGCAGTCGCCGCTCGGCACGGCGGCCGTAGTCGGTGCGCGGATCGAGCATGTCACCCTCGAACGAGACGCCAGCCGCCAGCGTGGCGCGCATCGCCAGCGCGTCTGATTGACCGAGCGCGCGCCGCAATAGCCAGACCGGCGGCAGCTCGCGCGGCAAGAACAGCGTGGTCACCGACAGCCGGCGTATCGGTCCGGCGGTCCACTCCGCGTTGGCGGCGAAACCGAAGCTGCCGAGGGGGGTGAAGCGCGGCTCGGCGCCGTGCTCGCGAAGCGCCGCCCGCAGCCAGTTGGCCCTATCTCGAGCGCGCAGGCGATTGGCGCGACTGCCGAGGAAGAAGCCGACGGCCAGCACGAGCGAGATGGCGATGACGGCCAGCGTCGCGGCGGACGGGGCGGCCACGGGAGCCTCCTTAGCCGATCAGGTCGGTGAGGTCGCGCTCGCGGAGCAGCCGGTTCTTCCACTGCTGGACGTGGGGCACGGTGAACGGGAGCAGGCGCAGCGAGTAGTAGGGCGGCAGGATTGGGACGCCGACGAGGTCGCCGAACATCACCAGGATGAACAGGTGCTCGAGATCGGCGCGCTGGCGCTGAAGGGTGCGGACGCTGTCGTAGAAGAACATCCCGTAGAAGACGTCGCGCAACGTCTCCCAGCCGGAGGAGTTGCGGACGCGCGCCGCCAGGTCACGCGCCGCTCGGGCTCGATCTCCCGCATCGCTCACGGCTGCCTCCCGGGTCACACCGGCGCGACATCCTGGATCAGGGTGAGCCCAGCATAGCACAGCGGCGGTGAATCCGGTTTCGTTCAGGTCTGGGTCTCGAAGCGGATGTCCTGGGCACCTTCCCAGACGACCAGCCGACCGGCCTCGCGCAGCTGCTCGCGGCCCTCGACGATCGTCAGGAAGTGGTTGCCGGCGAGCTGGCCGAGCTTGCTGGCGAAACAGGTCGGGCCGTAGGGGAAGAGGATCTCGGTCTCGCTGTAGCCTCCCGGGTAGAACAGGATCTCACCGGGCGCGGGGTAGCTGGTGGCGTTCTCGAAGCCGACTCCGAGCTCGAAGTCGCCGAGCGGCACCCAGGCGGACTCGCCGCTCCAGCGCGCCTGGATGAGTTTCTGAGTGTAGGGCAGGAGCCGCCGGAAAGCCTGGCAGGTTCGGGGCGCCTGCTCCTCCTCGAAGCGGGCGACGAAGCGGTACGGGCCGACGGTAATCGCCACGCGGTCCACTGCTGCCGCTCCTTTACCTGGGCCGGTTGCTCGCCGTTTGGCGCCAGCCCGGCGCCTCCGGCATGGTAGCCGACCGCACGCGGTCGCGCGATGCCGCTGGCGTGTCGGCACCGCTCGAGAAGTTGTGGATCGGCCTTGGTCGGGCGAGAGACGCAGGTGGACCGGCTCCCGCCGAATCACGCTGTTGCGACCTCACGGCCCGGTTTCTATACTGCCCAACCGTCGTGGCAGCCGATCAGGAGAGCGGCGAGGGCGAGAGGGAGCGGGCGTGGAGGCGAGCGTGGGTACGGATGCCGGCCGGGACGTCGTCGTCGGAGTGGACATCGGCGGTACCTTCACCGACCTGCTGGTGTTCGACCCGGGACAGGGCGCCTTCACGGTCGTCAAGACGCTCACGACCCCCGACGATCCCGCGCGGGCCGTTCGGGAGGGGCGGGCCGAGGTGCTGGCGCGGGCCCGAGTCGCGCCCGGCCGGGTGCGGCAGGTGATCCACGGCACCACCCTCGTCACCAACGCCTTGATCGAGCGGCGCGGTGCCCGCACGGCCCTGCTCACTACCCGCGGCTTCCGGGACGCCGTCGAGATCGGGCGCGAGCACCGCTACGACCTCTACGACATCGACCTGGAGATGCCGGCGCCCCTGGTCCGCCGCCGCTGGCGTCTCGAACTGGACGAGCGGGTGCTGGCCGACGGCACCGTGGAGCAACCGCTGGACCCGAACCAGGTCCGGGCCGCCGCCGCGGAACTGCGCGCGGGCGGTATCGAGGCCGTCGCGGTGTCGCTGCTGCACAGCTACCGCTCGCCGGAGCACGAGCGCGAGGTCGGACGCATCCTGGCCGAGGCCGCGCCCGAGTTGGTTGTCTCCCTCTCCTCGGACGTGGTGCCGGAGATCCGCGAGTACGAGCGGACGTCGACGACGATCTGCAACGTGTACGCCCGGCCCCTCGTCTCGCGCTACCTGCAGCGCCTGCGGGACTCGCTCGGCGACCTGGGCGTGAGCGGCACGCTCCTGATCATGCTCTCCTCCGGCGGCACCTGTGCGGTCGACACGGCTCAGGCCTATCCCATCCGGCTGGTTGAGTCGGGCCCGGCCGCTGGGGCCCTCGCCGCCGCGCACCTCGGACGACTGACCGGGACGGAGAACCTGCTCTCGTTCGACATGGGCGGCACCACGGCTAAGGCCTGCCTGATCGACGACGGCCAGCCGCTGGTGGCGTCGGAGTTCGAGGTCGGCCGCGTCTGGCGCTTCAAGAAGGGGAGCGGCTTTCCGGTCAAGGTCCCGGTGATCGAGATGATCGAGATCGGCGCGGGGGGCGGCAGCATCGCCTCGGTCGATGCGCTCGGGCTGCTCAAGGTCGGGCCGCGAAGCGCGGGATCGGACCCCGGGCCAGTCTGCTACGGCCAGGGCGGCCGCGAGCCGACGGTGACCGACGCCGACCTCGTGCTGGGCTACCTCGACCCGGCGTACTTCCTCGGCGGGCGGATGACGCTCGACGGTGCGGCGGCGCGCGAGGCGATCGCGGAGCGCGCGGGAAGGCCGCTCGGGCTCGACGCCGTCGCGGCGGCGTGGGGCATCCACCAGGTCGTCAACGAGAACATGGCCAATGCGGCGCGCGTCCACGCGGTGGAGCGGGGCAAGGACCCGCGGCGCTATCCGCTGTTCGCCTTCGGCGGGGCCGGCCCGGTCCACGCCTACCGCGTCGCCCAGATCCTGCACTCGCCGCGGCTGATCGTGCCGTTCGGGGCCGGGGTGGCCTCGGCGCTCGGGTTCCTGGTCGCGCCGCTGGCGTTCGACTTCGTGCGCAGTCTGCACGCGCGCCTCGACGACCTCGACTGGGACGCGATTGCGCGCCTGTATGCCGAGATGGAAGCGGAGGGACAGGGTCTGCTGACGCGTGCGGGCGTGCCGACGGACCAGATCACGATGGTCCGCAGTGCCGACCTGCGCTACGTGGGCCAGGGGCACGAAGTGAGCGTGCCGGTTCCGGCGGGGCCGCTCGACCCGGAGTCCTCGGCCGCCCTGGTTGGGTCTTTCGAGCGCGTCTACCGTGGACTCTACGAGCGCGTCGCACCCGGAAACCCGATCGAGGCAGTGAACTGGCGTGTAGTTGCCTCGGGGCCGGTGCCGGATCTCCCACTGGCGCGCATGGGCGACGTGACCGCAGCCGTCGGTGGCGGGGAGCTCAAGGGACGTCGGCCGATCTACCTGCCCGAGGAGCGCGACTTCGTCGAGGTGCCCGTCTACGACCGCTACGCCCTGCCGGTCGGTGCCAATGTCGACGGCCCTGCCGTGGTCGAGGAGCGCGAGTCCACCTTCATCCTCGGTCCCGGCGGCCGCGCCGTCGTCGACCGCTTCCGCAACCTGGTCGTCACCCTGCCCGACGCCGGTTGACCCGGTCGGCGAGACCTCGCGTCGGGGTCCCTGTGACCGCCTGTCCACTCGGACAGGTGACCGTGCTCCGGGGTGTACGTATCATTAGAACAGATGATCGATCATCGTCAGCGACCTGACGAACCGGCGCACGAGCGCGACCGCGGCGCGTCCCGGCCGGAGCGTCCGCGCGGTCGACCGGCGCCGCCCGGAGAGGGAAGGCGATGGCGACCCTTCAGCCCATGCTCCACGTTCGCGACATCGACGGCTCGCTGGACTTCTACCAGGATGTGTTGGGCTTCATCGTCGGCCTCACCGTGACCGACGCATCCGGCACGACCGTCCACGCGGAGGTCGAGCGCAACGGTGTGCGGTTCATGCTGGGGAGCGCCAGCGAGGTGTCGGAGGCGGCACGGTCGCTGCTCGGCGCCGGGCTGGTGCTCTACATCACCGACAACGATGAGGACATCGACGAGCTGTTCGAGCACGCCCGCGATCACGGTGCCCGCGTCGTCGAGGAGCCGATCAACCGCTACTGGGGCGACCGTACCTTCACTGTCAGGGACCTGGACGGCTACCTGCTGACCTTCGCCCGCAACGTCCACGCGCACGACCCTGCCGGCGTTCCGGCGTAGCCGAGCGCGCGCCGGTGCACCCCGCCTTCGCGCTCCGTGGCCGTCGGCCCGGAGCGCGTTGCCGTGGCGGGTGAGCGCGGGGTCGTGTATGGTGTCCGGCGCGCGGTGGCCGACCTGAGCGAGGAGCGTGCGGTGACGACCAGGACGGTGCTCGATCCGATCACCCTCGAGGTACTGTGGAACCGGTTGATCGCGGTGGTCAACGAGCAGGCCGCGGCCCTGATGCGGACCTCGTTCACGACCATTGTGCGCGAGTCGGGTGACCTCTCGGCGGGGGTGTTCGACACCCGCGGCAACATGATTGCCCAGGCGGTGACCGGCACGCCGGGCCACATCAACGCCATGGCGACCTGCATGCGCCACTTCCTGGCCGTTTACCCGGCCGAGACGCTGCAGCCGGGCGACGTCATGATCACCAACGACCCCCAGAAGACCTCGGGGCACCTGCACGACTTCACCGTGATCACGCCTGTGTTCCAGGACCGGCGGCTGGTCGGGTTCTTCGGCAACACCTGCCACGTGCTCGACATCGGCGGCATCGGGTTCGGCACCGACGCGCGATCGGTCTTCGAGGAGGGGCTGTTCGTCCCGGTCACGAAGCTCTACGCGGCCGGCGCCGAGAACGCGGAGCTGGTCAAGATCATCGCCGCGAACGTGCGGACGCCGGAGCCCGTGCTGGGTGACATTCACGCTCAGGTGGCGGCCAACGACGTCGGCGGCCGGCGGCTTCTGGAGTTCATGGCCGAGTTCGGGCTGGAGACGGTCGACCCGCTGGCGGACGAGATCATCGCCCGCTCCGAGCGCGCGATGCGCGACGCGATCCGCCAGGTCCCCGACGGGATCTACACGAACGAGGTCTACTCCGACGGCTACGACCACCCGGTCAGGCTCGTCGTCGCGGTCGACAAGCGCGGCGACGCGATGCACGTGGACTGGGCCGGCAGCAGCCCCGAGAGCGAGCGCGGCATCAACGTCGTGCTCAACTACACGCATGCCTACACGACCTACGCGCTCAAGTGCGCGCTCGCGCCGGACGTCCCCAACAACGAGGGGAGCTTCCGCCCGGTAACGGTGAGCGCGCCGCCGCGTTCGATCTTGAACGCTCAGCCACCCGCGCCGGTCGCCGGGCGGCACATCATCGGCCACTTCCTCCCCGGCGCCATCTTCGGGGCGCTGGCGCAGGCGCTCCCTGACCGCGTCATGGCAGAGGGAGCCGCCAACATCTGGATCTCCCAGTTCTCCGGGCGCAACGACGACGGCTCACCCTGGACCTACGTCTGGTTCTCGGCGGGCGGCACCGGCGCCCGGCCGGCCAAGGATGGCATCAGCGCGACGGCCTTCCCGAGCGGCATCTCCGGCGTGCCGGCCGAGGTGATCGAGAGCCTCTCCCCGATCGTGATGCGCCGGCGCGAGATCCTGCGCGACTCCGGTGGCCCGGGCCGCTTCCGCGGAGGCTGCGGCCAGGTCATGCGGGTGGCCGTGCGCACCGACTACCCCTTCACCATCTCGCCGCTGTTCGACCGCACTCACGTCCCGGCGGCCGGCTACGCGGGCGGCCGGCCCGGCGGCTTCGGCGGCATCGAGGCGAGCGACGGCACCGTGTTCGAAACCAAGGGGGCACGGACGTTCACGCCGGGCACCGAGCTCGAGCTGCGCCTGCCGGGGGGAGGCGGCTTCTACTCGCCGCTGGAGCGGGATCCCGGGTGTGTGGCGGACGACGTGCTCGACGACTTCGTCTCACGCGAGGCGGCGGAGCGGGAGTACGGCGTGGTGCTCGGCTCGACGACGCTCACGGTCGACGAGGCGGCGACGGCGCGCCGGCGGGCTGAGCTGGGCGGTAAGGGCTAGGGGGGAGCCGGGGCGCCGCGGCGTGGACGGCGGCCGCGCAGGCTGCCCGGGCGGGGAGCGATGGGTACCGACGAGCGCCGGACGCAGGACTCTCGGGAGCACGCGCTCTTTGAGACCCGCCGCGGACCGTGCTATGCTTCGCGCCGACGGATGCCAGGGGTGCGCGCCGCGCTGAGAGTGTGGGTTCGACCCACCAACCCTCCGAACCTGATCTGGGTAATACCAGCGAAGGGACGGCACCGGGATCACCAGCCTCCAGGGTCGCGCCGCCGCTCCGTTGGGTCGGCGGTGTTTTGCGTGCCGACCCGGGAGTTGATTCGATGCCAGCACGGGGGAGTTCCGGAGTGCCCAAGGCGCTGACGATCGCGGGATCGGACTCGGGCGGGGGGGCCGGGATCCAGGCGGACCTCAAGACCTTCGCCGCGCTGGGAGTCTACGGCGCCTCGGTGATCACGGCCGTGACCGCGCAGAACACCGTCGCGGTGACCGCGGTCCACGACATCCCGCCGGAGGTCGTCACCGCGCAGATCGACGCGGTCATGGTCGACATCGGCGCGGACGCCGCCAAGACGGGGATGCTCTCGTCGGCGGAGATCGTCGAGGCGGTGGCCGACGGCGTCCGGCGCTACGGGATCGAGCGCCTGGTCGTCGATCCAGTCATGGTCGCCAAGAGCGGTGACCGGCTGCTGCGCGAGGACGCCGTCGAGGCAGTGCAGCGGGTGCTGCTGCCGCTCGCGCTGGTGGTGACGCCCAACGTCCCGGAGGCCGAGGTGCTGGCGGGCCGGTCGATCGGCTCGATCCACGACATGGAGGAGGCGGCCCGGTCGATCGCGGCGAGCGGCGCCCGCTGGGTGGTGGTCAAGGGCGGCCACTTGCCGGGCGAGCCGATCGACGTGGTCTTCAACGGGACGTCGTTCGAGCATCTGGGCACGCCGCGCGTCGACACCCCGCACACGCACGGCACCGGCTGCACCTTCTCGGCCGCCATCGCCGCCCGGCTCGCCAGCGGGCGCGCGCCGCTCGACGCGATCGCCGACGCGAAGCAGTACCTGTATGCCGCGCTCCGCGGCGCCTACGCGGTCGGCGCCGGACACTCACCGGTCCACCACTTCCACGCGCTCTGGCAGCCGGCCGGAGCCGACGTCTCGAGGGAGGTTCGTTGATGCAGTACGTCGACTCGGCCGTCGCCGACGCCCCGCTCACCATCGCCGGTCGCACGTTCAACTCGCGCCTGATCCTGGGCACCGGTAAGTACCGCAACAACGCCGAGATGCTGGCCGCCTTCGAGGCCGCCGGCTGCGACATGATCACGGTCGCGCTCCGGCGCATCGATTTCGACGACCCGAAGAGTCGCAGTCTGCTCGAGGACGTCGACTGGAAGCGGTACCAGATCCTGCCGAACACGGCCGGCTGTCAGACGGCGGAGGAGGCGGTCCGGGTCGCCCGGCTGTCGCGCTCGCTCGGCCTCTCCGACTGGATCAAGCTCGAGGTGATCCCCGACGCGAAGTACCTGATGCCCGACCCGATCGGCACGCTCACGGCGGCGCGGACGCTGGTTGCCGAGGGCTTCACCGTGCTGCCCTACATCAACGCCGACCCGGTGCTGGCCCGCCGCCTGGAGGAGATCGGCACGGCGACGGTGATGCCGCTGGCCTCGCCTATCGGCTCCGGCCAGGGGATGCCCGACTACCGGCAGATCCAGATCATCATCGAGCAGGCGAACGTCCCGGTGGTGGTCGACGCCGGCATCGGCGCGCCGTCGGACGCCGCGCTGGCGATGGAGATCGGGGCCGATGCCTGTCTGATCAACTCGGCGATCGCGCTGGCGCAGAACCCGGCGGGGATGGCGCGGGCGATGCGGCTCGGAGTGGAGGCGGGTCGGCTGGCGTACCTGTCGGGGCGCATCCCGAAGAAGGCCTACGCCTCGGCCAGCAGCCCGCTCGAGGGCGTGGTGCGCTGACGCCATGCACCGTCGCCAGCTGCTCATCCAGCACCTCGCCGACGCCCTTCGGCTCTACGTCCTGACCGACCGCGGCCTGTCGCGCGGCCGGGACGACCTGACCGTCGTCGCGGACGCCATCGACGGTGGCGCCACGGCGGTCCAGCTGCGCTGGAAGACTGGCCCGCTGACCGAGGCGGTGAGGGTGGGGCGCGCCCTCCATCGGGTCTGCCGCGAGCGCGGCGTCCTGTTCGTCGTCAACGACCGGGTCGACCTGGCGCTGGCGCTGGGTGCCGACGGGATCCACGTCGGGGTCGACGACCTGCCGCTGCGCGAGACGCGCGCGCTGGTCGGCAATCGCATGGTGG
>DASSZN010000363.1:0-2934 GCA_035702805.1 Thermomicrobiaceae bacterium | reverse complement strand
CAGCGTGGAGCGCCGCCAGACGTCCACGAGCCCCGCCCGTCGCAACCACGCCGGCAGTGACGGCGCGCGCAACTGCCCGGTCGCGTTCACGTAGCCGGCACTGGCGCACGCCTGATTTTGTCGCGACATGAGGCCGGGCGGGGCGGGGAGAAGGCGCGTCAGGGTGGTGTCTATCTCCTTGACCGCCACCAGCCCGCCCGGCCGGGTCACGCGCCGCAGTTCGGCCAGCGCCGTCTGCAGCTCGGCGTCGCTGAGGTACGCGCTGGTGTTCGCGAACCAGACCGCATCGAAGGTGTCGTCGGGGAACGGCAGCGCGAGGACATTGCCGACCCGGGACTCGACCGGGCACGGCAGATGCCAGTCGGCCAGCCGTCGCTCGACCAGGTCGATGTTGTCGGGAGCGAGGTCGAGCGCGGTGAGCCGGCCGCCCGGGCCGACGAGCTCGGCCAGCAGGGGGAGGAAGGAACCGGAGCCGCAGGCGGCGTCGAGGACGTGCCAGCCGGGTCGGATGCCGACCGCCCGCAGTTGCGCCTCATACTCGGGGCGCGAGGCCTCGAAGTGGAGATCGAGCCAGGCGCCGCCGGTGCCGACCTGCCCGGTCGACGAAGCGGATGCCGCGACGAAAGCGTTGGACGGCTGGGCCATGGTTCTCCTCCTGAAAGGCAAACCGACGCGCGTCGGTCAGCTGGCCCCGACGACGTCAACCGATCCCCGAGCCGCCGCTCGTGCCGCTGTCCGGCACGGTGCCGACGACGCCGATGACGCCGAAGCCCTCGAAGAATGGGCCGGTCTCCTCGAGCGCGCGTACGGTCTCCACCCACTCGGCGTGCTCCTCCAGCGTAATCGCACCGGCCGCGCGTGCCCGCTCGCCGAGCACGTGCAGATCGCCGAGCTGGTTGGCAACGGCGTAGTCGGTGATGGCCTCGAACGTCGCCGTGGCCACGCGGACGTCGCCCAGCCCGGCCCGGTGGAGCAGCCCGTAGAGCTGGGTGCCGATGCGGCCGCTGGTTATCGTGTCCATGCAGTGATTGAGGATCCTGGACAAGAGCGTCCGGTTGGCCACGTCCAGCACCAGCGACTCGTAGACCGTGTCGACCACGCACACGAGCCCGCCCGGCCGGACGACCCGCCGCAGCTCGCCGAGCGCGGCCAGCGGATCGGCCAGGTGCTGGAAGACGCGGTCGGCCCGCGCCACGTCGAAGGCGCCGTCGGGGAACGACAGCCGGTAGATGTCTCCCACCTGAAAGTCGATGGCCGCCCTCGTCCCGCCGCCCGTCCCCCGGCGCTGCGCCTCCGCGATCATGGCTGCGCTGGGGTCCACCCCGACGACGCGCCCGGCCGGCCCCACGAGCTCGGCCAGCGCTCGCGCGTCGTCGCCGGCGCCGCAGCCGACGTCGAGGACGTGGCTTCCCGGCCGAAGCGCCAGCGCGGCCAGCGCCTCACGCTTGTAGGTCGTGCTCCGCGTCGCCGCATCGACGTAGCGCACGTATGCCTGCGAAGCGTCCGCCCGGTCGACGTCGGTCCACCCCACGCCCGTGACACGCCCGGACTCCAGTGCGCTGTCTGCCATCCGCGACCTCCTGACCTCGTGTTCGCTCCTCCGCTACCTGCTTGACCTACCAGCGCGACCTCACCCCGGGGCGGCCTGATCGTCCGGTACCGGCACCCGCCCGACGGCCAGCACGTGTCCCTCGCGGTAGAAGTGGTCTGGGTCGTCCAGGATGGCGTCCCCGGTGTCTCGCAGCCGCTCCCACTCGCGGCGGTCGGAGTCCGGCAGGTCGGTGCTCTGCGCCAGACGGGCGAACGTGGATATGAGGGTCCCGAGGAACTCGCGCTCGACCGGAGCGTATGGGGCCCAGCGCTCCACCAGGGTGGTCCGCAGCCGAATCTCGGTCAGCCCCGCCCGGCGGAGGAACCCACGCAGCTCCGGCCCCCGGAGCGCACCGCGCTCCCGTGGCGAGCCGGTCCTCGCCAGCGCTGCCCGCAGACGCCACCAGCGGGACAGGTCGACGGAAGCGAAGCGCATCACGGTTCCGTCGCCGTCCTTGATGGCGATCAGCCCGCCCGGCCGGACGACGCGGCGGAACTCAGCCAGCGCCGTCGCCAGCTCGTCGTCGGTCAGGTACTGGAGGACGGCGGCACACCAGAGCCCGTCGAAGGCGTCGTCGGGGTACGGCAGCGCCGTCACCGAGCCGACATCGGCCTGGACCGGGGCGGCCAGACGCAGCGAGACGGCGCGCGCGCCCGCGATCGCGACGTTATCGGGTGCGAGGTCGAGCGCGGTGAGCCGGCCGGTCGGCCCGACCAGTTCGGCCAGCAGCGGAAGGAAGCCTCCGGACCCGCAGCCGGCGTCGAGGACGTGCCAGCCGGGCCGGAAGCCGGCCTCGCGAACAATCGCCTGGTACTCTGGTCGCTCCGCCTCGAAGTGGAGATCCAGCCAGCCGGCTCCCGTGGCGAGCTGTCCGGTCGAGGAAGCGGTGGGATCACGCACTGGAACGGCCTGCTCGACCATGGTTCTGTCCCCTCTCTGCGTCACGGCGCCACCTGCGCGTGCCCGCCGGCCAACTCAGCGAGCGGCCACCAGGCCCTCCCGCTGCTCGACGGCGACCGGTTTGGCGTCGAGCAGCAGCAGCGGGCGGTCGCCGCACTGGACCAGGATGCCGTCGCCGTCGCGGCGGACCACGGTGCCGGGCGCGCGAGGGCCGCCGATGACTCGCGCTCGTACGCGGCCGTGTCTTCTACCAGGTCGAGGTAGCGCACCTTGTCCCGGGATCGTCGGAGCGGTCGACGTCGGCCCAGGGGGTCTCGCTAAGGGCCCGGGCGGCCACAAAGCTCTCCGCCATGCGCTTCCTCCTGATCGCGGGACCGGCGGTCTCCCCGTCGCTCGCCCGGGCGGTACGCCCGCGTCCACTCCGATGCGGCACCGCCCGCGCG
>DASSZN010000347.1:0-6285 GCA_035702805.1 Thermomicrobiaceae bacterium | reverse complement strand
AGGACTACCTGGCGGCGCTGGCTACCCGTGGGCTGGACCCGGAGCCCTTCAGCGGCTACCTGGAGGCGTTCAAGCACGGCATGCCGCCGCACGGCGGGTTCGCCCTCGGGCTCGAGCGCTGGGTCGCCCGCCTGACCGGGGCCGCCAACGTGCGCGAGACGGCCCTCTTCCCGCGCGACCTCAACCGGCTGACGCCGTGAGTGTTATGTCTCCTGACGGCCCGCCCGGGTACGCCCGGGCGGGCCGGCGTGAACCGGCGACGTCCCCTCCCGGTTTCACACCCGGCGCCCCGGCGTGTCTCACCTGCAGAGAGCGAACGGCGCTCCAGAGAGGAAGACACACAGAAGATGCAGACCATGCAGGGCACGCAGAGCATGCAGGGCATCCAGATCGGGTTCGGGCGGCGCCGGCTGGTGCTGGCGATGGTCGCGCGCGAGGCCCCCGCTCCCGTCGCGGGGCCGGCGACGCCGGTCGACGCCGCCGCGGGGCTGCGCCGCGAGCGCTGGGACGCGTCCCGGCGGCTGGAGCAGGACCGGGCCGCCGCCCGGGCGATGGGCTGGTGGTACGGGCTGTACGGGACCGGGCGCTGAGCGCGGCTGACGAGAGGTGACGTCATCGTGGACCCCATATTCGATCCGATGGTCGCCCGGGTGCTGGTCGAGGCGCGCCGGCAGGACCTGCGCCGGCTGTGGCCGTCCGACTCCTCCGCGCCCGATCGACCGTCCGTCCGGCAGCGGCTCGGCCGCTCGCTGATCGGGCTCGGCGGGCGCATCGCCGGCCCGCCGGTCGGGCCGGGCGCGCCCCGGCCGGCACCGGCCGGCTAGCTCCCACAACGGCGCGCATGCGAATGACCGCTCCCATCTCCGGGGCGGTCGTTCGTCTGCCTCGGGCCGGGCGCGGTTGCCGGACGTCCCGCCGTCGTCCATAATCGGCGCCGGGGCATCCCGCGAGTGGACCGACACTGAGCGCGAGAGGGATGGCGCGCCCCGCCACGGGGCGACCGGGCGCGTCGACGTGAGCCGGCACGAGGTGGTCGAGGAGGATCAGCCGTCATGAAGATCTGGGGCTCCGCGATCGTGACCCCCGTCATCGCCATCGCCGTCGTCGCGATCTTCATCGTCGCGATCGGTGAGCTGCTGCTGAACCTGGCCCTGAACGTCTCCGAAGCCGCAGCCGTGGCGACCGCCGTCCTGCTGATGGCGGCCATCGTCCTGGTCGCGGTGCTCATCGCCCGCCGCGTCTCGGCGGCCGAGTAGCGGCGTCCCCGCGGCCGGAGCCGTGGCCGATCCGACCGGGCGAGTCGCGCTTGTCACCGGGGCCGGCAGCGGGGTCGGCCGGGCGACCGCCCGGCGGCTGGCCGCGGCAGGCCTGGGCCTCGGCCTGCTGGGCCGGCGGCCCGAACCGCTCGAGGCGCTGGCGGCGGAGCTGGCCGACGCCGGAGGCCGGGCCGTCGCCCTGCCCGCGGACGTGGCGGATGAGCCCGCCGTCGCCGCGGCCGTGGCGCGGCTTTCCAGCGAGCTCGGTGGCGTCGACGTCCTGGTCCACAGTGCCGGCATCGGCCGCTACGGGCCGGTCGACGGCTACCCCCTCCACGACTGGGAGCAAACCTTCGCCACCAACGTCACCGGGCTCTTCCTCTGCGCCCGCGCCGTGATCCCGGTCATGCGGCGCCGGGGCGGCGGGGCGATCGTCGCGATCTCGTCCGGCGCCGGCAAGCGCGGCGTGGCCGGTCGCGCGGCCTACTCGGCGTCGAAGTTCGCGGTGCTGGGCTTCATGGAGGCTCTCGCCGAGGAGGTGCGCCGGGACGGGATCAAGTGCGCCACGGTCGTCCCCGGCAGCGTCCTGACCGCCTTCGGTCCCCAGACGGTCGCCGAGAAGCGGGCCAGCGGCAACCGCTACCTCGAGCCGGAGGACGTGGCCGACGCGATCCTCTACCTGCTGGAGCAGCCCGCGCGCGCCTGGACCCAGGAGCTCAATCTCTGGCCGTTCTAGCCGCCTGGCCGGCTGGCGGTATCGCGGCGGCCGTGCCGACATCCACGCGCGTGGCGCCGCCCGACGCCGGACGAACGGGTGGCAGCGCTCGTGCGGGCGGAGCGACGGTGAGCCCGCGACGACCCTCGTGTCCCGACCTCCCCGCCCCAGCGAACGGGGCCGGTGGCCGTCGCGCCGGGCGAGGCCACGGGCATCGGTGCACGGAGGCGACGGAGATGGCAGGACTGATCTCACTGCTGGCGACGGCGATCAGCCTCGCCCTGACGATCCAGGTGGGCCGTCAGTGCCTGGAGCGGCGCCGACCCTACCAGGTGGTCTGGACGGCGGCGCTCGGGCTGTTCACGGTCGGCGTGGGCTGCCAGTTCCTGGCCGGGTTTGGCGGCTGGACGCCCACGCTCTACCGCCTGTGGTACCTCAGCGGGGCCATCCTGGCGGCGGCCTACCTCGGGCAGGGGACGGCCTACCTGATGGCGCCGCGCCGGGTGGCGCACGGGCTGATGATCGTGCTCGGGCTGGGCACGGTCGCGGGGGCCGTGCTGGCGCTCCTGGCGCCGGTCGACCTGGCGACGGCGCTCTCCGGCGCCTCGGTCAGCGGCGCGGGCATGCCGCAGTACGTCCGCCTCCTGACCCCCTTCTTCAATATCTATGGGACGCTCTGGCTCGTCGGCGGCGCGCTCGTGAGCGTCGTGCGCTTCCTCACGCGCGGCGGCAGCGGCCAGCGGGCGCTGGGGACGGCGCTGATCGGCGCCGGGGCGATCGTGATCGCGGCCGGCGGGACGCTGACGCGCTTCGGCATCCCCGGCGCGCTCTACCTCACCGAGTTGGTGGCGGTGCTGATCATCTTCACCGGCTTCACGCTGACGGCGCGCCGCCCGCGCGCGGCGGTCGTCCCGGCGCCGGCCCCGTCCTCGACCGGCGGCGCCTGAGCGCGGTCGCCGCGAGCCACCCCGCGGCGGCATGCCTCGCGCCGTCGCGAACGGCGGCCACACGCGGGCAAACGCAACGGAGGACCGCGCCGGCTACCGGCCGGGTCCTGCTCGCTCCGCCAGTTCCCGGCGAATCGCCGCGCGCCGGCCGTCGAGATCGAAGCAGTCGTGCTGGTTGGTCTGCATCAGCCGCGTGGCAATGGCGATCGCCTCGCGCTCGGTCAGCAGCCGGTCATCCACCTCGGCCTGCAGGGCGCGCGTCAGCCACGCCCGCGCCTGCGCCGCGTAGGCGACCGACGCCGCCGGCCAGAACGTGTCGCCGCCGAAGGCGAAGAGCTTGGTGATCGGCACGGCGTGGATCATCCGCCGCACGACGTCGCGCGTCGTCCACGGGTCGATGCTCCAGGCCCAGCAGAGATCGACGTAGACGTTCGGGTAGTGCTTGGCCAGGGCCACCAGTTCGTCGCTGTACGGGTAGGCGACGTGCATCAGGACGAACCGCGCCCCCGGATAGCGCGTCAGGAGGCCGCAGAGATGGCCCGCGCGGATCCGGTCGATCGGCATCCGGCCATAGCCGCCGTAATAGCCGGTGTGCAGCTTGAAGGGCAGGTTGTGCTCGATCGCGAGCTCGACCCCGCGTGCCCAGCACCAGTCGCCCAGGCAGAGGCGCTCCTCCTCCGACAGTGCCTGCCCGGCCAGCACCCGCGCGAGGACCGGGGCGACCTCGGCGTCGGTCCGCTCCCGCCAGCGCAGGGTGCGCTTGTAGGCGTGCTGCGACTTCACCGCGATCGCCAGCGGGCCGGAGCGCGCGAAGAGCGCGGCGAAGGCCGCGCGCAGGTCGGTGAGCGTCGCGACGGCGATGCCGGACTCGGCCTGGAGCCGTGGCAGCTCCAGGCGGCCGTCGCAGAAGTTGGCCCAGGAGAGATCGTAGAGGAAGAAGTCCGGGCCGGCGGGATCCGGCCGGCAGGCCCACTCGCCGTCGTCGATCTGCACCGAATCGAGCCCGGCAACGTCGCGCAGGAGGCGCAGCCGCTCGCCCGGCCGGCGCAGGGCGGCGTGGCGCGCCGTCGCCCCCTCCAGTCCCTCCGGCGTGAGCTCCTCCAGGTCGTAGACCAGGCGCGCGATCAGGCGCACCGCCTCGCCGTAGCCGGTATGCCGGCAGGCTTCCCAGGCGTCGCGCACGCCCGCGAAGCGCGCCCGGATGTCGGGGTCACCGGCGTCGACCAGGCGCGCTACCGCCTCGGGCGATGCCCCGGCGACGACCAGATCGTCCAGCAGGTAGTGGTCGAAGATCGCCTGCAAGACGTCCGGGCCGTCCGCGACGTACTGCCGCTCGGGGTAGAGGTGCTCGTGGGTGTCGCTCAGCGGCATCGCCGCGATCGCCGCCGCGAGATCGCTCGCCATGTCGCCACCCCTCCCCGCGCACGTCCGGCCGCGCGGCGAGCATAGCAGCGGGCCACGCGACCGGCAATTTACGATTGAGGGACCACCGGTTCGCGTCCGGTCAGGGCCAGCCCGCCAACTCCGAGGACTGCCGCGATGCGCCACCGTCGACGTGTGGTGCTTCCCGATAACTCCGTCAGCAGCCCCTGCGCGTCTCTCCGGAGCACGGCGTCCGGCCCACCGGGGATGTCCGCCACGCGCATCTCCTCATGGTGCTCGAGCACCACCCCCCGTTCCGGGGCGGTCTACCCCACTTCTCGGGCGTATCAGGGCGAAATTGCCAGAGGCCCGGAAGCCCCGGGATCATCCGGCGAGGGCTGCTCCCCGCTCTCCGCCCGCCCGCCGGGGCCACTGGAACGCGCTCTGCATCACCGGTAGCGACGACGCCCGGCGGGCGGCCCGGTGCGCTCGGACGCCGACGATCCGCCGGTCACCGGTCGATGAGAGGAGAGTTGACGGATGGCGGACTCCCGGAGCACGCAGGCGACGCTGGCCAGCGGCGTGAACGTCGTGGCCGGCATCTGGTTGATCGTCGCGCCCTTCGTGCTGGGCTTCTCGGTGATGCGGGACTCGATGTGGAACGGGATCGTGGTCGGGTCCATCGTGGCGGTACTGGCGGCGCTGCGTCTCTGGCAGACCTGGACCTCCACCTGGCTGAGCTGGGTCAACGCGCTGCTGGGTGCCTGGATGATCGCCTCGCCCTGGATCTACTTCCATTCGAACGTGACGGCCGTCCTGTGGAGCGACATCGTCGCCGGCGCGGTGATCCTGGTGATGGCGATCTGGAGCGCGCTGGCCACCAGTCGCTGGGAGCGCGCGGCCTAGCCTGGGCCGCGAAGTGGACGCGTCGCCGGGGAGCGCACGCTACGGCGTGGCATCGTCCCGGCGGCGAGGAGCAGGTCGCGCGACCTCAGGCGTCGCGGAGGCAGAGCGCCAGACCGCCGATGAGGAGCGCCGCCGCCGCCCAGGCCGCCAGCACGGCGAGCCCGACCCAGGGACGCACCGGCAGCGAGGTGAGGCCGACGGTGGCCTGCACGGCGAGCCCCGCCGACATCGGCCCGGCCTGCTCGAGGTGTCGCTGCCAGGTCGGGTTGCCGACTAGGCTGGCGAGGATCGGGAAGAGGTAGAGCAGGCCGAGCACGACGCCCACCGCCGCCGCGGCGTCGCGCACGATCCCGGCGATGCCCAGGCTGAGCAGGGCGATCAGGGCGAGGTAGAGGACCGAGCCGGCGGCCGCGCGCAGCGTCGGCCCGCTGGCCAGCGAGAGCAGTGCGTATCCGTGCGCCGGGGTGAAGCCGCGGCCGGGTAGGAGGAGCCTTCCGGCGAGCAGGCTGCCGCCGACCGCCACGACCCCGGCTGCCAGCGCCAGCCCACCGACCAGCGTCGCCTTGGCGGCCAGCACCGCCGGCCGGCGCGGCGTCGCCGCCAGGGTGACGTGGATCAGGCCGCTGCCGTACTCGCCGGAGAGGGCCAGCACGGCCAGGATGGCGACGACCGCCTGGCCGAGGTCGACCCCGGTCAGGCTGAGCCTGGTGGGGTCCTGCCCGGGACCCATCCCGGCGCTGACCGCGGCGCAGACCGCGACGCTCAGCCCCACGGTCAGGACGACGGCGGCGAGCACGAGCCAGCCGGTGCCGGCCACGGTGCGTAGCTTAATCCACTCGGCGTGGAGCGCGCGCATCACGCGTCCCCCCGTCGCAGCTGGGCGGCGGCAAGACCCAGGCCGAGCGCGACCCAGGCGCAGAGGAGGAGCAGGCCCAGGCCGAGGGCGACGACGGCCGCGGTGGCCAGCAGCTGCGCCGAGCCGGGGTCGAGGCGGAGGTCGGTGATCTGGCGCACCGGGTAGGTGACGGCACCGTCGACGCTCACGGCTCGCTCGGTCAGCGGCGCGCCGACGGCGACGGCCGCGACCACGGCGGCGAAG
>DASSZN010000255.1:0-3911 GCA_035702805.1 Thermomicrobiaceae bacterium | reverse complement strand
CAGGATCTCGTCGAGCGGCACCGACACGTGGCGCGGATCGCCCGAGTAGGCCAGCCGGTCGGCATAGGCCAGCTTTTTGGTCTCGGCCATCAGGTGGATGGCGTCGGCAGTCTCCGCGCCGAGCGCGGCCACGTCGGCGTTGGCCAGGATGTTCAACTCCTCGAGCATGATGTGACCCTGCGTGGGAAGGCCGGTCTGGAGCACCGTATAGCCGCGGTAGTCGGTGCGGAGCGGGCGGTAGATCTCCGAAACGTGGTCGGCCATGTCCTCAAGCGCCAGGAGCCCGCCGCTCTCGGCCATGAACCGGGATATCTCGCGGCCGATCTGCCCCTGGTAGAACACCTCGGGGCCCCGCTCGGCGACCAGCCGCAGCGAGTGGGCCAGGGCCGGCTGGCGGAAGACTGTCCCGGCCTTCGGCGGCTCACCGCCGGGGAGGAAGATCGCCGCGGACGTCGGGTACTTCGCCAGTTCGCCGGACGCGGAGGTGATCCAGCGGCTGACGATGTCGGTCATCACGAAGCCCTGGTCGGCGTAGCGGATGGCGGACGCGAACAGGTCCTGCGGGCTCATCGTACCGAAGCGCTCGATGGCGGTGAAGTAGGCATCGACCGCACCGGGAACCGCGACCGAGAGCGGCCCGTAGAACGGCATCTTCTCGTAGCCGCGCTCACGGAAGTAGTCCAGGCTCGCCGCCGCGGGCGCGATCCCGGAGCCGTTGAGCGCCGTGGTCTCGCCGGACTTCGCGTCGTAGTAGATGAAAAAGGCGTCCGCTCCCAGCCCGCACATGGCCGGGAGGACCACCCCAGTGGTCAGCGCGGCCGCGATCGCGGCGTCCATCGCGTTACCGCCGCGCCGCAGCACGTCCAGTCCCGCGCCGGTCGCCAGCGGATGCGCGGTCGCCACCATCCCGTTTCGCGCGCGCACGACGGCGCGCTGGGTTGGCCGGTCCGTCATCACGGGTCGCTCCTCTCCACCCTGAGTTCCCACCCGCGCCGGCCGTCACGACCCGGCCCGGCGGCGAGTGGACGTTGCCCGAATGCTCGCGCTCGGCAGCATACCCGTCCATCGCCGGACTGACCATGCTTCCGCGCATCAGTGGCTCCGTACCGCCACCACCTCGAGGTGTGGATGCCACCTGACCGGCAGGCGCCCGAGGGGCACGTGAGCGGCAGCCAAGCGCACCACAGCGATCGGGATCTTGCGGAGCTGCGCGTCGGTCAGCGCGGGTGATGCCAGGAACTCCGGTGTGAGGCCATGGCGTTCGAGGTCGCGGGCGAGTTCGGTCGCCGAGCGCATCGATGGGTGCCAGAAGCGCGCGTCATAGAGGCCGCGCAGGCGATAGTACACCTCGGCGAGAACCCGGTTCGGCGTCTTGAGCAGGTAAGCCCCGCCCGGACGCAGCACGCGGGCCACCTCCGCCAGATGTTGGTCGAGGTCCGGCAGGTGCTCGATGACGTCGCTCGCCACCAGCAGGTCGACCGAGCCCGAGGCGAACGGAAGGTAGGAGACGTCCGCCGTCACGACGGGAACGTCGGGGACGCGCTGCCGCATCGCGCGCACGGTGGTGGCCGTCAGGTCCACGCCGATCAGGCGCGTGAAGCCCATTGACGACAGCCGCTCGAGAGTGAACCCGCCCCCCGCCCCGAGCTCGACCAGTCGCGTCGAGCGCGGGTACGCGTTGAGTCGTTCGAGCAGTGCCCGCGGCGCGTTGTACTGCCCGTAGGTGTTCGACCAGTCCGGGTAGGTGCGGTCGAGCGCCTCGTAGAACGCGCGGCGCACCTCGACCGGGATCGGTCCGTGCCGGTAGCCGTCGGCACAGGGGCGGCAGAGGAACGCGCGACCATCAAACTCGCGGCCGCAGAGGAGGCACCGGCGCCGCGACCGCTCAACGACCACGCCGTGCCCTCGTCCCGGCCGCGACGACGAACCACGCGGCGGCGGCGGCCACCAGCAGGGCGTACAGCGCAAAGAACGCCGGATCCTGGTGCGACCACGACCCAAGTCGCTGGAGTGAGCCGCGCGCGATGGAGCCCAGCGGCAGCGCGGAGCGAAACCCGACGTTCATCACCAGGCTGCCGCGCGGCGCGGATGGGTCGCCCGCGAGCACCAGCGGCTGGTAGCCGGGCGGCCGAGCGGTGGTCCAGTCGACCTCGAGCGCGCGTGAGCCGGGCTTGACGACCACCTCGAGCGACCGCCCCGCCGTATGGCCGAGGGGCCGGAACGAGCCCTCGAGCGCGTTGGTCTGACCCGAGAGGACGTAGCTGTCGAGCGAGCCCTGGTAGAGCGGAGCCCCGGACGCATAGGCGGGTCGGAAGATCAGGTCACCGGCCACCGGCTTGCCATCGGAGAAGCGGGTGCCGCTCGCGTACACGTCGGTGGGCGAGTAGCGGAAGGTCACCGCGTTGCCAGGTACGGAACCCGGCGAGGTCACCGTGAACCGATAACGCGCGTCCAGCGAGTCGGGCACCGTGGGGAAGCTGAAGGTGACGTGGCTGTTGTCGTGGATACCGTGCGCGTTGATCGTGGCGCTTCGGATCGGCGTCGGGTCGCCGTCGCGGTACAGCGTCAGCGTGACGTTATGCGTGTTGACGCGCGTCGGCGGCGGCAGTGAGGCGAAGAGGGAGAGTTGCACGTAGCCGGCAGTGCCGTCGCTCAGTACCACGTGGGCGAATCCCTCGGCGCTGCCGTCCACCCGGACGTCTGACCCGCCCGGAAGCTCCTCGAGGAGCTGTCCGTCGACCGGCAGCTGCAGCACCGGCGCGGCGACGCCGGGACGGAGGTGGCCGATCCCGGGGCTGAGGTCGGCACCGAACGTGGCCACCCGGAGCGTGATTCCGTTGAGGTTCGGGTAGTCGGAGACGAAGCTCTGGCCGATAGACTGGCCGCCCGTCAATTCGCCCAGCCACTGCTGGCTTGGCGGCCAGCTGTGGAAGTCGCCGTCCGGGTAACTGGGGTCGTACCGCGGCGCATAGCGGAGCTCGACGGTCGCGCCGCCGGTCACGGTCCTCACTGGCGCGCCGCTCGACGGGTTGGGTGGGACGATACCGATGCTGAGCCGGTTCAGTCCGTCACTCGGCGCGACGAAGACCTGGCTCACCTGCTGACCGACCGTGACCGTGCCGTCGGGGGTCGGCAGCTGTGGCACCAGCACCTCCTCGACGCTGCAGCCGGAGGCGATCACGACGGCGAGGAGCCCCATCGCCGCCAGGAGCGCGCGGGATCGCGACAGGCGTGGCCTAGCCAACTTCATCGAGCACCTCGACCAGCGCCACGGTCGGCTCGGGACGCGCGCCGCGGAGCCCGAAGCGCGTGCGGAGGAGGCGGTAGGCCATCCAGAGCGACAGGGCGGTGAAAAGGCTGCGGACCAGGCCGAGGAACCAGTACGCCGGCACCTGGGCGCCGATGATCGTCTGCGGATCGGGCAGCGCGCCGATGCCGCTCGGGTTGAGCGGGAGGAAGAGATCGGTCGTCATCTGGGTACCCCAGTGGAAGGCGAACAGCCCGAGCAGCAGGATCTGCAGGACGTGATAGCCGATCAGGCGACCGTCGCGGTCGATCGTGAGGGCCAGCAGCGGCACCAGCCAGATGGCGTACGCCGGCTGGAAGAAGATCAACGCGAACATCACGAGGAAGACCGCCGCCCCGACTGAGACATAGTCGCGCGACCCGAGCGGGTCGCGCTCGAAGAACCAGAACGTCAGCAGCGCGTACGCCGCCGGGAAGATGAAGAGCTGGTCGTTGAACTCGAACGGCAGCACGAGGTCCGTCAGGTAGTCGACGTGCTGGTAGCGGTTGAGGAGCGTCAGGGTAGGACTGGTCCCGGTCAATGCAAGCACCGTGATCTCCATCGTCGCCCAGATCGCAACGATGCCACCCGCCAGCAGTGCCAGTTCGCGACGCGAGCGCCGGTA
>DASSZN010000193.1:0-46656 GCA_035702805.1 Thermomicrobiaceae bacterium | reverse complement strand
GGGCGGGGGACGGTGGTGACGGGCCGGGTGGAGCGGGGCCGGGTCAAGACCGGGGAGACGGTGGAGATCGTGGGGATCCACCCGACGCGGAACGTGGTGGTGACCGGGGTAGAGATGTTCCAGAAGACGCTGGACTCCGGGGAGGCGGGGGACAACATCGGGTGCCTGCTGCGGGGGATCGAGCGGACGGACGTGGAGCGCGGGCAGGTACTGGCGCAGCCGAAGTCGATCACGCCGCACACGACGTTCGCGGCCGAGGTGTACGTGCTGAGCAAGGAGGAGGGGGGGCGGCACACGCCGTTCTTCCCGGGGTACCGGCCGCAGTTCTACATCCGGACGACGGACGTGACCGGATCAATCCAGTTGCCCGAGGGGGTCGAGATGGTGATGCCGGGGGACAACATCCAGATGACGGTGGAGCTGATCCAGCCGGTGGCGTGCGAGGAGGGGCTGCGCTTCGCCATCCGGGAAGGCGGCCGCACCGTCGGGGCCGGCGTCGTCACCAAGATCCTGAAGTAGTGAGGGAGCGCTGACGACGATGGCCACGCGACGCGCGACGCAGAAGATCCGGATCCGCCTGAAGGCGTACGATCACAAGATCCTGGACCAGTCGGCCGCCCGGATCGTTGATACGGCCGAGTCGACGGGCGCCAAGGTGTCGGGCCCGGTCCCGCTGCCGACGCGCATCGAGAAGTTCAGCGTGATCCGGTCGCCGTTCATCGACAAGGACTCGCAGGAGCAGTTCGAGATCCGAACGCACAAGCGTCTCATCGACGTGCTCGAGCCGAGCCACGCGACGATCCGGGCGCTGATGCGCCTGAATCTGCCGGCGGGCGTCGACATCGAGATCAAGCTGTAGGACAGAGCCGCATCATGCTCTGAAGGCGGCGTCGGCCTTTGCGCTGGCGTCGCGTCCTGGTCAGGAGAGAGCCAATGATCGAGGGGCTTCTGGGAAAGAAGCTCGGCATGACCCAGATCTTCGACGAGACCGGGCAGGTGATTCCGGTCAGCGTCCTGGAGGTTGGGCCGTGCGTGGTGACCCAGGTCAAGACGACCGCCCACGACGGGTACGAGTCGGTGCAGGTCGGGTTCGGTCACAAGAAGCGCCTCAACAGCCCTGAGCGCGGTCACCGGCGCGCCGCCGGCGCCGACTCGCGTCATTTACGCGAATTCGGGGCCACCAACATCGACGACTTCTCAGTGGGCCAGGTGATCGACTGCGGTGTCTTCAAGGCGGGCGATCGGGTCGACGTCACGGGCACGAGCAAGGGCCACGGCTTCGCCGGCGTGATGAAGCGCCACGGGTTCGGTGGCGGCCCCAAGACGCACGGCCAGTCGGATCGCAGCCGGGCACCGGGTTCGATCGGCGCCAGTGCCTCGCCGGGCCGCGTCCTCAAGGGTATGCGCATGGCGGGCCAGATGGGCAATGCCCGCGTCACGGTGCAGAGCCTCGAAGTTATCCGGGTCGATCCCGAGCGGAATCTGCTGCTGGTGCGCGGCTCCGTCCCGGGCGCCAACAACGGGCTCGTGATGGTGCGGCGCGCGGTCAAGCAGCGCGAGCGCGCCGCCGCGAGCGCGTCCTAGGGAAAGGGAGCGGCGAGCGGTGCAGGTTCCAGTATTTGATACCGCGGGAGCGGAGACGGGTCAGCTTGACCTGGCCGACTCGATCTTTGGGATCGAGCCGAACATCCCGGTCATGCACCAGGCCTACGTGCGGCAACTGGCGAACGCGCGGAAGGGCACGCACGACACCAAGACGCGGGGCGAGGTCAGCGGCGGCGGCAAGAAGCCCTGGCGCCAGAAGGGCACCGGCCGCGCTCGCCAGGGGAGCATTCGCTCCCCGCAGTGGCGCGGCGGCGGCATCGTCTTTGGGCCGCATCCCCGGAGCTACGCCCAGCAGATGCCGCGCAAGATGCGGCGGCTGGCGATCCGATCGGTTCTCTCCGCCAAGAAGCAGGCCGACCAGGTCGTGGTGGTGGAGGGGCTGAACGACGTCGAGCCGCGCACGAAGTCGATGCTCGAGGTGCTCGGCAAGTTGCCCGGCTCGGACGCACGGTCGACGCTGATCATGGTCGACCACCCGCGTGAGAACGTGTATCGCGGCGCCGGCAACGTCCCGAACGTGATGGTGCTCCCGGCCCAGTACGTCAACATGCGCGACGTCTTGAAGTACGAGCGGCTGCTGCTGACCCGTGAGGCAGTGGACGTCATCCACCAGCTTTGGGCGCAGTGAGGAGTACGGGATGGAATACCAGGACGTATTGCGGCGGCCGGTGATCACCGAGAAGAACACGCGGCTGATGGAGCTGAATCAGTACACGTTCGAGGTCGCGCGTGAGGCCAACAAGATCCAGATCAAGGATGCCGTCCAGCGCGCGTTCAAGGTCGACGTGGTGGCGGTGAATACGATGAACGTGCGGGGCAAGGAGCGCCGGCGCGCGCGGCGCGGTCGGGGAGCCCAGAGCATCGGTCATACGCCGGCCTGGAAGAAGGCCGTCGTGACGCTGCGCGAGGGCCAGTCGATCGATCTGTTCGGGCAGATCTAGCCCAACCGCTTGAGCGAGGCTGGAGGAAGTACGTGGCGATTCGCAAGTACAAGCCGACCTCGGCGGGCCGCCGGAACATGACGGTGTCCACGTTCGAGGAGATCACAAAGACGAAGCCGGAGAAGAGCCTGATCGAGCCGCTGAAGCGGCACGCCGGGCGCAACAACCAGGGTCGGCTGACGACCCGCCACCAGGGCGGCGGCAACCGTCGATTCTACCGGCGGATCGACTTCAAGCGCGACAAGTACGGGATTCCGGGACGGGTCGACGCGATCGAGTACGACCCGAACCGGTCGGCCCGCATCGCGCTCATCGTCTATCGCGACGGTGAGAAGCGCTACATGCTGGCACCGCTCGGCCTCAAGGTTGGGGACACGGTTCAGTCCGGTTCGGGTTCACCGATCCGGATCGGGAACGCCTTGCCACTGTCTGACATTCCGCTTGGCACGCAGATCCACAACCTGGAGCTGTATCCGGGGCGTGGCGGACAGCTGGTGAGGTCGGCCGGGGCGTCCGCGCAGCTGATGGCCAAGGGCGACGGCTACGCGCAGGTGCGGATGCCGTCGGGCGAAGTGCGGATGGTGCGCCTCGAGTGCCTCGCCACGCTGGGCCAGGTCGGCAACGTCGACCATGAGAACGTGCGGATCGGCAAGGCGGGCCGCACCCGCCACATGGGGATCCGTCCGACCGTCCGCGGCTCGGTGATGAACCCGCGTGACCATCCGCACGGCGGCGGCGAGGGGCGCGCCCCGATCGGTGGCCAGCCGCAGACGCCGTGGGGCAAGCCGGCGCTGGGCTACCGAACGCGCCGGAACAAGAAGACCGACAAGTTCATCGTCCGGCGGCGCGGCAAGGGGCGCTAGCCGCGGACGCGGTGCGAGATGGAGGAGCACGTTGGGTAGGTCGTCCAAGAAGGGGCCGTACATCGACCCCAACCTCCGGGAAAAGATCCAGACGCTCAATGCCTCTGGTGAGCGCCGGGTGGTGCGCACCTGGGCCCGGGCGTCCACCGTCTTCCCGGACATGATCGGGCACACCGTGGCGATCCACGACGGTCGCCGGCACGTTCCGATCTTCGTGACCGAGCAGATGGTCGGTCACAAGCTCGGCGAGTTCGCGCCGACCCGCACCTACCGCGGTCATGGAAGAGATGCCGAGCGCGCCTCGCGGCGGCGCTAGGCGCTGAGCCCGCGGTCGCGATCGAAGGAGACGTCACGTGGAAGTCATGGCGAAGGCGATGGGAGTCCGGATCTCCGCCCAGAAAGCGCGGCTGGTCGTGGACACTGTGCGCGGCAAGCCGGTTCCGGAGGCGCTGGCGATCCTGCGCTTCCTGCCGCAGAAGTCGGCGGTGGACGTGGCCAAGGTGGTCAAGTCCGCGGCGGCCAATGCCGAGCACAACCACGACATGGACCCGGACGAGCTGTACATCAAGCGGATCTACGCCGACGAGGGTCCGACGTTGAAGCGCTGGCGGGCGCGCGCTCGCGGCCGGGTGAACCGTCGTCTCAAGCGCACCGCTCACATCACCGTCATCGTCGAAGAGATCCAGAAGGGAGCGTAGCTTGGGGCGCAAGGTCAATCCGATCGGGTTCCGCGTCGGCATCATCCGTGACTGGGAGTCGAAGTGGTATGCCGAGCGCAATTACACCGACCAGCTGCACGAGGACCTGGCGATTCGGCGCCTGATCAACGATGAACTGACCCGCGCCGGGATCGCGCGCATCGACATCGAGCGCGCGGCGAACCGGATCGAGGTGAGCATTCACACCTCGAAGCCGGGGATCGTGATCGGCAAGCAGGGGGCGAACGTCGAGCGTATGCGCCAGCTGCTCGAGCAGCGCATCGGGAAGAAGATCCACCTCAAGATCGAGGAGATCAAGATCCCGGAGCTCGACGCCCGGCTGATCGCCGAGAGCATCGCCGAGCAGATCTCGCGCCGCGTGTCCTACCGCCGCGCGATGAAGCACGCCGCTACCCAGGCGATGCGACGTGGCGCCAAGGGGATCAAGATCCGCCTGGGCGGCCGGCTGGGCGGCGCGGAGATGGCCCGCACGGTCACCGAGATGGAGGGGCGCGTGCCCCTGCATACCATCCGTGCCGACATCGATTTCGCGGTCGTCCACGCCCACACGACCTACGGCCGCATCGGGGTCAAGGTGTGGGTCTATCGCGGCGATATCCTGCCGGAGGCCCGGCGGGCGCCCGAGATCACTGAGCTCGCGGTCGCGGCGGAGTAGCGTTGCGTAGCACGCGGAGATTGGAAGCACAGCCATGTTGATGCCCAAGCGGGTCAAGCACCGCAAGGTCATGCGCGGCCGCATGAAGGGGACCGCCCAGCGCGGCAACACGGTGGTCTTCGGGGACTTCGGTATCCAGGCGCTCGAGCCGGCCTGGGTCACCAGCCGGCAGATCGAGGCGTCCCGGCGTGCGATCACCAACGCCGTGCGGCGTGGAGGCAAGGTCTGGATCCGGATCTTCCCGGACAAGCCGGTGACGCAGAAGCCCGCCGAGACCCGCATGGGCAGCGGCAAGGGCAACCCGGAATTCTGGGTGGCCGTCGTCAAGCCGGGCCGGATCATGTTCGAGCTCGGCGGCGTGCGCGAGGACCTGTCCAAGGACGCGCTCATGCGTGCCATCCACAAGATGCCGATGAAGTGCCGCATCGTGGCTCGCGAGACGCTCGGAGGCATCGAGGTGGCCGAGGAGGTCGAGGAGACGCCGGCGGCTCCGATCCGCACCGAGTCGACGATCGAGGACGAAGAGCGATGAAGTCGAGCGCCATTCGAGAGATGGGTGACCAGGACCTGGTGGACCAATTGAGCGAGCTGCGTACCGAGTGGCGCAACCTGCGCTTCGACGAGGCGATCGGCAAGCTCACCAACCCGATGCGGATCCGCCAGATCAAGCGGGATATTGCCCGCATCAAGACGATTCAGACGGAGCGCGAGATCGCGGCGCAGCTGGACGCGGAGTCCGCGGGCTAGGGCCGCGGGCGTCCGGCGAACGACGAGGGGAGACGGTCACAGCAGCGATGGAAGCACACGACGAGGCGGCGACGAGCACCGCGCAGCGGCCGAAGCGCCGGCTGACCAAGGTCGGCCGCGTGGTCTCGGACAAAATGGACAAGACGGTGGTCGTGTCGGTGGACTACGTGCGACGGCACCCGATCTATCGCAAGACGATCCGGCGGACGAGCAAGTTCAAGGCGCACGACGAGCAGAACGCCTGCAAGACCGGCGACCTGGTGCTGATCGAGGAGACGCGGCCGCTCAGCAAGACGAAGCGCTGGGTCGTGCGCCAGATCCTCGAGCGGGCGACCACGATCTAGCGGCGCCCGTCTAGAGGAGGTGGAGAGATGATCCAGCCGCAAACTCGCCTGAAGGTGGCGGACAATTCGGGGGCGCGCGAGATCATGTGCATCCGCGTGCTGGGCGGATCCAGCCGCAAGTACGCCGGCGTGGGCGACATCATCATCGCGTCGGTGAAGTCGGCGCAGCCGCACGCTGGCGTCAAGAAGGGCGACGTGGTCCGGGCGGTGGTGGTGCGGTCGGCGCACGAGTACGGGCGGCCGGACGGGTCGCATATTCGGTTCGACGACAACGCGGCGGTGCTGATCAATCCGCAGGGGAACCCGCGGGGGACGCGCATCTTCGGGCCCGTCGCCCGCGAGTTGCGCGACCGCCAGTTCATGCGGATCGTCTCGCTCGCGCCGGAAGTTCTGTAGGGCGCCCGGGGGCGAGGGAGAGCACCATGGCAGAGAAGATCGTGAGCGGCGACGAGGTCCTGGTGATCGCCGGCAAGGATCGCGGTGCGCGCGGGCGCGTGCGCCAGAACCTGCCGCGCAAGGACCGGGTGATCGTCGAGGGCGTCAACCGGGTCAAGAAGCACCAGAAGGCCGTGCCGGGTGTGCAGCAGGCAGGCATCATCGAGATGGAAGCGCCCATGTCGGTTGCTAATGTGATGCTGGTTTGCCCGTCGTGCAATCAGCCGACGCGCGTGGGCTTCCAGTTCACCGACGGCGGCAAGAAGGTACGCTACTGCAAGAAGTGCAACGCCGTCATCGAGCGCCCGCAGCGCTGAGCCGACGGTACGAGGTGAGGAAGCGAGATGGCAGCGCGCCTGCGCGAACGTTATCGAGATGAAGTGGTCCCGGAGATGATGGTCGAGTTTGGCTATCAGAACGTGCTCGAGGTGCCGCGGATCGAGAAGATCGTCCTCAACATCGGCCTGGGCGAGGCCATCGCCAACGGCCGGGCGCTGGACGCGGCGACCAACGACCTGGCGGCTATCAGCGGCCAGAAGCCGGTCGTCACGCGCGCCAAGAAGTCGATCGCGGCCTTCCGGCTGCGCACCGGCATGCCGATCGGCGTGATGGTCACGCTGCGCGGCGATCGGGCATATGAGTTCCTGGACCGGCTGATCGGGACCGCGCTGCCGCGCATCCGCGACTTTCACGGGCTCTCCCCGCGCTCGTTCGACGGACGTGGCAATTACACCCTGGGCCTGCGCGAGCAGTTGGTCTTCCCGGAAATCGAATATGACCGGATCGACCGGGTGCGGGGCCTGGAGGTCTCGATCGCGACCACGGCCAAGACCGATGAGGAAGGGCGGCGGCTGCTCCGGCTGCTCGGCATGCCCTTTCGGGAATCCTGAGCGACGGAGGAGAGATGGCGAAGAAGTCCCTGATCATCAAGTCGATGCGCACCCCCAAGTACGCGGTGCGCCACCACAACCGCTGCAAGCTGTGCGGGCGGCCACGCGCCTACATGCGGAAGTTCGGCCTGTGCCGCATCTGCTTCCGCGAGCTGGCCTCCACCGGCAAGCTGCCGGGCGTCACCAAGTCGAGCTGGTAGTCGGCGGCGATCGGAAGCGGAGTAACGGAACACGATGACCATCAATGATCCCATCGCGGACATGCTGACGCGGATCAGGAACGCGGGGATGGCGCGGAAGCCGGACACCACCATGCCGGCGACCAAGATCCTCGTGGCGATTGCCCATATCCTCCAGGAGGAGGGCTACATCCGGGGGTTCCGGGTGGAGGAGCGGCGTCCGCACTCGGTGCTCACGCTGGAGCTCAAGTACGGACCAGACCGCAGCCACGCGATCCGCGAGCTGCGGCGCGTCTCGAAGCCCGGGCTCCGCGTGTATGCGGGGAAGGACGAGTTGCCGCTGGTCCGCAATGGACTCGGCACGGCGATCGTCAGCACGCCGCAGGGCGTCCTGAGCGGCCATGAGGCTCGGCGGCGCGGGATCGGCGGCGAGGTCCTGTGCACGGTCTGGTAGACCGGGCGGGCTGACCTGAGCATTCGGAGGTACGGCATGTCGCGTATTGGCACTCAACCGATTCCGGTCCCGGCCGGCGTCGACGTGCAGATCGAACCGGGGGTGGTGCGCGTCAACGGCCCCAAGGGCGGGCTGGAGCAGCAGGTCAACCCGCGGCTCGGGTTCACCCGCGAGAACGGGACCCTGCTCGTGACGCGGCCGAACGACGAGCGCGAGTACAAGGCGCTGCACGGGCTGACGCGGACGCTCGTTGCCAACATGATCCACGGCGTGACCCAGGGCTACCGCAAGGACCTGGAGATCCAGGGCGTCGGCTACCGCGCCGCGCTGGACGGCAAGACGCTGGTGCTGTCGCTCGGGTTTTCCCATCCGGTGCGCGTTGCGCCCGAGCCCGGCATCAGCTTCGCCGTCGACACGCCGACGCGCATCGGGATCATCGGCATCGACAAGCAGCTCGTGGGCGAGCAGGCGGCTCGCATCCGCCGCATCCGTCCCCCCGAGCCCTACAAGGGCAAGGGCGTGCGTTACCTGGGCGAGCGGGTTCGGCGCAAGGCCGGCAAGGCCGGCAAGGTCGGCAAGTAGCTTCGTTCGATCGGGTGGACCCGAGGTAACCACCGCGCGGCGTGACCGTCTGGAACGGGGGCGGCGACGGGAGGAGTCCCTCGGCGGATGCCCGGCGAGGAGAGTGCGGAATCCAATGCGGTACCAGTACAAGCGGCAGCTCACACCGCGACAGCGACGGCACCTGCGCGTGCGGGCCAAGGTCAACGGCACGGCCGAGCGGCCGCGGCTGAACGTGTTTCGCAGCAACGCGCACATCTACGCGCAGTTGATCGACGACCAGGCGGGCCACACGCTGGCCGCGGCATCGACCCTCGAGTCGGCCATTCGCGAGCAGTTCCCGGAGGAGCATCCGAAGCTCCAACAGGCCCTGGTGGTGGGACGGGTCATCGGTCAGCGCGCGCGCGACCGGGGCATCACGTCGGTGGTCTTCGACCGCGGCGGCTACCTGTACCACGGACGGATCAAGGCGGTAGCCGACGGCGCGCGCGAGGCGGGCCTCGAGTTCTAGCGGGCGGATTGCAGCCGCCGGGGAGAGAGCACGGACAGATCGATGGTAATGCAGACAGACCGCCGTCGCATGGGCTCGGACGACGTCGGTGAGCTCGAAGAGCGAGTCGTCCAGATCAACCGGGTAGCCAAGGTCGTCCAGGGTGGCCGGCGCTTCAGCTTCAGCAGCATGGTCGTGGTCGGCGACGGCCGCGGGCACGTCGGCGTCGGGCTGGGCAAGGCCGGTGAGGTGCCCGACTCGATCCGCAAGGCGGTCGAGAAGGCCAAGAAGAGCATGATCCGCGTCCCGCTGGTCGGCCGGACCATCCCGCACCCGGTCGAGGTGAAGTTCGGCGCCGCACGGGTGCTGCTCAAGCCGGCGGCTCCGGGCACCGGCGTCATCGCGGGCGCCGGGGTGCGCGCGGTCGTCGAGGCCGCGGGAATCCAGGACGTCCTGGCGAAGTCGCTCGGCAGCGACAATCCGGTGAACGTCACCCGTGCCGCGCTCGAGGCGCTGAAGAGCCTCGAGTCGGTCGAGCAGGTTGCCGCGCGGCGAGGCATCCCGGTCGAGCGCTTGCGGCGGCGTGGACAGGCGAGCGACGAATGAGCGAGCAGGGCACGACGATCCGCATCACCTACGTCAAGAGCGCTATCGGGTACAGCCGCGACCAGAAGGAGACCGTGCGCGCTCTCGGGTTCCACCGGCTCAACGAGACGGTAGAAAAGCCCGACAACCCGTCGGTGCGCGGCATGGTGGCTAAGGTCAGCCACCTGGTGCGCATCGAGGGCGAGACCCGCTAGCGGGGCCGTCAGGCAGGCCGAGCGTTCAGGCAGGAGAAGTCGATGCAGTTACACGACCTGAAGCCCGCACCCGGGTCCCGTCACGCCAAGACGCGCGTGGGCCGCGGGATCGCGGCCGGCAAGGGCAAGACCGCCGGCCGCGGCACCAAGGGCCAGGGCGCCCGTGGCCAGGTGCCGCCCGGATTTGAGGGCGGCCAGAACCCGCTCTACCGGCGCATGCCGTACAAGCGCGGGTTCGTCAATATCTTCCGCATCGTGTACGAGGTGGTCAACGTCTCGCGGCTGGGTGAGTTAGACGTCGACGGCCCGATCACGCCGGAGGTGCTCTATGACCGCGGCATCACGCGCGGCCTGGAGTACCCCGTCAAGGTTCTCGGGGACGGCGAGCTGACGCGGGCGATCACCGTGCATGCCCATAAGTTCTCGAAGAGCGCGCGAGCCAAGATTGAGGCGGCCGGCGGGTCCGCGGAGGTCATCGACTGATGCTCGAGGCAACCATCAACGCATTCAAGATCCCGGACTTGCGACGCAAGATCCTGTACACGGTCGGGATCCTGGTGCTGTTCCGCTTCATCGCCACGATCCCGGTGCCGGGCGTCGACCGGACCGCGCTGACCCAGCTGCTCAACCAGAACCAGCTGCTGGGCATGCTCAACCTGTTCTCCGGCAGCACGCTGAAGAACTTCTCGATCCTGGCGCTGGGCGTCTACCCCTACATCACGGCGTCGATCATCATGCAGCTGCTGACGCCGATCGTCCCGCGCTGGGAGGAACTCTCGCGTGAGGGCAACACCGGCCAGACCAAGCTCAACCAGTACACCCACTGGATGACGATCCCGCTGGCCCTGCTGCAGGGTTACGGCCAGGCAGTCCTGATGTCGAGCGCGGGCGTGCTGAAGAACTTCGGCCTGTTCAACTCGGCCACCGCGCTGCGCAGCATCGCCATCCTGTTGACGATGACGGCGGGAACCGTCTTCCTCGTCTGGCTCGGCGAGTTGATCACCGAGAACGGGGTGGGCAACGGCGTCTCGATCATCATCTTTGGCGGTATCGTGGCGAACCTGCCGGGGGCGGTCGGGAACCTGGCCGGAGGCGGCTCCGTCACTCAGAACATCCTGGGGACCGTGGCCTTCGGAGTCATCGGCATCATCACCATCGTCGGGATCGTGCTCCTCAACGAGGGGATGCGGCGCATCCCGGTGCAGCACGCGAAGCGCATTCGCGGGCGCCGCGTGTACGGCGGGGGCAGCACCTACATCCCGCTGAAGGTGAACTCGGCCGGCATGATCCCGCTCATCTTCGCCGTGAGCATCATGGTCTTCCCCGGGATGATCGCGAACTTCCTGCAGACCTCGAGCAAGGCCTGGGTCAAGAGCCTCGCCGGAAGCGTTGCGACCTTCTTCAACCCCCAGGCGGTTCCGTACCAGATCGTGTACTTCTTGATGGTGGTGCTATTCACCTATTTCTACACGATCGTGCTGTTCCAGCAGCAGAACATCGCCGAGAACCTCCAGAAGCAGGGGGCGTTCATTCCCGGCGTTCGTCCGGGAAAGAACACGGATAACTACCTGACGAAGGTACTCATCCGGATCACACTGGTCGGTGCGCTGGCGCTGGGCGTGGTGGCGGTGCTGCCGGCGATCGCCTCCGCCTTGACCGGCGTCCAGACGCTGCTCCTGAGTGCCACGTCGCTCCTCATCGTGGTCGGCGTTGCCATCGACACGATGCGACAGCTGGAGGCGCAGCTGCTGATGCGCAACTACGAGGGCTTCATCCGCTAGAGGGGACGGCATGGCCGGAAAGCGGCACGTCATCATCATCGGTCCCCAGGGGGCCGGCAAAGGCACCCAGGCCGCGGTCGTGGCTCCGAAGCTCGGGCTCGCCCACGTGTCGACCGGGGACCTGTTCCGCGAAGTCATGGGGACGGACTCGGACCTGGGCCGGGAGATCCGTGGCTACTACGACCGCGGCGCGCTGGTGCCGGACGACCTCACGATCCGGCTGCTGATGCAGCATCTGGACCAGCTGGACGCGAACCGACCGGAACTGCGCGGAGCACTCTTGGACGGCTTCCCACGGAACCAGGCACAGGCGGAGGCGCTCGACGTGGCACTTGCCCGGCGGGGCGACATGCTGGCGGCCGTGCTGCAGATCGCGGTTCCGCGGCCGGCGCTGATGGACCGGCTGACGGGTCGGCTCATCTGCCGTACCTGCGGCGCGACGTACCATCGGCTGTTCAACCCGCCCAAGCAGCCGGGAGTCTGCGACGTCTGCGGGGGTGAGCTCTACCAGCGCAGCGACGACACGCCCGAAGCAGTCGAGCGTCGACTGAACATCTACTACGAGCAGACCGAGCCCATTCTGCAGCACTATGCCAGAGCGGGTCTGGTCCTCGACGTCAATGGGGATCGGCCCATCCCCGAGGTCACCGATTCAATCCTGGATGTCCTCGAGCCCAAGCTGGACGCCGCATGATGGCGATCACGCTCAAGTCGTCGCGCGAGGTAGCGCTGATGCGGTCGTCCGGGATCGTCGTGGCCGAGGTGCTCGCGCTGATGCGGGAGCACGTCCGGCCCGGGGTGACCACGGGTGAGTTGAACCGCATCGCGCACGAGGCGATCGTGAGCCGCGGCGCCGTGCCGTCCTTCCTGGGTTACGAGGGATTCCCTGGCAGCATCTGCACTTCGATCAACGAGCAGGTGGTGCATGGGATTCCCGGGCGCCGCCGGCTGCACGAAGGTGACATCGTCTCCCTCGACGTCGGGGCGATCCTGGACGGATACCACGGCGACGCGGCACTGACGCTGCCGGTCGGCGAGGTCAGCGACGCGGCACGCCGGCTTATCGAGGCGACCGAGGGCGCCTTCTGGGCGGGAATGGCGGAGCTCCGGCCGGGGAACCGGCTCGGTGACGTCGCGGCAGCCATTCAGGAGCACGCGGAGTCTCGCGGGTTCAGCCTGGTGCGCGACTTCTCCGGCCACGGCATCGGGCAGGAGATGCACGAGGAGCCGAGCGTGCCGAATGTCGGCGAGCGTGGCACCGGGCTGCGGCTGCGCGCCGGGATGACGCTGGCCGTGGAACCGATGCTGACGGCGGGCGGCCCCGACACCGACGTCCTTGCCGATAAGTGGACGGTCGTGACCGCGGACGGGTCGCTGGCCGCGCACTTCGAGCACACGGTGCTGGTCGGTGAGGATGGGCCGGTGTTGCTTACCGCTCCGGCCGAGGTGTGATAGAATCGACATTTGTGGCGCACGCCAGTGGGTCGCGTTGTGTCATGCGCGATGACCGATTGGCGGGTGTGGACGGTCGCCCCAAATCGAGGGCGATAGAGCGACGATAGTAGACGGAAGAGCCCGGTATCGAGATTGGCCGGGCGGGCGCGGCAGACGTAACGGGGCTCGACGGCGCCCGGGCACGTCCGACGCAAGGCGATGGCCGGGAGGGGCGTGAGACGATGAAGGTAACCGCGTCGGTGAAGCGTCGCTGCGACAACTGTCGGATCATCCGGCGGCGCGGGGTGGTGCGGGTTATCTGCACCAACCCGAAGCACAAGCAGCGTCAGGGCTAGCAGGAGGGACGTGAATCATGGCTCGCATCGCGGGTGTCGACCTCCCTCGTGACAAGCGGGTCGAGGTCGGTCTGACCTACATCTACGGGATCGGCCCGACGACCAGCCAGAAGTTGCTCGGACGGACCGGTGTCAGTCCCGACACGCGCGTGCGCGACCTCACGGACGATGAGGTCGCTCGCCTCCGCGACGTGATCGAGAAGGAGATGGTCGTCGAGGGCGACCTGCGCCGCGAAGTGAACATGAACATCAAGCGGCTGATGGACATCGGCTGTTACCGCGGCCTGCGCCACCGGCGCGGCCTGCCGGTCCGTGGACAGCAGACCCGCACCAATGCGCGCACGCGGAAGGGCCCGAAGCGGGCGATCGGCGTGCGGAAGAAGGGGCGCTAGAGCGCCGCCACCTGGACCCGTCCCTCGACAGCGGCACGAGAGGTCGTGGGGGCGGATAGCAGCGCGGTTCAAGGGAGGACTCGAGCTCGATGGCAGATCGACGGCGAACGGCCAGGACGCGCGGGGCTACGCAGCGGGTGCGGCGACGCGACCGTAAGAACATTCCCCGCGGCCGAGCCTACATCCAGTCGACGTTCAACAACACCATCGTCACCCTGACGGATCAGGTCGGCAACGTCGTGGCGTGGTCGAGCGCCGGTGCGTCGGGCTTCAAGGGCTCCCGCAAGAGCACGCCGTACGCCGCCCAGGTCGCGGCCGAGAACGCCGTGCGCAAGGCGATGGAGCACGGGATGCGGCAGGTCGAGGTCTTCATCAAGGGGCCGGGTTCGGGCCGCGAGATGGCCATCCGCTCCCTGCAGGCCAGCGGCCTCCAGGTGCTGTCGATCGCCGATGTGACGCCGGTGCCGCACAACGGATGTCGGCCGCCGAAGCGTCGCCGCGTCTAGTTGCAGACAAGTCGAGCACGAACATGGTGGCGGCCCGTGAGCCTGCCGGGCTGATGGGCTGAGGAGGACGAATGGCAAGGTATACCGGTCCGGTCTGCCGGATCTGCCGGCGTGAAGGGTTGAAGCTGTACCTGAAGGGCGAGCGCTGCCTCAGCCCGAAGTGCCCGATCGTACAGCGTCAGCCCGCGAAGAACTTCCCACCCGGACAGCATGGCCAGAAGCGCACTCGGCGCCCGTCCGAGTACGGATTGCAGCTGCGCGAGAAGCAGAAGATCCGCAAGATGTACGGCGTCATGGAGAGCCAGTTCAAGCGGCACTTCGACGAGGCTGATCGGCGCGGCGGAGTCACCGGCGACAACCTGCTCCAGATCCTGGAGACCCGGCTGGACAACGTCGTCTACCGGCTCGGGTTCGCCGAGTCCCGCAAGCAGGGGCGTCAGCTGGTCCGCCACGGGCACTTCACGGTCAACGGTCGCAAGAGCAATGTACCGTCGCTCCTGGTGAAGCCCGAGGACGTCGTGGCGGTACGGCCGCAAAGCCGCGAGCGCGAGTACTTCAAGATCGTCAGCGAGACGGCCGGCAGCAAGCAGGTTCCGGACTGGATCTCACGCGACCTTGCCACCCTCAGCGGCCGCATCGTGAACGCGCCGACGCCCGACCAGATCGAGCGACCGCCGTTCAACGAGCAGCTCGTCGTCGAGTTCTACAGCCGCTAGTCTGGCACCAGGCGGCGGCGCGCCGGCCTCGACCGCTCCGGCGGCGGGCGGCGCACCGGCAGGGCCGGGAGGAGGCAGGTCCTTTGTTGGAGATCGCGCGACCACGCGTTCAACAGACCCACTCCGGGGTCAATTACGGGCGCTTCGAGATCGAGCCGCTCGAGCCCGGTTACGGCATCACGATCGGCAACGCGCTACGGCGAATCCTCCTGCGCTCGCTGCCGGGCGCGGCCATCGTGCGCGTGCGCATCGCCGATGTGTGGCACGAGTTCTCGACGGTCGACGGTGTTCGAGAAGACGTTACCGAGATCGTGCTGAACCTCAAGCGCGTGCGCCTGCGCGTGGTGACCGAGAACTTCCGTGAGGCGCGCGCAAGCCTGTATGCCCAGGGCGAGGGCGTGGTGCGCGCCGGCGATATTGACTGGCCAGGTGACCTCGAGATCGTCAACCCTGATCACGTAATCGCCACGCTGGACAGCGATGACGCGCGCCTGGAAATGGATATCGTCGTGGCGCGTGGCCGGGGCTACCAGCCGGCCGAGGCGCAGGAGATCTACTCGATCGGTGAGATCCCGGTCGACGCGATCTTCACGCCGATCGAGAAGGTCAACTACGTCGTCGAGCACACTCGCGTGGGCCAGATGACCGACTACGACCGGCTCATCCTCGAGGTCGTCACCGACGGTACGATCGAGCCGGCCGACGCTCTGACGCAGTCGGCCCAGATCCTCGTCGACCACGCGCGGCTGATCGCCGACTACAACCGGGGCGCGGCGATCCCGCTCGAGGAGACGTCGCGGGTGACCTCCGAGGCGGACAGCCGGCCGCTGTCGGACCTCGGCCTTTCTCCGCGCGTCCTGAACGCGCTGCGCAGTCGCCAGATCGAGCGCGTCGGCCAGGTGCTGGCCATGGAGCCCGACCAACTCCTGTCGATCCGGAATTTCGGCCCGCGCTCCCTCCAGGAGCTCAAGGAGCGCATGGCGGCGAACGGCTACTCGCTCGAGATGCCGACCGCGGTCGAGGGCGAGATCGAGGAGTCCGAGCCGGGTGAGGAAGAGTTTGGGGAAGCCGAGGCTGCCCCCGAGGAACTCGAGGAGGAGCCGGAGGAGTGAGGCATCGCGTTGCCGGGCGGAAGTTCGGCCGGACCCATAACCAGCGGAAGTCGCTCTTCCGCAACCTCGCCGTGTCGCTGATCCTGCACGAGCGAATCACGACGACGGAGGCCAAAGCCAAGACGGTTCGGCCACTCGTGGAGCGCCTCGTGACCATGTCCCGTGAGGACTCGCACCACCACCGGCGACTGGTGATGGCCCGCCTTGCCGACGAGCGAGCAACCGCGAAGCTGTTCGACGTGCTGGGCCCGCGGTTCGAGGGGCAGCCGGGCGGCTACACGCGGATCTACAAGATGGGCACGCGCCATGGCGACGGGGCGCCGATGGCCCTGATCGAGTTCGTGGCCTAGCCGGGCATCGGGGTCGCGAACGATGGTGGACGACGCGCGCTGGTTTCGCATAGACCTCGGGTACGACGGGGCGGCCTTTCTCGGGTCGCAGCGCCAGCCGGGCGCGCGAACCGTCCAGGAGACGGTCGAGCGTGCGGTCGCCGAAGTCAGCGGTCAGCACGTCACGGTGACGCTGGCCGGACGGACTGACCGTGGCGTCCACGCGACCGGACAGGTGGGGAGTTTCTCGATCCGCTGGGCGCGTTCAGCTGACGCGCTCGCGCGGGCGCTCCAGGCGATGACCCCGGACGACCTGGTGGTGCGGGATGTCCGCGAGGTGCCAGGCGGGTTCCACGCGCGGTTTGACGCGCGAATGCGGGAGTACCGCTATCGCATCTGGAACGGTCCGGTACCGCCGGTACTGCTCCGGGACCGTGTTTGGTGGGTCCGCCGGCCGCTCGTCGTGGAGCGAATGGCGCGCGCCGCGCTCATGCTGGTAGGAACGCACGACTTTGCGTCGTTCGCCGGCAATGGAGTGGGCGTCCCGGGGGCCGGTGTCGACACGGCGCGCACCGTGTCACGAGTGGAGTGGCAAGAACTCACGGAGGCGATCGAGCCGGCGGACGGCGAGCGCCTCCTCGAATTCCAGATCGTCGCGGATGGGTTTCTGCCGCATATGGTGCGCAACCTCGTCGGTGCGCTGGCGCGGGTGGGCTGGGGGTTGGCGGAGCCGGAGTCGCTGAGCACGCTTCTGGCTGCCAGAGACCGGCGGCTGGCGCCGGAGCCAGCGCCGCCAGCCGGATTGACACTCTGGAAGGTCTGGTATCCGGACATCGTGGTGGACGCTGACATCGATCGTTACGTGGGAGTCGAGGGCAATGAGGACGTATTCGCCGAAGGCGAGTGACATCGAGCGCCAGTGGTTCATCGTCGATGCCGAGGGCCAGACGCTCGGCCGCATGGCGTCGCAGGTCGCATCTATCCTGCGCGGTAAGCACAAGCCGATCTTCGCGACGCACATGGACACCGGTGACTACGTGGTGATCGTGAACGCCGAGAAGGTTAAGGTCACCGGCACCAAGGAGCGCGACAAGTTCTACTACCGGCACTCCGGCTACCCGGGTGGGTTCCGCCAGACGGCCTACCGGGACGTGCTGGCCAAGCATCCGACCCGCCCGGTCGAGCGGGCCGTGCGCAACATGTTGCCCAAGAACGCGCTCGGTGAGGCCATGTTCCGCAAGCTCAAGGTGTACGCGGGACCAGACCACCCGCACGTCGCGCAGAAGCCGCAGACGCTGCGGATCGAGAGCTAGAGGAGAGACGGGGCATCGTGGAAGCAGCAACCGCGAAGTCGGGTCGTCAGCAGTACTCGTACGGAACCGGCCGAAGGAAGACCTCCGTCGCCCAGGTGCGGCTCTACCCCGGCAACGGGACAATGCAGATCAACAACAAGGAGCCGCGCGAGTACTTCGGCGGCCGCGATCTGTACCAGTCCATGATCTCGGAGCCGCTCCGGCTGACCGGGCTGTTCGATCGCTTCAATATTCGAATCCGCGTGGTCGGCGGTGGTCTGACCGGCCAGGCTGGGGCCGTGCGCCACGGCATTGCCAGGGCGCTCACACAGTTCGACCCGGAGCTTCGCCCAGCACTGCGCCGGGCGGGCCTGCTGACCCGCGATGCGCGGGTCAAGGAGCGCAAAAAGGTCGGACTCAAGCGTGCCCGCAAGGCGCCCCAGTACACCAAGCGGTGATCGCCGACGTTTCTATCAACGCGGCACAGACGGCGGGGGCACTCCGGTGCCCCTGTTTCGTGTCTAGGGCAGTCCGGGGCGGCCGGAGCCGTGACGTTGGGGAACTCCCGCGCGGGCCACGTCGCGGCAAAAGCTTACCGCCCGGCGGAGCCGCGACTCAACGACCCGGCGGACCGGCACACCAAGCGCGATCGGGCTCAGTTCCAGGGTGATCGGCCCGTCGTACCCGTTCGCGGCCAGCCGCCCGATGACCCGCGACAACGCGAGCGTCCCCGTTCCCGGCAACTGGTGATCCCGAAAAAAGGCGTTCACGAGCGCGATCCGGAAATCGTGCCGCGCATAGTCGCTGAGGTGCACGTTGGCGAGGTGCGGGCCGAGCTTGTCGACCGCCGCCAGGAGATCCCAATCGCGGCTCGCGGCGTGGGCGGTGTCAAACGCGACGGCGACGTCCCATTCCTGGGCAAGTCGTCGCAGCCTTTCCGGATGATCGAGGTAGCCGGTCGGGTCGGACGCGCTCAATCTGCCGACGTTCTCGACGGCCACGCGTAGACCGGTGCGTTCCCCGAGGTCGTGGGCGTACTCGATCGCCCGCAGCCACGACTTCGCCTCGACGTTGTGCAGCGTCGACGTCATGGGCGTGTGGACGACCAGCGCGGCACAGTCCGGCAGCGACCGGGCAAACTCGGCGGAGCTCAGGATGTCCCGTGCCATGATCGCGGGCGCCGTTCGGCCGATCCGCATGATCGTGTGAGCCGTGAGCACCGGCACGCCCGACGCGTGCTCGACGGCGCGAACGCGATCCACCCCCTGCTCGACGATGCGCGCGGTCAACATCAGTTCGACGCCGTCGGCCCCGGCTCGCTTGGCCATCTCGAAGGCGACCGGGAGCCGGATCCCTGTCAGTGACCCGGTAGAGACGCTAATGTCCATCGTCACGCCTCGGTTCGTTGCGGTGCCCGCGTCTGGTCCGTGCATCGGTCGCTTCGGAGGGTTCGCGCGGGCGAGAGTCTAACACTGGGCATCGTCGAATTCATCGGTTGGCCATCAGTAAACGTGGCGCTCACCGCGCAGCCGAGACGCTGTTGCGAGTCGCCCGTGCCACCACGATTTGAGCCGCGGCCGTCAGGCGGAGAAGCGTGGCTGTTTCGGCGTGACCCTCCCGGACAGAGAGCACGAAGATCGTGTCGCCGTCGACCAGAGTGTGCGACGGTCGAATGGCGCGGGCAAGCCCATCGTGCGCGGCCACCGCGATTCGGACGAGCGCGTCCCGGTCCACGTCGGCCTCGACAACCACCACGCCGATCGTCGTGTTCGTGCCCGGCGGCGAGTCAGCGCCACCGTTGAGGAGCGCGTCCTCAACCCCGCCGGCGGATAGTTCCTCTCCGGACTCCGCCGAGACCACGTCTCCGAACGCATTGACCACCATGAGCGCGGCGACCGCACCACCCTCGACCGCGAGACGCGCCGATCCGATGCCGGCTCGCACCGAGTGGCCGCGACCCCGCGCCTTGCCGGAGCGGGCTCCCGCGCCCGCCCCCACCGCCCCGGAGATCCAGCCCTCGGGGACCGCGTTCTCGGCAGCCTCGAAGCCGGACTCCGGCCGTGGCACCACCGGAGTCGGTCCTTCCAGGTCGAAGATGACGGCGGCCGGGACGATGGGGACGGGCACGCTGGCGGTCGGGAAACCCCGTCCTCGCCCGCTCAGCCAGTCGACGACTCCGTCGGCTGCCGCCAGCCCGAACGCACTGCCGCCGCTGAGGAGCACCGCGTCGACGCGCTGCACGAGACGCCCCTGGTCGAGCACGGCAAGCTCGCGCGTGCCGGGAGCACCACCACGCACGTCGGCCACCGCCAGCGCCGGCCGCTCCGCGACAACCACCGTGCACCCGGTCGCGGCCGTGGGGTGAGTCCAGTGGCCGACCAGAAAGCCGTCCACCATGAACGGGCCGTCTGTGATCTCCACACGAGTGCTCCATCGAGGATGCCCCGGACGTCCGCTCTTGCCCCCCCGGGGTCGACGCAAAGGACGTACCAGATAGCCGCGGATGTCCTGATGCTAGAGCGACAGCGTCAGGCCGGGCCAGGCCAGATCGACCGGGCCGCCGAACCCCGCGGCCGCTTCCGCCCGGTACCGCTCGTTACCGAGCTCTGACCACAGGTGCGTGAGCAGGAGCCGCCTTGCCGACCGCGAACGCGCGATCTCTCCTGCCTGGCGCGCGGTCAGGTGCCCCTGCTGCTCGGGCGTCACGTGCTCGGGCTGCGCGAGGAGCGTTCCCTCGCATACCATGAGATCGGCGTGCAGGCCGAAGTTGCCCCAGTCCGTTGTCGGCCCGGTATCGGCCAGGTAGGCGAGGGTGCGATCGTCGTCGCGCACCTGTATCGCCCAGCAAGGAAGGTAGTGCCGGGTTGGATGGAAGCGAACGCGGAAGCCGCCGATCGAGAGTCCCCGCTGGGGGTCGTACTCGCTGACATCGAACACCGACTCGAAGAACTCGCTGGAAGCCTCGTCGTCGCCGGCCAGCGCCTGGGCCAGTCGGTGGAGAAACGCTCTTCCACCAGGCGGCAACCACAGGGGCACCGGCCTGCCCGTGCCGTCGGGGCCGTACTTCAGTCCGTAGCGGTACGGGACCAGATCGAGCGTGTGGTCGGCGTGCAGGTGTGAGATCAGGACGGCGGTGACGGCTCGGTAGTCTGCGTGCTCGCGCAGGACCGACAGCGTGTCCGGGCCGCAGTCGAGGAGCAGACGTTCGTCGCTCGACTCGACCAGGTAGGACGAGCACCCCTGGCCGGGGTTGGGACACGCACCGGCGCCGCCGAGCACCGTAAGCTTCATCGCGCCGGTCCGACCACGACGGCGAGGTGAGACACGTCGTCCAGGCAGTGCAGTTCGGCCTGGGCTCCGTCCCACGATATCCGCGTCACGCTGCAGTTGCGCACCATGTAGCGCGACCAGGCAACCGGTCCCTCCCCGACGACCTGGGCGACTCCCGACGCGATGACGCCGCCGTGCGCGACGATCACGATCCGCTCGCCCTGGTGCTCCGACGCGAGCACGCGGAGCGATCGATGAACTCGCTCGTGGAACGCGAGAATCGACTCGCCCCGTGGGAACGCGTCGCCGTAGCCGCTGGGGTTCTGCAGCCGGGCGTAGAGATTCGGGTAGCGTGCGGCGAAATCCGCGGCCGGCAGCCCCTCGACGGCGCCGAAGTCGATCTCGGCGAGGTCCGGCTCGGCGGTCGGCAACAGACTGAGTCGCCGCGAGATCGGATCGGCGGTCGCGCGCGCGCGGGCCAGCGGGCTGACGTAGAGCGCGGCAATCCCGTCCTCGGCGGCGAGCCGCTCGGCCACCAGAATGGCCTGGCGCAGTCCCCTGTCACTGAGCGGGACGTCGGTGCGCCCGTGCAGGAGGCCCGCGGCGTTGCTCTCGGTCTCGCCGTGACGGACAAGGATGAACTCGCAAGTCATGGGCTAACCTCAAGGGCGCCGGTCGCGCGGCGCGAGTGCCGTCCGTGGTCGCAACAGTCGACGAGCGCGCAGATGTCGCAGCGCGGGGCACGAGCCTGGCAGATGCGCCGGCCGTGCGTGATCATGCCGACGTGGAACGGATAGACATCGTCGGGCGCGAGCAACTGCTCGAGTTGATCGTGCGCTCGTTCCGGGCTGACGTGTGCGTCGATCAGTCCAATGCGCCGCGCCACCCGGTACACGTGCGTGTCGACGGGGAGCGCCGGCCGCCCGCAGGCAAAGAGGAGCACACAGGCGGTAGTCTTGGGGCCGACGCCGGGCAGCGCGCCGAGCCGTGCCTTCGCCTCGCCCAGCGGGAGCGAGTACAGGTCGCCGAGCGGATTCGCCTTGCCGTCGATCAGCAGGCGCGCGAGCACGCGCAGAATCGTCCGCGCCTTCTGGTCGGCCAGGCCACCGCAGCGGATGGCGTCGGCAACGTCCTCGGTCGACGCGGCGGCGACCTCTTCCCAAGCCGCAAAACGCTCGGTCAACGAGCGGAACGCTCGCTCGGAGTTGAGATCCGACGTGTGCTGCGACAGGATCGTCTGGATGAGCTCGTCGAGCGGCGATCGGGTGGGATCGATCGTCCAGCTACGCCGGCCGTACGTGGCGTCGAGGCGTCGTAGCACCTCCTTCGCGTGGTCGGACCGTTCAGCCTGCCTGCTCGCGTTATCGATCATGGATCGATTGTACTCGCCGCCGTCTCGCGGGCACATGCCCTCCCGTTGCCGGGTGCGCAGTGGCACGATTGGCACTCGTGGTTCGTTGGGATCTCAGACGGCAGGGGTACGGGGAACGTGACGCGACCGGAGGACGACCACGAGCACGGATTGACCGGGCGTGCGTCGGGACTGCTGCTCCACGTGACATCGCTGCCCGGCAGGTTCGGCGTCGGCGATTTGGGGCCTGAGGCCTACCGCTTCGTCGATTTCCTCGTCGAGGCCGGCCAGCGGTACTGGCAGATTCTGCCGCTCGGGCCTGTCGGCGCGGGGAACTCGCCATACGCTGCCAGATCGGCGATGGCTGGCAACCCTCAGGTGATCTCGTTCGAGATGTTGGTCGACGACGGGCTGCTGCGGTGGGACGAGGTCGAGTCGGCAGTCACGCCGAGCGCCTCGCGGGCGGAGTTTGAAACGGTCGGACGCAGAGAGCGTCTGCTACGCCTGGCCCACCGGCGCGCGACGCGACAGCACGAGGCGCGCCTCGTCGAGGCGCTCGACGCGTTCTCCGCCAACGAGGCGGGCTGGCTGGAGGACTACGCGCTGTACATGGCTCTTCGGCGCGTCCATCGTGGCCGACCCTGGTACGAGTGGGAGCCGGGACTGGTGGAGCGGCGTCCGTATCGCCTGGCCCGCTGGCGCGAGCGTCTGCGCGACGAGATTGCGTTCCAGGTTTTCCTCCAGCTCGCGTTCGACCGCCAGTGGTCGGCGCTCAAGCGCTATGCCGGCGCGCGCGGGATCCGTATTATTGGCGACCTCCCCATCTACGTGGCGCACGACAGCGCCGATGTTTGGGCGCATCAGGTCCTGTTCACGCTGGACCGTCGTGGCCGGCGGACCGCGGCGGCGGGCGTCCCCCCCGACATGTTCTCCGCGACGGGCCAGTTATGGGGCAATCCCTGCTACCGATGGGACGTGCTCGCCGCCCGCGGCTTCGACTGGTGGGTCGACCGCTTTCGGCGCGCGCTCGCGCTGACTGACGTGGTGCGCGTCGACCATTTTCGCGGCTTCTGTGCCGGGTGGCAGGTGCCGGCGGGCGCGCGCAACGCGGTCACCGGCGCATGGGTACCGGCACCGGGCGCGGACCTCTTCTCGAGAGCGAAGGAACGACTTGGCCGACTGCCGGTCATCGTGGAGGACCTGGGCGTGATCACGCCCGACGTCAACGCGCTGCGTCAGGATCTGGGATACCCGGGAATGCGCGTGCTGCAGTTCGCGTTCGGCGGTGACGCGAGCAACCCCTACCTTCCCCACAACTACGCGCGGAATACGGTGGTCTACACCGGCACCCACGACAACGACACCGCCGCCGGTTGGCACGGCAGCGCGACCGCGGACGTGCGGCGCCACCTGGCACGCTACCTGGGCCGGGAGCCGAGCGAGGTGGGGTGGGACCTGATCCGCCTCGCGCACTCGAGCGTGGCGGCGCTGTCAATCGCGCCGGTCCAGGATCTGCTCGGGCTCGACTCGGACGGACGCATGAATCTGCCCGGGACTCCTCAGGGAAACTGGGGCTGGCGGCTACGCGAGGGGGAACTGCGGCCGGACCACGCGTCGCGCCTTCATCGGCTTACGGACCTATACGGTCGAACGTCCTGAACGGACAACGTCGGCGCGAGCGGCACACCAGCGTCAAGGCTCGACCGGCGCACGGTCGCGGATCTCTCGCAAGCGCTCGGTCTCGCTGACCTCGTTCTCCTCGAGCGGATGGAAGATGAGGTCGATGGCGACCCAGATCGTCTTGGCGATGGGGTAGAAGACGACCGACACGACGCCGTTGATCAGCAACCCGGCGACGAGCAGCGGCACCATCGGGATATTCGGCCAGGTGGCCACCGACACCGCGACCAGCGCGGCAGCGAAGACGAACTCGGTGACGACCAGGTCGATGGCCATGGCCCCAGTCCAGTAGCCCTCCTCACGCTCGAAGTGCAGGCCGCACGTCGGGCAGCGACCGACCATGGCCCACCATCGGCGGTAGATCCGGTGATCACCGCACCGGGGGCAGCGCCGGGTAAAGCCGCGAGCAAGGATGAGTATGGGACTGGGAAACCTGACCATGTAAGTTCCCTGGTTTGCTGAGTATCAACGCGTCAACCGACGAATTTTACCATGCTTTCGTCGAGTAAGACGCTCCTTCGGACCTGCGCTGTCTTCTCGACCAAGTCCATGTCTATGCCGTCAGGACTATAGGCCCGTCGGCCGTCACCATCACGGTATGCTCGAACTGAGCCGCGGGTGCGCCGTCGGCGGTGCGCACCGTCCAGCCGTCAGGAGCCTCGTAGACGTCCCCGCAACCGGAGGTGATGATGGGCTCGATCGTGAACGTCAGGCCCTCGACGAGGCGCGGACCGAATCCCCGGCGCCCGACCGCCGGAATCGTCGGTGTTTCCCACAGGCGGCTGCCAATCCCGTGGCCCGTGAACTCCGGCAGCAGGCGGAGGCCGCGCGTCCCGACATACCTCTCAATCGCGTGGCCGATGTCGCCAATGCGTCCCCCGACCCTCACCGACGCGATGCCGAGTCGCAGCGCCTCGCGCGCCACCGTGAGCACCTCGGCCCGTAGCGGGTCGCTGTCACGTGGCGTGCCCACGATGATGGTGGCCGTCGTGTCGCCGCAGTAGCCATCGAGACGAATCCCGCAGTCGATCTTCAGCAGATCACCGGTGATGAGCCTGCGCTCGCCGGGCACGCCGTGTACGGCCTCGTCGTTGACCGAGGTATTGATCGCACCCGGAAAGCCGTTTTGCGTATGGAATACCGGCTCGCCGCCGATGCGCTCGATGTACCGCAGCGCGTGGTCGTTGAGTGCCGCGGTTGTCAGTCCCGGTTGGGCCAGTTCGACCAGTTCGCGCAGGAGCGTGGCCGTGACCGCGCCCGCCCGCCGCAACCCCTCGAACTCCGCCGGTTCCTTCGCAACCATGGTGACCTTTCCATTGTGCCCGTTCGACGACGCAGCGGTGTCACGTGAGGCTCAAGTCCCAGCGAGGTCGCGTGCGGTGGGCGACGGCCGGCGGAAGGGGCGCTCGGCCCGGTCACCCAGCGCGTAGGCGCCCTGCATGCCGGTGTGGATCTCTCGCGTGCCTCCGAAGATGACGCTGCCTTTCAGGTTGTCCATCAGTCGCTCGATCGTTCCGTCCAGCGGCAGGCGCAGCGCGTCGCGGATCTCCAGCGCTGACACGCACGCGTCGAAGGCGATGTCAGTGGCCTGCCACTTGGCGAGGCTCGTCTCTCGAGCGTTGGGCGTGCCCGCGTTCTTCAGGCTTCCCACGTGCTCGATGAGCAGTCGGGCTCGCTCCACCCCGGCGGCCATCACACCGACGCGGCCGGTGACCCACTGCCCACCGGACGGTGATGAGTCGCTCTGCAGGAGGCGCACCGTCCAGTCCATGGCTGCCTGAGCAACCCCGACCGCGCCCGCGCCCACGGTGTAGAGCCCGTTGCCGAGCGCCGCGAGGGCGACCGCGAATCCCTCGCCCTCGCCACCGAGCAAGGCTTCTGGTCCGACGCGCACGTCTCGCAGGAAGACGCTTCCGGTCGAACCAGCGCGGATGCCAAGCTTGCCGCGGTAGTGCGTGGTCGACACGCCGGGAGCCGTTGCCTCGACGAGGAAGGCGCAGATGCCACGGTGGCGCCGCGCGGGATCCATCGTGGTAAACACCACGATGAGGTCGGCGCGGTCGGCCAGGGAAATCCAGGCCTTCTCACCGTTCAGGATCCAGTCGTCTCCGTCGCGGCGTGCCGACGCGACCAGGGCGCCCACGTCCGAGCCGGCGCCGGGTTCGGTGAGGGCGAAGGTGGCGAGCGTGGTTCCGGCGGCCAGGCTGGGAAGCCAGCGCTCGCGCTGAGCCTCGGTTCCCCACTGCAGAATCGAGAGTCCGGCGAGCGCCAGGTGAACGGTAACAGTGATCTGGTGGGCGGTGTCGACCCTCGCGAGTTCCTCTGCCAATGCTCCGAGCGCGCGGTAGTCCTGTCCGCCTCCCCCGTACCGCGGCGGCAGGCAGAGACCGAGGAGTCCGGCATCGGCCAGCACCGGAATGGCCGTGTCATTCTCTCGCTCGGCGCGGAATTCCGCGTCGATCGTGGGCATCAGGTACCGCTCGGCGAGCGCGCGCACCCGCTCGCGCAACTCAGAATCCTGCCTCACCTGGGCTTCGCCCCTCTATGAGACCAACCATCGAATTCGGCGCGACCCGGCTTCCTGCGCGTGCCGAGCGCGTCCCGGACGGCGGGATTGTAGCAGCCACGTCGTGGCCCCAAATTTGCACCCATTGGTTATATAATCAGGATATCGTGACAAACGGACATCCGGCGGCGTGCGCTACGGTGCCGGACCATGGAGAGAGCGAGCGGCGACGTGTACATCGAGCGCATCGTCACCGGTGGGCTGGCCCAGGTCGCGTACCTTGTCGGTGATGAAGACGAGGCCGTCTCGGCGATCATCGATCCTTGCCGCGACGTGGACGAGTACGTGGAGCTGGCCCGGCGGCTCGGTACCCGCATCGTCGCCATCCTGGAGACCCACGTCCACGCCGACTTCGTCTCCGGCGCCCGAGAGCTGTCCGAGCGGACGGACGCGCCGATCTACAGCCCGCGCCTCGGCGAGCAGGAGTTCCCGCACGTGGCACTCGACGACGGCGACGAGGTCGCGGTCGGCCGCCTCCGGCTGCGAGCGCTCTGGACGCCCGGGCACACGCCGGAGCACCTCGCCTACCTCTTGAGCGAGTCCGCGACCTCCGGGCCGGTCGCCCTCTTCTCGGGGGACGCGCTCTTTGTCGGAGAGGTCGGCCGCCCCGACCTGCTCGGCGCGGAGAACACGGAGCGGTTGACACTCCAGCTCTACGAGACGGTGTGTTCGCGCCTGGCGACGCTCCCCGACGGCTTGACCGTCTATCCCGGACACGGCGCGGGGTCATCGTGCGGTAAGAGCATCGGGAGCGCCCCCTTCACGACGATCGGGCAGGAGCGCCGCTTCAGCTACGCCTTCCAGCCCCGGTCCGCCGAGGAGTTCGTCGGCGTGGTGCTCGACCGCATGCCGCCGCCGCCGACCTACTACCCCATTCTGAAGCAGGTAAATCGCCGCGGGCCCGCGCTGGTGCGTGACGTCTCACCCGGCCGGCCGCTCACCCCGACCGAGGTCAGTCGACGATCGGCCACCGGCGCGGTACTGATCGATGCGCGCGGGCCGGAGGCGTTTGGCGGGAGCCACATCCCGGGATCGGTCTCGATCGGCCTGGACGGTGACTTCCTCGCCTGGAGCGGCTGGCTCGCACCGCACGACCGCGACGTGGTGCTGGTGCTGGACCGAGACCAGGACTTCGAAGGAGCCCGGGGGCGCCTTCGTCTCATCGGTGTCGACCATGTGGTGGGTTACCTGCAGGGGGGCATCACTGCCTGGGAGCGCGCGGGGTACGACGTGGAGTCGCTCAGCTCGATCTCCGTTCACGAGCTCGGTGCACGCCTCGCCGATGGAAAGCCGATCACCGTGGTCGACGTGCGCGCCGACGCGGAGTGGGACGACGGCCACATTGACGGAGCCGTCCACCACTTTGCCGGGGACATCGTTCGGGGTGTCGGGAGTCTGCCGGCCGGGCGCCCGCTGGCGGTGATCTGTGCCGGTGGATACCGATCCTGCGTGGCCGCGAGCGTGCTGGAGCAACGCGGTGAGCGTGGCGTGATCAACGTGCTGGGCGGGATGGACGCCTGGCGCGCGGCGGGCTATCCGGTGATGTAGCGCCACGTTCGGCAGCGCGACCCACCGGCACCGGCCGCATCAGCGCGACGGCGGCTCGTCGTCTGGCTCGAGATTGGCGTCGTCGTTCCCGTCCGACCGGACGGGGAACGGCATCGCTCAGGTGGGTACTCCCAGGCGCGGGAGCACGACGCGCTGCAGGAGCATCCATGCGATCAGAAAGCCCAGGACCAGGATCACATTCAGGGCCATTGTCAGCCGCCTATCGACCCGCCCGGACCACCGCGGCGACCATCTCGCCGACGGCCTGCTCCGGGCTGTCGAACTCGTCGGGACAGGTGAGACAGTAGAGGGCAAACTGCTCCAGCATCTCGGTGCTGAGGCCGTGGGTGGCAGCCTTCATCGCGCTGACCTGGTGCAGCACCTGGTTGCAGTCGCGGCCGTCTTCGATCATTCGCTGGATTCCGCGAGCCTGGCCCTCAATGCGCTTGAGCCGGTCGATGAGATCCTGCTGGATACCCGGTCGTAGCCTGGAGACGCTCGGCACGGTCGTTGCACTCCCGTCATGTCCGGTAGGATGTGTTCGCTCCGATGTCAGGCGGTCCGACGGACCGCGGTCGAGAGCCCTCAGCCGCCTCCGGAGGGAATGCACGCCGCGCTCGAGCCGTTGCCAGCGGTAGCGAAGGTGGCCGGGCGTCGCTCCGTGCTCTCGTCACCACAACTTGGACAGGGCGGGGACGCGGCGACGCTGAATGACCGCACGAGCTTGTCGAACTCGTGGCCGCAGTTGCCGCAGCGAAATACGTAGATCGGCATCGGACCATCCACCTCTACACTACCCCGGTAGGGTATCGACCTCGGGGATTTTACCCGGGGCGAACGCATACGTCAAACACCTCGGTGAGGGGGAAGTCATGATCCAGGCCATGCCACCGCGGCCCGAGGTCCCCGAGATCGCGCCGACCGACGCCTGGGCGCGGGCGCAGCAGGGTGAAGCCGTTATCGTCGACGTTCGCGAGCCAGAGGAGGTCGCCGAGATCGCCGTGCCGGGCGCAATTCACATCCCACTCGGCGAGCTTGACCGCTCAGTCGACCGGATTCCCACCGAGCGAGAGATCCTCTTCCTGTGCCGGTCGGGCAACCGCAGCGCCTTCGCGACCGAGTTCTTCCGGCGGCGCGTGCATGCTCGCGCCGCCAACGTCACCGGCGGCATCATCGCGTGGTGGGAGACCGGGCTGCCGACGAGCATGCCGTTCCCGCGGGACTGACTCCGGTTCCTGGGTCCCGTGATCGGCTCGCGGCTCGGTCAGTCGGACCGCCTGGTGCTGCGCAGGATGCGGATACCCAGGTAGGCGCTGCCGAGCAGCGTGACGAACGCACCGATTACCAGCAGCGGGCCCAGCCAATCGATCAGCGAGGCGGGATGGTAGACCGTGAGCAGGAGACCAAGGCTGATCAGGCTGGCGGCCGTGAGGATGGCGACGACCAGGCGGTTGACCATTACCTGCGCCTGGATAATCAGGTCGTCGGTCTCGACGACCCGCATCGCGACCTCCAGATCGCCTTGCTCGGCTCGGGTCAACAGCCGGTTCGCGCGGCGCGGCAGCGTGCCGGCCAGCCGGATCGCCTCGTCGCTCGAGCTGATCGCCCGTGGCAGCCAGGACCGGGGCAGGTAGCGCTCGATGACCGCGCGGCGCACGTATGGTTCGGCCACGTCGAAGGGCTGGAAACCCGGGTCAAGCCGCCGGCCAACACCCTCGTACATCGAGAGCGTCTTCATGAGCAGGCTCATCTCCGCCGGGAGTTGCAGGCGGCGGCGACGGACAATGGACATCATGTCCTGGAACATCAGATCAAACCGGTACTCGGACAGGCTCAAACCGTAGTAGCGATCCATCAGGTGCTGGATGTCGCGCCGCAGCCCGCCGCGGTCCGAACCGTGGCGCAGCACCGACAGGCTGGCGAGGCCGTCGACGATCCCCTCGGCGTCCTGGATCAGCACCGCGTCGATCAAGCTGAGGAGCGCGTCCCGCGTGGTGTCATCGATGCGCCCGACCATCCCGAAGTCGAACGCGGCGATCTTACCGTCGGGGCGCACCGCGAAGTTGCCCGGGTGTGGGTCGGCGTGGAAGATGCGGTGGACAAAGACCTCATCGAGGATCAGGCGCGCGGCCCGCTGGGCCAGTGCGCGCCGGTCGATCCCAGCACGGTCGAGGGCGGACAGGTCGTCGATATGCAGGCCGTCGAGGCGCTGCAGCGTGATCACGCGCGTCGTCGTGCGGTCCCAGAAGACCCGGGGGATGACTACATCCGGCGAGTCGGCAAAGTCGTGACGGAACTGCTCGGCGTTCCGGCCCTCTCGCAGGTAGTCCAGTTCGCTGCGGAGCGTCCAGCCGAACTCCTCGACGAGAGCGACGAGGTCGTAGGCCTCGGACAGTGGCGCGCGATGGCGAGCGAACCGGGCCAGCTGACCGAGGATGGCGAGGTCCTCCTCTACCTGCTCGGCGATACCGGGCTTCTGGACCTTGACCACGACCGAGGTGCCGCCCGGCAGCCGTGCCGCGTGGACCTGGCCGATCGACGCGGCGGCAATCGGGTGTGGGTCGAACTCGGCGTAGAGCTCGCCGAGCGGGCGTCCGAACGAACTCTCGATCTCCGCGATGATGACCTCCGCGGGGACCGGCGGGACCTCCTCGCGCAGCTTGGCCAGCTCGGCGATGTAGGCGGGAGGCAGCAGGTCCTCACGGGTGGACAGGATCTGGCCCAGCTTGATGAAGGTCGTTCCGAGGTCTTCGAGCGCCATGCGCAGGTGCTCGGGCTGGCTGATTGAGCGACGGGCACGCGACTGGCGGAAGACCCCCCGGTCGAACGGCACGATGGTGCCCAGTCCGAACTGGTCGATCATCCAGCCGAGCCCGTGGCGAGACAGCACCGTGATGATCTCGGTGTATCGCCGCCGATGGGTAAAGACGGGACGCCGCAGTGACAGCGGGGGCATACGGCTCGCGGAACCTCTTCCTCGCTTGACGGCAGATCGGAAGCCGAGCGCCCACATGCGGGGGCGCGGGCAAACGAGGCATCCCGCCACACCGCCTGGGCGGCAGTATACTGCCTCTCAAAGACCGGGCCGCCGAGCCTGCGGCCCCGTGGTCGCCGATCCCGCGGCCGAAACGCGATTCCGCGGCGAGCGTTTCAGCTTGAGTTAACCCGCGGCAGTATAATTGCATTGGGTGACTTGAATTCGGAGAAATGAGGCAGGGCATGACCCGCTCGGTCAGTCGCATGACGCGCTGGGGGCGCGATACCCAGTTGCAGGTGCGCATGTTCATCGTAATGTTCTTGCTGGCGGCCCTCTACCTGGGATTCATGGCCGTCCTGTGGGCCGCCGGCGTTCAGTTCTTCTCGATCCTGACGATCGCGGTGGTGCTGCTGCTCGTCCAGTACTTCATGTCGGACAAAATCGCGATGTGGAGCATGGGCGCGCATGAGGTCAGCGCGCAGGAGGCGCCGGAGCTGCACGCGATGGTCCAGCGCCTGGCACAGTCGGCGGATCTCCCGATGCCGCGCATCGCGATGTCGGACTCGCGAATGCCGAACGCGTTCGCCACCGGACGCGGGCCGAAGAGCGCCGTGGTGGCGGTGACGGAAGGGTTGATGAACCGCCTGGATGGCCCGGAGGTCGAGGCCGTGCTGGCGCACGAGCTCAGCCACGTGCGCAACCACGACGTCGCCGTGATGACCATCGCCAGCTTCTTCGCCATGGCGGCCCAGTTGATCATGCGCTGGTTCTTCTGGGGCGCGATGTTTGGCGGCATGGGTGGAGGCGGCGGGCGGCGCGGCCGCGACAATGGTGCCGGCGCGATCGCGCTTGTCTACCTGGCGTCGCTCGTCGTCTGGGTGATCAGCTTCTTCCTGATCCGGACGCTCTCACGCTACCGTGAGTACGCCGCGGACCGTGGCTCGGCGATCATCACCGGTGCGCCGTCGCATTTGATGTCTGCGCTGATCAAGATCAGCGGCGTGATGGATCGCATCCCGGACCAGGACCTGCGTGAGGTGCAGGGGATGAACGCGCTGTTCATCTTCCCGGCGGTGCACTCGGAGGCGCTGAGCGAACTGTTCTCCACGCACCCGTCCCTCGAGCACCGGCTGGAGCGCCTGCGGGCGCTGTCGCGCGAGATGGAGGGACTGTGAGGCAGTTCTTCGACGCCATGCTCGGGCGCTCGCGACCCGTTCCGTCGAAGACCGAGCGGCTCTTCGCGATGTCCACGGCGTATGTGACCCTGGACTCGCAGCTCGGCTACAAGCCCGCCGACCACGCGGGGATCACGTTCAAGCCGGTGGAGTCGACCTACTTCGACCGCATGAGCGGCGAGTTGAACGACCTGCTGACGATCAGCACCAAGGAGACCGGGACCCAGTTCAAGACGATCACCGACAAGTACGACTACCGGTGGATCGTCTTCGACGACAGCGCGTTTGAGGACCTGGTCGCGACGATCCACGTCGTCAGCGAGGAACTCGTCGCCAACGGCTTCGGCGACCAGCTACTCGCGGCCGTGTTCCGCTTCTCGACCGGTGACGGGAAGCCGTTCTACTGGCTGTACAACTACAAGCGGGGCTCGTTCTACCCCTTCGTACCGTCCGGCAGCCGTGGACGAGACAACGCTATGGAGCTGCGACTGTCGAGCGCCATGGAGCGTGAGCTCCCGGTCGAGGCCGAGCTCGAGCGCTGGTATCCCCTCTGGGACATCCCGTTCTAGCTGCGGCCAACAACCCGGCAACAACGAACCCCGCCGCGGAAGCCATTCCGCGGCGGGGTTCCGTGCTCTACGGCTGGGGGTTCTTCCTAGCCCGGGATGAGACCCTGGTCGGCGAAGAGGTGGGCCGCCTCGGCCAGCGTTGTGTCCGGGGGCGGCACGATCAGGTCAGACTCGACGAGCTCATCCGGCGGCACCAGCGTGCCATGGTCGCGCACCAGGGTAACGAGCTGATGCAGGAGATCGTGGAAGCGCGCACGGTCCTCGGCGCCGATGCTCGCGACCAGTTCGGCATCGATCGCGTTCAACTCGTCCAGAATCGCGCTGTCGATCCGGTACTGACCCTCGGTCGCGATGCGCACGATCATTGCTGCTGTCCTTCGGCGAGGGACTTCGGCTGAGCCGGCGCCCCGACCTGAGCCTTCAGCGCCGCGAGCTCGCTGTCGACGCTCTCCTTGATCTGGATCTGGCTCAGCTCGCGGTCGATCGAGTCCTTGCCGCTCGAGGTGAAGTCCTCGAGCGAGCCCTGCGCGATCATCTCGTCGATCGCGCCCGCCCGCGCCTGGAGCGCTTCGGTCTTCTCGGTCGCGCGGTCCAGGGCCATGCCGACGTCCGTCATCTCCTCGGACAGGCCGGTGACCGCCTCGCCGATGCGGACCTGTGCCTCGGCGGCGGAGTACTGCGCCTTGACGACCTCCTTGCGCGTCCGGAACGCCTCGATCTTCATGCGCAATCGGGTTTCAGCCTGCTCGAGCTTCGCCTGCTCCTGGTCGAGCGTCTGCGTCTGTGTATCCAGGTCGCTCATCTGGCCCTGGAGCAACCCCTTGCGCTCGAGCGCCTGGCGCGCCAGGTCGTCGCGCCCGACGGCCACGGCCTGCTTGGCCTGGTCGGTCAGCCGGTCGACGTTCTCCTGGAGCTTGGCCTTCTGGAGCTCGAGCCGGCGCTTGGACGTTGCAACCTCGACCACGCCGCGCTTCACGTCCTGGAGCATCTGCAGTTGGCGCTCGTACGAGTAATCGAGCGTCTCCCGCGGATCCTCCGCTGCTCCGAGCAACTTGTTGACCTTGACCTTCACCAGCGTCGTCATTCGCGAGAGCACGCCCATGTTTTGTCCTATCACTCGCACCAGTCCAGCACCGTCATTATAGTCCTAGCCAACCCGGGGGTGTTACGCGGTTGCGGGGTAGTGGCTGGACGATCGGCCGACGAACGGACGCACGCCCGTGCGCGCCGGCTCGTCGACGTTCTCGTTTCAGGACGGTCTCGCTCGAAGAGGAACGGGCAACGTGAAGCGCCACGCGTCGCCGGAACCACATGGCACCGGCCAGTGTCGCGTGACCTCTGTAAGTTCGAACGTCGACGGGCCGTTTAGACTGACAGACCGAGCCGGCGCCGGCGCTACCGGTGACGGTAGATAATGCGTCCGCGCGTGAGGTCGTACGGGGAGAGTTCGACCACGACGCGGTCCCCCGGCGTCACCCGGATGAAGTTCTTGCGCATCTTGCCGGCAAGGTGGCTCAGGACGGTGTGCCCACTGTCGAGCTCGACCGTGAACATCGCGTTCGGGAGGGCGTCCACGACCTTGCCATCAACGGCGATGGTGTCCGGGTTTTCCCGCCGCGGTCCACGATCCGTCGTCGTCGTCGCCGGACGGGCAGGGTGGGTGGGCCTGCGATATACTGGCTTCTTCGCCATCTAGTCTCCTTCGTGATGCCTCCGGACTCACTCGGTCCGCCGCGCGGTCGACCGGTTGCCGGGCATCGTCCACATCCGTGGTCTCGGTACTTCGCGGTCTTCGTCGGGGTCAGCGTGCGAGCGTTGCGACGTGTCCGTCGAGCACGGCCCCACGATGGCGTCCGGTGCCGCCATCCAGGTGAATTCTACTGCATCGGCACCGGTTCGGCAGGAGTTGCGGACGGCAATCACCGGGTTAGACGGGCTCCAACAGCGCCACCGGGAGGACCCGCAGCACGACTGCCACATCGAGTTGGCGAAGGGCCGGTCCGACGGCCGCGACTCGCTCTCCGGTGAGCACGTTGCGCCAGTTCACCGGTGCGTCATCCGGCAGCGACACCGTCGTTTCGCGCCACACCGCCCGCCCGAGCGGCGGGCGGCCGCGGTGCGCCGGCGACGTCGAGCGGCGCGCGGTAACGGTGACCGACCATGCGGTGCCCTGCCGGCGTGCGAACGCGACGAGGTGTTCCGACATTGACCCGTCTGCCTCCAGCGGGACGTAGTCTCCATCCTGGAATAGTCCCGGGCGGCGGTCTCGTGCCGCCAACGATGCCGCGGTCACGTAGAGCTTGATCCGTCCATCCCGCCAGTTGTCGAGCAGTCGGCGAACGTCGCGCGGCCTCGGCGACTTCACCAGCGATTCGAGGTCGTCGAGTAGCCGGGCTCGTACAGCGAAGTCGACCGGCCGGCGGTTGTCGGGATCGGCCAGGCTCAGATCCCACAGTTCCGTTCCCTGATAGAAGTCCGGGATGCCGGGCCAGCTGACCTTGAGCAGCACCTGCGCCAGCGACTTCGTCACCCCGGCCCCCGCCACTCCCTGCTGGAGCCGTTGGAAGTCGGTCACGAACCGGTTGTCGGCTACCGGTTCCAGGATGGCGTCGACGAACTCCAGCACGGCCTGCTCGTACTCCCCGTTGGGATCTATCCAGCTCGTGTGCACTTTGGACTCTCGGGCCGCCTTGACCAGGTAGCCGTGCAGCCGCTCGCGGAACCGCTCCAGGTCGTCGCGGTCGGCCGGCCAGGCGCCCAGCAGCGTCTGGTAGATGAGGCATTCCTCGTTCGCGTCTGGAGCCACCACGTCGCCCACCAGGCGACGATGTCGCTGGTTCCATCGGCGCCATCTCCTGAAGGTTGCCTCCCAGGTATGTGGAATCTCGGACAGCACGCCGATCCTCGCACGGGTGTCCTCGCCGCGTTTGGTGTCGTGAGTCGCCGTCGCGCTCATGGCGTGCGGCCATCGCGCGCGCCGCGCCCCGCCGGCCCGATGGAACGCGGCGACGGGGTCGACGTCGAGGCCCGGGTCGCCACCGACCTCGTTCAGTGAGACGAGGGCGTTGTACGCGTAGAGCGCGGTGTCCTCAACGCCCTTCGCGGTGATGGGGCCGGTCAACTGCTGCCACCGCTGGACGAAGCGCAACCAGTCGGCGCGGAGCTCCTCGTCGGCCGTGCGTGGCATTTCGAGCAGGAGGACGCGTCGGACGAACCCCACCACTCGCTCGCTCAGGTCGGACGACCGTCGACGGGTCGCGTCAACCGCACCCAGGATCCGGCGTCGATCCTCCGGAGAAACCGTGGCGCCGTGGGTGTAGGTCCGGTAGCAGGACAGGTTCGCGGATACCTCGACGAGCGCCCGGTGCAGTTCGTCCGGACCGGCGTTGCGGGCATACCGGTCGCGCTGGCTCAGCGTCTCGAGGTGCCCGGCGAGGGCGCGCACCTCGCCGCTGAAGAGTTCCTCCATGACGCGGATTTTTGAGCGGTAGGCGACGTCGTCGAAGCTCTCACGCAACCCGGTTGCCTGTGCGTAGATTCGCCGCAGTTCGGTCAACCCGTCCCGGTCGACGAGGAGTCGATTCACGACGTTGAGGAAGTCGTAGCCGGTCGTTCCTGACACCGGCCAGCCGGCGGGCAGCGTCTCGTCCTCCGCCAGGATCTTTTCCACGACGAGGTATCCGCCAGATTCGCCGCGGCGTTGGCGACGCCCATCGACCTCGCGGCGCAGAAGCTCCAGGTAGGCGCCCGGGTTCTCGAGGCCGTCCACGTGGTCTACGCGCAGTCCGGCTACCGCGCCGTCCTCGACCAGTCGCAGCACGAGCCGGTGGGTGGCCGCGAACACCGAAGGATCGCCCATACGCAGGCTCACCAGGTCGCTGACGTCGAAGAACCGCCGGTAGTTGACCCGCTCCGCGGCGGCTCGCCAGTGTGCCAGCCGGTAGGCCTGTTCGTCGAGGAGGCGCTCGAGCGCGTCGAAGCTCGCCGGATCTCCGGCCGCCCCGTTGTACACGGTGATCGCGTGCTCGAGTGCTTGCTGCGCTTCCGGCGAGTCGCGGAGGAGGGCGCCCAGGCCGGCATGCATGGCACGTGCGGCGTCGGCATCGGACCGCTCTGACAGGTCCGCGAGGTCTGCCAGACAGCGAGACGGACCTCTGTCGGTCGGAGCGGCCGGCAACGCCGCCTGCGCCGCACGCAGAACCGCGCCGTAGCTCGACGGCGCGACGGGAAACTCGCGGTCGTAATACCTGAGAATCAACGCTCCCTCTTGCACGTCGAGCCGAAGTTGTCGCGCCTCGAGCGCTTCCCCGAAGTAGTTACCCAGGATCGGCAGTAGCACCTGGGCCCGACCGCTGGGCGAGGTGTCGCCGCGATACCAGTCGATGTCGAAGGTCGACGCGTGGGGAGAGTCCGGGCCGTGCTCCAGCACGTTTGTCCACCAGCGATTCTCGGGAGCGGCCGCCATGTGGTTGGGCACGATGTCCAGGATCAGTCCCATACCGTGGTCGTGAAGCGTGTTGATCAGGTCTGTGAACTCGGCGTCGGTACCGAGCGCCGGATTGAGCCGGTCGGGGTCGACGACGTCGTAGCCGTGCGTTGAGCCCTGCCGCGCTGCCTGGAGCGGTGACGCATACACCGCGCCGATGCCCAGGCGCGCCAGGTACGGGACCAATCGACAGGCATCCGCGAAGCCGAAATCAGCCGTGAACTGCAGCCGGTAAGTCGATCGCGGCACGTCCACTGGTCGCCACTATCCAATCCGCACGGTCAGTCCGAGGCCGAGCCGGTGAAATGCGGCGACCCAGCGCTGAGCATCGGCATCGCCGCTGTCCGCCGCGATACGGCGCTCGGGGTAGGCAGTCTGGTAGACCACATAGAACGCGTTCTGCGCGCGCCAGAGGTCGACTGAGAATTGCAGGAAGTGGGCCAGCGTCACCGCTTGCTCGAAGCGCTCGAGTGCGGCGAGGTCGAGCGGAGTTGCCTGGAACTCGTCGGCAAGCCGCGTGATCGCTTCACCGGCGGCGAAGGTTATCCGCGCGGTATCCACGGCCACGCCGCAGGCGCTGGTCTCGTCGACCAGGGTCTTGACCTGCTCCGGGTCGATGGCGCTGGCAAGGAAGGCGCGCTCGAGGTCCAGGTTCAGCACGAACTGCGCCGCCTGGCTCAATCCGGGGGGGATCGGCGAGCGGATGTCCGCGAGGAAGCGCAGGAGCGGCGCGTGGTCGACGTACAGGCTCCGGTAGTCCGCCTCGAACTCGGCGAGCGTCGACGCGAGCACCTGGTCCAAGACCTGCCGCTGGTCGTCGCGGAACATCGACTTGAGCGAATAGGTCGCGCTACCGAAGTGCCGATCGAGACGCCGGACCGCCTCCAGGATCTCCGCGTGCTGGAAGGCGCTCGAGAGGTCCGAGAGCATCGCGCGGTACGCCTCGTTTGGCGGCGCTTCCCGGACCGCCGCGATCACGTTGTGGTCGCCGAGGTGGATCGCGGCGACGGCGAGGTCGGCGGTGGCGCGCGTGACCCGCGACGTCACCACCGCCCGGCCGAGTACCAGGCGCGCGCGGCCCGACTCGAACCAGCGATGGTCGACGATCGTCACGCCGTAGGCGTGAATGTCTTCGCTTCGGGTGTATGGTCGAAACATCGAGGTGATGGCGAAGTGGGCCGCGACCGCCGGCAGGTCGACCATCGCCGGTTCGACGGATCGCTCGTAGACCTGCCGCGCGTTGCCCGCGGCTGGGTCGTTGCTGAGCGCGCGCTCCAGCCGGTCCAGGAACTCGCCGTGCAGGCGGCGACCGACTTCGTTGGGTGCGAGTTGGAGCGCGCGACCGGCATACTGCAGGATCTGCACGGTCTCGATCCCCGACACGTCGTCGAAGAACCAGCCGCAGCTCGTGAACATCAGCTGAAGGTGGCGCGCCATCTCGAGGAGCCGGAGCGCCAGCAACCGATCGTCGGGACCGAGCGGTCGAGCGGCGTGTCGGTTCAGAAAGGCATCGACGTGGTCGGGTGCCCGGTCCAGGATCACGTCGATGTAGTCGTCGCGCGCGACGTCCGGATCCTTGAGCAGCGGCCCGAGACCGTCATCCAACACCGGTTCGAGCTCGTCGCGGAGCCAGTCGAGGGCTTCGCGGAGTGGGCGCCGCCAGGACTGCGTCCAGCCTGGGTGCGCCCAGGTGTTGCAGCCGCAGTCGCTTCGCCAGCGCTCCACGCCGTGCGCACAGCTCCACGAGGTGTTCTCCACGATCTCGGCCTCGTGCGTCGGCGGGTGAAGCTCCAGAAAGGCGGCGAAATTCGTCAGTTCGTCCGGAAGCGTCTCGTCGATGCGATGGAGAACGTAGGCGAGCGCCATGTCGGCGAAGCGATGGTGGTGACCGTAGGTCTCTCCATCCGTCACCACGCTCACCAGTTGCGACCAGTCGCGATCGTCTCGGAACCCGTCCATGACCCGGCCGAGAAACCGGTCACCGTTGTTCAGCAGCTCGCCAAACGCCACGTCCTGGGAGATGTTGCGGTCGAAGACAAAGACCGCGATCGAGCGCCCTGATGGGAGGTTTACCAGGTACGGGCGAGAGGGATCGACTCGGCCGGGCGGGATATCGCTCCAGCCGTCCGCGCCGATCGGGCGCACGCGCCGGATCTGGTGCGGCCCAAGCACGGTGAACGCGATCCCCTGCTCGGCCAGAGCCTCGAGACTGTCGAGGTCGACCGCGGTCTCCGGCAGCCACATCCCTCGCGGCTCGCGACCAAAGCGATGCCGAAAGTCACTGCACCCCCAGATGACCTGCGTACGGCGGCCGCGCGGGCTGGCGAGCGGCAGGATCAGGTGGTTGTACGCCTGCGCGATCGCTGAGCCGTGCCCGCCGAACCGCCGCGCGCTCGCGGCATCGGCGGCGAGCACCGCGCGATAGGTGTCGGGCGCGTTCGTTTCCATCCAGGAGAGCAGCGTCGGACCGAAATCGAAGCTGATCCGCGCGTAGTTGCTGACGATGTGGTCGACCCAGCCGTTGGCGTCCAGGATGCGGGCGGTCGCGTTCCGCGCGTAGCACTCGTCGGTGACGCGCTGGTTCCAGTCGTGATATGGTGCCGCGCTGTCCTCGATCTCGACGAACTCCAACCAGGGATTCTCGCGCGGCGGCTGGTAGAAGTGCCCGTGAATGCACACGTAACGCTGCACGACTCGGCCCCGTTCTCCGGCTCCCAGACGGGTCAACGATCCACCTTCCGCGCGCATCGTAGCGCGCGGCGCGACGATTTGACGCGCAGGGCAGTCCACCACGCCACGCGATGTCCGGGCAGACGGCCGTTGGGGCTACGCCGGGCGAGACTCGTGTGCGAGAAAGATCGCGCCAAGCGGTGGCAGGGTGACCGTCAGGGCTTGCGGATACCCGTGGCTCGAAATGGGGTTCGCCTCGACTCCGCCGAAGTTGCCGAGCCCGCTCCCGCCGTATTCCTGACCGTCCGTATTCAGGAGTTCTCGGTAGTATCCCGGCTGCGGTACGCCGATACGGTAGTTGAAGCGCGGTACCGGCGTGAAGTTAAAGCAGCAGATGATGGCCCGGTCGCGCGCACGGTCCCACCGGACGTACGACAGGACACTCTGGTCGGCGTCGTTCGCATCGAGCCATTGGAACCCCGCGGAGTCGAAGTCGAGTTCGTGCAACGCCGGCTCGCCGCGATACAGCCGGTTCAGGTCCCTCACGCAACTGTGCACTCCTCGGTGCGGGGTGTACTGGAGCAGATCCCACTGCACGCTCCAGTCGTGGTTCCACTCCTGGCGCTGCCCAATCTCACCGCCCATGAAGAGGAGTTTCTTGCCCGGCTGCGACCACATGTACGCGAACAGGAGGCGCAAGTTGGCGAACTGCTGCCAGTCGTCGCCCGGCAACTTGTTCACGAGCGAGCCCTTGCCGTGGACAACCTCGTCGTGGGAGAGGGGTAGGACGAAATTCTCCGAGAACGCGTACATGGCACGGAACGTCAGTTCGTTGTGGTGGTACTTCCGGTGTATCGGTTCGTGAGACAGGTAGCTGAGCGAGTCGTGCATCCAGCCCATGTCCCACTTCATGCCGAACCCCAGTCCACCGACGTAGGTCGGTCGCGAGACCATTGGCCAGGCGGTGGACTCCTCGGCGATCGTCTGCACGTCCGGATAGGCGCGGTAGACCTCAACGTTGAAGCGCCGGAGGAACTCGATCGCCTCGATGTTCTCACGGCCCCCGTACTCGTTGGGGATCCACTCGCCGGCGTGCCTCGAGTAGTCGCGGTACAGCATCGACGCCACGGCATCGACGCGCAGTCCGTCGACGTGGTAGCGGTCCAGCCAGAAGAGCGCGTTGCTGATGAGGAAGCTGCGGACCTCGTTGCGGCCGTAGTTGAAAATGTAGCTGTTCCAGTCGGGATGGAATCCGAGCCGCGGATCGGCGTGCTCGAAGAGGTGAGTCCCGTCGAAGAAGCCGAGCCCGAACTCGTCGGTCGGGAAGTGCGAGGGCACCCAGTCAAGGATGACGCCGATGCCGTGCTGGTGGAGGTAATCGATGAGAGCCATGAAGTCCTGCGGGGTGCCATAGCGACTGTCCGGCGCGAAGTAGTTGGTGACCTGGTACCCCCAGGAGCCGAAAAAGGGATGCTCCATGACCGGCATGAACTCGACGTGGGTGAACCCCGTCTCGAGCACGTGGTCGGCAAGGCGCGGTGCGAGCTCCCGGTAGCTGAGGGAACGGCCGCCCTCCTCCGGCACGCGCGCCCAGGACCCGATGTGCACCTCGTAGATAGAGATTGGCGCCTCCGAGCCGTTGCGGTCGGCGCGCTCCTGCATCCACGCGGCGTCTCCCCAGCCGTGGTCGAGCGGCCAGACGATGGACGCGCTCTTGGGCGGGACCTCGGTGAAGACGGCGAAAGGATCGGCCTTGTCGACCTGGTAGCCGTTGACATGCGAGTGGATGTGGAACTTGTAGAGCGCGCCCTGCCCGACGCCCGGGACGAAGGCCTCCCAGATACCCGACTCCCCGGTGGTCAGGAGCGGATGGCGCCCGGGATCCCATCCGTTGAAGTCGCCGACGACGGATACTCGCTCGGCGTTCGGGGCCCACACGGCAAAGCGCACGCCGTTCGACCCGTCGTCGGTGACGAGGTGCGCCCCGAGCTTCTCGTAGAGCCGAAAGTGATTGCCCTCGTTGAACAGGTACCGGTCGTCCGGCGTCAACCCGTCATGCTGAGCTCCGCTGGGATGGTCAGGCCGCCCGGCATCGGGTTCGCTAAGGTGCTGCGACAACGGGTTCCCCCTCCCCGTCCGAAATCGCGCGGGTCGGCTCAGACCGACGTAGACACGGTCACTCCGGGCCGCACGAGCTCGAGAATCCCCGAGAGCGGCACACCGACCCAGTCCGGACGGTTGTTGAGCTCGTAGCCGACCTCGTAGACCGCTTTCTCGAGTCGGAACGCATCCAGCAGCAGCGCGAGATCATCGGGGTCCCGCGGCAGGAACGGCGCGTCTTGGACAGTGCCGAGGTACCCGCGGAGGAAGGCGACGCTCACCCACAGTTCCCAATAGCGGGCTGCTGGTGCGAGCGTCTGGACGTCCGCTGGCCGGATCATTCCCTGGGCCTCCAGGTGGATGAGCGCCGCGTGGACGGCGTACTCGAACGAGCGCAGCATCCCCGCGACGTCGACCAGCGGCGAGCGCTTGCGGCGACGCTCGCTGAGCGGTCGGGCCGGCTCACCCTCGAAATCGATGATCACGAAGTCGTTGCCGGTAAAGAGCACCTGGCCGAGGTGGTAGTCGCCGTGGATTCGCGTCCGAACCGCCTCGATGCGGCGGTCGATGACCGAGTGAAAGCGGCGCATCACCTCGTCCTGCGCTGCAAGCACCTCGTCTGCATCGGGCCGCGCCTCCTCCGGTAGCTGGCGCAGCCGCGAGCGCAGGCGCTGGAACACGTTCGTCGTCAGGACGCGCATCGACTGGTAGACGGCACGCTGGTAGAAGCTGGTGAACGGCTCGGGCGCGAAATCCGGTCGGTCCGACGCCGCGAGGACCCGGTGTAGCTCGGCGGTACGCTGCCCGAGGAGCCTCGCCGAGGACAGGTAGCCGTTGAGCAGGACATGGGCGGTCTCGGGCTCGTCGTCGGCCGCGAGGGTCAGCAGGTCCGCGGCCGCCAGCGAGGTCGGCGCCTCCGGCGACGGCTCGGTCAGCACGCGCTCGAAGTACCGGCCGAGGGCGTCGAGCGTGAACCGCCAGGCGTCACCCTCGTTCGCCACGAGCCGTTGCAGCGCGGCGACGGCCGTACCGCCGCCGGGCCCACGGTACTCGAGCCAGCCGGCGAGCGCCGGGAGATTCGCGAAGCCGCGCTCGGTCAGGTACTGGCTGATCTCGAGGTCCGGGTTCTGTCCCGGCTCGAGCTTGCGAAACAGCTTGAGGAACAGGTGCTCGCCGAAGACAACCGACGTATTGCTCTGCTCCACGTTGACGACCGAGGCTGGTAAGGGGCCGGTTACACCGCTCAGTGTGTGACGCATCACCGCCGTCCGCGTGCCTACCAGATCGCCGACGGCACCGCGCAGGTGCTTGCGTCCGATCACGACGCTCAACAGCGCGCTCGCAAAGCCGGGCTCCGTGAGTGCGTCGTGGATCACGACCTCCTCACCGGAGTCGAGCCGCGCCATCGCCAGAATCGCGTGCGGTGAGTCATGGAGCACGTCCTCGCCACGCTCGCCTGAACTCCCGACGGCAAGGATGAGGTAGCGCTCGGGGTCACCCTCGGTGTAGTCGACCGAACTCACGACCAGGAAGCCGGTGCGCGCGTCGAAGGGGATCGGGATCGCATCGTCCACCTGTGCTGCCTTGATGCGGCGCGCTTTTCCCCCAAACCACCGGCGTGACTCCAGGTAGGCAGGCAGGACGCGGGCCAGGCGGTCCCGGCCTTTCCCGACAAACAGCTCCTCCCAGCGGGCGACTCCGGTCAGTTGCGGGACGCGCGCCGCCGGCCCGGACACCTCGATGAGGTCGCCGGAAACCCGCGCCGGCTCGATGGTGAACCAGTAGAACGAGTGTGGCCCGAGGGTGATGAAATAGGGGTGCTCGCCGATCGGCGGGAACTCGACGTGCCCGAACATCTCGACCGGCACGCTCCCCCGGAACTCAGACAGGTCGATCTCGACGCCCTGGACGAACCGGGAGAGATTGGCCACGACCAGGACCGTTTCGTCTTCATAGCGCCGGATGAAGGCCAGCACCTTCCCGTTCTCCGGGAACAGGAACTCGAGACTTCCCCGGCCGAAGGCGCGGTACCGTTTTCGCAGTGTGATCAGTCGCTTCATCCACCAGAGCAGGGAGTACGGGTTGTTCTGCTGCGCCTCGACATTGACCGCCTCGTAGTGGTACTCGGCATCGACGATCACCGGCAGGTAGAGTCGCTGCCGGCTGGCGTCGGAGAATCCGGCGTTACGGTCGGCACTCCACTGCATCGGCGTGCGGACGGAGTCGCGATCGCCGAGGTAGATGTTGTCACCCATGCCGATCTCGTCGCCGTAGTAGATTACCGGGGTACCGGGCAACGAGAAGAGGAGCCCGTTCATGAGCTCAATGCGCCGGCGATTGTTGCCCAGGAGCGGCGCGAGCCGGCGGCGAATGCCGAGATTGATGCGCATCTGAGGATCGTTGGCGTAGACGCGATACATATAGTCGCGCTCGTCGTCGGTCACCATCTCGAGCGTCAACTCGTCGTGGTTGCGCAGGAAGAGCGCCCACTGCGACGAGTCGGGGATGGGCGGTGTCTGCGTGAGGATGTCGATGATCGGGAATCGGTCCTCCATGCGGAGCGCCATGAACATGCGCGGCATGAGCGGGAACTGGAAGGCCATGTTGCACTCGTCGCCATGCCCGAAGTAGGTGACGGATTCTTCCGGCCACTGGTTCGCCTCGGCGAGGAGCATGCGGTCCGCGTAGTGCTCGTCGATGTGGCGACGAAGCTCTTTCAGGTAGGTATGCGTCTCGGGCAGGTTCTCGCAGTTCGTTCCCTCGCGCTCGTACAGGTAGGGGACGGCGTCCAGCCGGAAGCCGTCGACGCCGACTTCGGCCCAGAAGTCGAGCACGCGGAACATCGCCTGCCGCACGCGGGGATTGTCGAAGTTGAGGTCGGGCTGGTGGCTGTAGAAGCGGTGCCAGAAGTACGCGTTGGCGTCCGGATCCCACGTCCAATTGGAGCGCTCGAAGTCCTTGAAGATGATGCGCGCGTCCTGGTACCGCGCCGGCGTGTTGCTCCAGACGTACCAGTCGCGGGCGCTGCTTCCCGGGCGTGCCGTGCGCGCTCGCTGGAACCATGGGTGCTGGTCGGAGGTGTGATTGCAGACCAGTTCGGTGATTACGCGCAGGCCGCGCCGGTGCGCTTCCCGCACGAACTGGCGGAAGTCCCGCAGCGTGCCGTAGGACGGATGGACCTCCTCGTAGTCGGCAATGTCATAGCCATCGTCTCGTAGCGGAGACGGGTAGAACGGGAGGACCCAGATGGCGGTCACGCCGAGGTCCCGCAGGTAGTCGAGTTTCTGGACGAGCCCGCCGAAGTCGCCGATCCCGTCCGCGTTGCTGTCGAAGAACGCCCGCACGTGGACTTCGTAAAGAATGGCGTCCTTGTACCAGAGTGGATCATGTTCGAGCGGCACCCCGCCGCGTTCACGCGCTGCCATGTGGCTTTGACGATCCCCTTCCCACCGGTCGTCGCTAGGTGTAGTCCTCGAAGTCTCGTTCGGTCCGCGCGCGTTTTCGGATCTCGAAGATGTGGGCGGGAACCACGTCGGGGTTCAGCTCGACATAGTTCCAGGCACCGTGCCAGAGGTAGTAGGCGCCACTCAGCATATCGTGCACCTGGTAGGTCTCGTCGAGACCGAGGCCGAAGCGCTCGAGCGGAAGCTCGACCCAGCCCGACTGCGTGTTGTGCGGGTCGAGGTTGACGACCACGACCACGGCGCTCCCGTCGGCACTGTCGATTTTGGAGTAGGCGATGAGCTGATCGTTGTCGATGCGGTGGAACTGGAGCGAGCCGTTTGCCTGGAGCGCCGGGTTGTCTCGCCGGGTGCGATTCACCCGCGCGATGAAGTCGTGCAGGCTGTCGGGACGCTCCAGATCCCAGTGACGGACCTCGTACTTCTCCGAGTTGAGGTACTCCTCCTTGCCCGCCACCGCCGGCGCTCGCTCCATCAACTCGAAAGCCGGACCGTAGATGCCGTAGCTCGCGCCGAGCGTCGCGGCCAGGACCAGCCGGGACTGGAACGTCGCGCGGGTTCCGTACTGGAGCTGCTCGGTCAGGATGTCCGGGGTGTTCGGCCACAGGTTCGGGCGGAAGAAGTCGCTCACGGGCGGCGTCGTCAGTTCGGTGAGGTACTGCTCGATCTCCCACTTGGCGCGGCGCCAGGCGAAGTACGTGTACGACTGGGTGAAGCCGAGCTTGGCGAGCTGGTACATGACTTTAGGGCGGGTGAAGGCCTCCGACAGCAGGATCACGTCCGGATGCCGCGCCTTCAGATCCGAGATCAGCCACTCCCAGTAGCGGAAGGGCTTGGTGTGCGGATTGTCGACCCGGAAGATGCGTACCCCCTGCCCGATCCAGAACTCGAAGATGCCCGCGAGTTCGTCCCAGAGCGCGCGCCAGTCCGGCGTGTCGAAATTGAACGGGTAGATATCCTCATAGCGCTTGGGCGGATTCTCCGCGTACTGCACCGTGCCGTCGGGACGGACCCGGAACCACTCGCGGTGCTCCGCGACGTAGGGGTGGTCCGGCGAGGCCTGGAACGCGACGTCGAGCGCGAGCTCGATGCCGTGGCGCCTCGCCGCCGCTTGCAGCGACTGGAAGTCCTCGCGCGTTCCCAGGTCTGGATTGATGGTGGTGTGCCCACCGCTTGCTCCACCGATCGCCCACGGGCTCCCC
>DASSZN010000149.1:0-3202 GCA_035702805.1 Thermomicrobiaceae bacterium | reverse complement strand
CGGCGCGGCCGGGTCGTGGCGGTGACGGCGAAGGCGTAGTCCGGGTGGGCCAGCCGCATCTGCTCGATCACGGTGTCCTTGCCGACGCCGGACGGACCCGAGATCACGATCACCCGCGCGTGCGCCGCCGAGCGCAGCTCGTCGATCAGTTCGTCCGCCTGCTGGTTCCAGCCACCGCCATCGGCCACCAACGTCGTCCTTCCAGGAGGCTACTCGGCGCGCCGGCATGGCTTCCGGCACGCGTTGCGTCGCTGCGAGCGCGGGCTACGTGTGCCGGACCGCCAGCGCCCAGGGTCCGCGACTGCACGGCATCGACCGGTTCGAGCGGCCTCCGCGCGGCGTCTGGGGGCGGGACTCGAGGAGGGACAACGTGTTCGACGTACTGACCGTTGCGGCGCTATGCGACGAGCTTGGACGGCGGTTGATCGGCGGACGAATCCAGCGGGTCATCCAGCTGGACGACGTGTCGGTCGGTCTGGAACTCTACGCCGACCGACAGCGGGTCATGCTGGTCGCCAGCGCCGACCGTCAAAACCCCAGACTGCATCTCTCCCCGGTGCGCCTCAGCGCTGACCCCGACCGTGTGACACCGCTCCTCTTGCTGCTCCGCAAGTACGCTCGCGGCGGTCAACTGGTGGCGGTCGAGCAACCGCCCCTCGAGCGCGTCGCCCGGCTGAGTATAGCCAAGCGGTTCTGGCCACACAAGCGCGGCGCGGCGTCCGACGACGCCGAGGATCTGGACCTGGACGAGTCGGACGACGACGGCGCCGAGCTCGTCTACACCCACCTCATCGTCGAGCTCATGGGGCGCCGCAGCAACGTCATCCTGACCGACGACGACGGCCGCATCCTCGACTCGGCGCGTCGAGTGACGCCTGAGATGAGCCGTGTCCGCCCCGTCCTGCCGGGCAGGACGTACCAGCCGCCGCCCCCGCAAGCCAAGGCGGATCCGCGCGGGCTTTCGGCTGCGGCACTCGACCGGATGCTGGACACCGACCAGCCCGGTGACCTCGCGGCGGCGGCGCTGGTGCGCGACCTGGCCGCGATGAGCCCGCAAATGGCACGTGAGGTGGTCTTCCAGGCAACCGGACAGGTCGACGCCACGGTGGCACAGGTCGTCGGCGCTGAGCGCCTCGACGCGATGGCGCGTGCGCTGGCGACGGTCCTCGCACCACTCGAGTCCGGGCAGTGGGAGCCCTCGGTGTACCGATGGGAGGACCGCCCGCCCGCGTTCGCGGCCACCCGGCAGCAGCACCTCGCCGATGCCGAGGAGGAGCGCTTCGACTCCATGTCACGCGCCGTCGAGCGCTGGCTCGAACTGAGCGGGCAGGCAGAGCCGGTGCGACACTCCCAGCGCCGTGTCCGGCTCGTCGGCCAGATCGACCAGGCGCGGCAGCGCGCCGAGGCCCGCGTCCACTCGCTCGAGGAGGAACGGGAGCGCATGGAGCAGGGCGAGCGGTGGCGGCAGATGGGCGAGGCGATCTACGCCCACCTGTACGAGCTGCGGCGCGGCGAAGCCGACCTCCAGGTCGACGGGATGGTCATTCCGCTCGACCCGACGCGTTCCCCCAGCGAGAACGCGCAGGAGTACTTCGAGCGATACCGGAAGGCACGCTCCGCCACCGAGAACCTCCCTGAGTTGATCGAGCGTGCGCGGGTCGATCGCGACTACCTGGCACAGCTCGCGACGCTGGCCGATCTGAGCGACAGCATGGAGAACCTCGAGCAGGTCCGTCGCGAGTGGGAGCAGTTGCGACCACCCCGCCCGGGCCAGGCCGGCGCGAAGCCCCGCCGAGCAGCGATGCCCCGTCGTCCGGTTGGCTACCGCACCGAGCGCGGGGACATCATCTACGTGGGCCGGAACGGCCCGCAGAACGACCTGGTGACCTTCGATATTGCAGGGCCGGACGACATGTGGCTGCATGCTCGCGGCGTGCCCGGATCACACGTGCTCGTCCACTGGGCCGGGCCGGAGGACGAGCGAACCGTCGAGCGCGCCGCGGCGCTCGCCGCGCACTTCAGCGGCGCGCGGGGCTCGACTACGGTCGAGGTCGACGCGACGCAGCGCCGTTTCGTCCGCAAGATCAAAGGCTCCGGACCCGGCATGGTCACGTACCGCAACGAGCAGACGCTGAGCGTGCACCCCCGGGGACCGGAGGAACTGGGGCTGCACTGACGCAGTTCGCGCACGATTCGACCCTGCAGGCGGGCGACGCCACCGCCCGGCGCTCATGGTCATTTAACTCTGGACTCAGCTTCGCTTCAGCAATCGCACGGAAGCTGCCCGTGGTCCGCGGGGCTGACAGGGGTAGCCGGAGAAGAGGTTGTCGGCGGACGGGAGCCGGAACGTGGGCAGCACGTCGCCCGAGAAGCCGCCGCGACGTCGGATTCCGTGGGCGGCGGTGATCCTCGGAGTCGCGATCGGCGTCGTCGGAACGCTCGGACTGATCGCGATGGTGGGCGGGCCGCTCGCCATCGGCCACCGCACCGACCTTCCACTCGAGCGGGTATACGGCGGCGTCGCGGTGTCGATCGCGGCACGGCTGCACGCGGGGAACCAGTCCAACCCGCTGGCCGGTGATCCCCGCGCGATCGAGACCGGTCGCACGGCCTACACCGGCTCGTGCGCCATCTGCCACGGCGCCGACGGCAAGGGTACCGGCGTCTTCGGGACCGCCAGCTACCCCAACGCGACCGACCTGACGACCGGCGACGCCCGGGAGCGTACCGACGCGCAGCTCTTCTGGATCATCAAGAACGGGTTGAGTTTCACCGGGATGCCCGGGTTCGGCAAGCAGTACCAGGACCAGGACATCTGGGCCATGGTCAGCTTCCTCCGTTCGCTTCAGCAGGGCGGCGCGGCCGCGATTTCGGTGCCGACCCCGACAACCGCGGAGCTCGCGGCGGCCAACCCGCGCGGAAGCGCGGTCCAGCGCGGTGCGGCGGTCTACTTCGCGCTTGGGTGCCAGACGTGCCACGGCCCCACCGGCAACACGCCGGGGGAGCTCGGGCTACGGGAAGGCGGACGCGAGGCCGCGCGGACGATCCGCGACGGTCGCGCGGGCATGCCGGCCTACGACCAGGTCATGGTCAGCGATGCTGAGCTGACCGATCTTCAGGCGTACCTCACCACGATCGGACGCGGCGAGCGCGGCGACTGACCTCACGCCTCGTGAGATCGACCGCGGCCGACCACCGCGCG
>DASSZN010000129.1:0-11371 GCA_035702805.1 Thermomicrobiaceae bacterium | reverse complement strand
TAGCCCGCGGGCGACCCGGGCGACCACGAACCAGAAGCGAGGCGCGGCGATGGCCGCGCCTCGCGCGGGTCCGGCCGGCTGGGCCTCGAGCGCCGGCCGGTGCGGGCGTCCAGAGGGGCCAGTCGGTCAGGGACCGAGGCGGTCGTGGGCGATCGCCGCCAGGAAGCCGCGCCGGTCCGCCGCGAGCAGCCGCTGCTCCTGGGCCGGCGTCAGTTGCCCGGCTGCCACCCGCAAGTCGAGCGGAATCCGGGCACGGTCGACCAGCGCGCTCACGACCCGGTCGGCCGTGGCCCCATGCTCGACGATCACCTGGCGTAGCGTCTTCCTGGCCGTCAGCTCGGTGCGCAGCTCGCCGGTGGTTATGCCCAGCACCCCGGCGACGACGGTCGGGTCGATCGCGACGACCGGTGCAAGCCCGGGCCGACCGCCGAAGGTACCTGACCCGACGGTGCCGCGTGGGCCGGGTGGGAGGAGGGCGTGCACCGCCGCGCTGCCGGTCAGGCCGCTCAGGACAGCCAGCCCCACCACCAGGGCGACCACCCCGGCGCTCGCGGCGACCCAGCGCCACCCGACGCGCAGGTGCCGGAGCGTCTGACCCTCCCAGGGGACGACCCCGGCGGTATCGTCCCCTGAGACGGCCGGCACGGTCGACGGATCCGGCATCAGTCGCTCCTCATCGCCGCGACCGGGGCGTCGGCAGCCGCCGGCCCACGCGCGAGCGCGACCCCCGCCCCGAAGACGACCAGCAGCACGAAGAGGTTAGTTGCCGCGACGGCCAAAACCGTCAGGTCGCTCGGCCGCCCGCCGAGGTTGAGGCCGACGCCGACGGCGGGCTGGCCGGTCAGCCGGTAGACCTCGACGACGTTCACCAGATAGGTCAGCGAGAGGGCCGCGGCGACCCAGCGCAGCGCCGGCGCCAGGGCGGCCAGCAAGACCGCCAGCACCACCGCCGGCATCAGGTAGCGCTCGTGGATGCGAGTCGGCAGCACGAAGAGCGACAGCGTGACGGCCAGCGCCGCCCAGAGGACGGTCGGCGCGTCCGGCCGGCGCCAGACGAGGATCAGGGCGATCGCGAGGGCCAACGCCAGCAGCGCCTCGCCCCAGTGCTGGTAGCTCACACCGAGGAGGAAAGCCCGGCCGTCGTCGATGAAGCGGCTGCCGCTCGCGTGCGCCAGGATGCCCCACAGGTTGTAGGCATTGGCGCTCACCGAGCGCTCGGTGTTCCAGGCGACCTGAAGGCGCTGGAGGATCGTCCAGCGCGTCGCCAGGGGCGGCAGCCCGACGTCGAAAGGCAGGACGACTACCAGGAAGAGGCCGAGTGAGGACAGCGCGGCCAGCCCCAGCCGGCCGAGGGAGCGCGCGAGGTCCGGCCCCCACCGTGGGCGGCATCCGGGCGGCTGGACGTTGCGGCGCCACCAGACGACCGCGACCAGCGGGATGAGCAGGGCCAGCTGCGGCTTGACCAGGCTGGCGTAGGTCAGCAACGGCAGCGACCACTCCGGGCTACCGTGCACCACGAGCCAGAGGGCGAGCACCATGGCCAGGGCCGACACGGCGTCCCACTGGCCCCAGATGGCGGAGACGAACATCGGGGCGGGGTCGAGGACGAACAGCGCCGCGGCCAGCAGGCCGACGCGCGGGCCGGCCAGGTGGCGGGCGATCAGGTAGAGCACGGCCGCGGTAGCGAGGTCGGCGAGATCCGGGACCAGCTTGAGCAGCACCAGGAAGCCCGGGTTCTGGAAGTTGCCTGAGGGGAAGATCAGCCGGTAGAGATGGGCAATGCCCCAGAGGAACCAGAGGTCGCCCGGCAGGTGGTCGATCGGGCGGCCGGGCGCGGCGTAGAAGTCGGCCAGCGGCGTGGTGACCAACCGGATGGCCCAGCCGCGGAAGGTCTGGGCATCGCCAGAGTAGACACCGTGCGGGCCGAGGAGGAGCCGGATGACGAGCCCCAGCGCCAGGATGCCGACGAGCCGCAGGCCGGGCGACCCGGTGAGCCGTGCCGGGGCGAGACGAAACCCCGACTCCCGCCGGCTGCCGGTCGAGACATCCATCGCCGCGCTAGGCCCACGCGGACCGGCCCGGGCGATCGGTGCCGGGACAGCCGGGTGGGCGGCGCATCAGTCGGCCGATCCGCGGGCGGTACGGCGCGGCAGGCCCGGCGCGCCGGCCGGCGCGCGGACGAGACTCAGGCGCAGGCGCACCAGTCCGAACAGCGAGCGGACGATGACCTTGAGGTTGGCGCCCGACTGCTCACCCGCCTCGCGCGGGAAGTGGCTGACGGGCACCTCGACGATGCGGTAGCCGGCGTGGGCCGTCTTCGCCAGGAGTTCGGGCGAGATCACGGCGGCCTCGCCCTCGAGCGTCATGCCGGCCAGCACGCGGCGGTGCACCAGCTTGAACGCGCAGTCGACGTCGTGCACGTGCAGACCGAGGAGCAGCCGCGAGGCCGTGCTCCAGAGGGTGGCGTTGAGCCGGCGGATCGTCGAGTCGGCCCGCCGCGTGCGCCAGCCGGTCACCAGGTCCGCCTGCTCCTCGCCGGCGACGCCCAGCAGCATGCCGATCTCCGACAGGTCGAACTGGCCGTCGGCGTCGGTGAGGAAGATCCAGGGACACTCGGTGGCCAGCGCGGCGGCGATGCCGCTGCGCACGGCGGCGCCGTAGCCGCGGTTGACCGGGTGCGTCACCACGATCACGTGCTCCGGGTCCGTCGCGGCCAGCGCGGCCGCAACCGTGCCGGTGCCGTCCGCGCTACCGTCGTCGACCACGACGACGCGGTAGTCGTCCATGGCCCGGGACAAGTAGTCCTGGGCGCCCCGCACGGTGCGGGCCAGGTTGGGCTCCTCGTTGTAGGCCGGCAAGACGACGGCCACCGACCGGGCGGGCTCCATCTGCGTCCTCCCCCTTCGCCTCGTAGAACGATCGGGACATGCCCGACGATGCGGATGATCGGGGCGATTCCCGGCGGCCAAGCTAGCTGCCCGCGGTCGCGCCGCCGCAGTCGTACAGCTGCTGAGCGCCGCCGAAGGTGAACCCGCCGGAAGTCCGGCTCGGGCCGCCGGCCTGCCAGGTGGCGGTCGGCACCACCGTACAGTGGTTGCCGACCCAGCTCTCCAGGCTGGCCGCGGTACCCCCGCCGGCGAAGCCGCCGAAGCCGCGTCCGGCTCCGAGCAGAAAGTACCTGACCGTGCCGTTCCCGACCAGCGTCGCGAGGCTGGCCGGCGTCAGGATCGGGTCGCTGCCGAGAAAGCCCCCGAGCGCCATCACCGGCTTGCCGGTCTCGAGAATGATCGGCGCGGCCGCGTTCGCATTCTGCACGGCGACTAGGAATTTAGTCTTGCCCTGGTGTGCCTCGAGGTATCGAATCAGCGAGGCATCGGTCTGCTGGACCGCATTTCCGGCGAAGCCGCCCGCACCGGGCGTGGCGCCGAGCCGTGCCGTCGGGAAGGCGCGCTCGCCATCGCCCGGGACGCCGAACGTGCCGGCCCCGGGGAAGCGGCGGCCGGTGTCCCGCGCCGCACCCGTACCGGCCGGCGCGCCACGGAACGCGAACCCACCGAACCCGCCGAAGTCGCCCTGCACGCGCGGCCCGGCCACCGGTGACCCGCCACCACCACCCTGGACAGTGGTCTCGGCCGCCCACACCGTCGGAGCCAGGAGCAGGCCCAGGACGCCGAGCGCCGCCGCGGCGACGGCCACCCGCTCGAGGCGGGCGCGCGGCAGGACGCGGGTCACCAGCAGGACCAGAGCCGAGATCGCCAGCAGCCCCAGGACGGCTGGGGTGAGCCAGCGGCTGTACGCCGGGTAGGGCGCCAGCAGGCGCGACTGCGCCGCCGCGACCACCAGCAGCGTGACGGGGAGTAGCCAGGCGCGCCAGCGAGACTCCCGGTAGTCGTGCCACATGGCGACCAGCCCGGCGCCCGCCAGCGCCGCGATGGGCGGAGCAATCATCACCAGGTAGTAGCTATGGAAGAAGCCGGCCACGCTGAAGAAGGCCACGCCGGTCAGGAGCCAGAAGCCCCAGAGGACGAGCTGCTGCTGCCGTGGGTCGTCGGCGAGGCGCGGCCGGGCGCGCCAGCCGACGGCCAGGATGCCCACGATGGCCAGTGGCAGCAGCCAGCCCGCCTGGCCGCCCAGTTGCGTGTCGAGCAGGCGCAGCGGGCCGACGGCCCCGTTCTGACCCACCCCGCCCAGCGTGTTCGGGTTGGTGATAGTGCTGATGGCGGAGGTCAGGCTCGGCGTCCTGGCGGAGGTGATCGCACCGGGCCCGAAGCCGAAGTGCCCGATCAGGCGCTCCAGGCCGTTGTAGCCGAAGATCAGGTTGTACTCGGAGTTGTCGCTGCTCGAGCCAACGTAGGGCCGCTGGGCGGCCGGCGTCAGGTCGACCGCGGTGGCCCAGGAGAGGGAGACGGCCATCAGGACCACGCCCGCCAGTGCCAGGTGCCAGACCCGCGTGCGCCAGCGCAGCCGCGTGCCGAGCAGGTAGAGGAGGAAGAAGGCCGGCACGACCAGGAACGCCTCGAGCATCTTGACGTTGAAGCCGATGCCGACCAGCACGACCGCGGCGAGGAGCCAGCGGAGCCGGCTCGTCTCGGCGGCCCGCAGCACCGCCCAGGCACCGAGCAGCACCGCCAGCATGAGCACGCCGTCCACGATGTTGCTGCGGCTGGCGGCCACGACGACCGGCGTCACCGCCAGGGCCAGCGCCGCGATCAGACCGGCGACCGGTCCGAAGGCGCGCCGCACCAGCGCGTAGATGAGCGCGACCGAGAGCACGCCGGCCGCCGCCGCGGGCAGCATCAGGGCCCAGCCGTGGAAGCCGAACACCTCGGCGCTGGCCGCCTGCAGCCAGAAGCCGAGCGGGGGCTTGTCGACGGAGACGAAGCCCCCCGGATCGAACGAGACGAAGAAGAAGTTGTGCCAGCTCTGGAGCATGCTCTTGACGGCGGCGGCGTAGTAGGTGTTGCCGTACCCCTCGCGGCTCAGCGCGTAGAAGTTCAGCAGCGCCGACAGCGCCAGGATGCCGCCGAGCGCCAGGCGATCCCAGGTCAGGCGCGCGGTCGTAGCGTTCGCGCGCTCGGCGGCCGGGGTGTCGGGTCTGGCGATGAGGGCCCTCATGTCCACGGGTAGGCGTCCATTCGTCTTGACCGGGAACTCGTGACGTCGGGTGGCGCGTGCGCGCCCGTCGCTCCGGGACTCCGGGGACCGAGCATAGCCACGAATGCTAAATCACAGCTAAATACCGGCTGAGCGCATCCTAACGTGGCCGTTTCCGCCGCGCGGTGCCGGCTCCCTCCTGGATTCTCCCGTGAGGACCTGAGAAACGGCTTGGAACGCTCCGGGCCGGGTGCCTACTCGTGCTCGTGTTCCTGCTCCAGCCCATGGCCCGCCCGCACCGCCAGCCGGCCGAGCCGGTCGCTGAGGGAGGGGGCGGAGTGGGCGAGCGGCAGGCGGATCGTCACCACCGTGCCGACGCCCGGGACGCTGGAGAGGGAGAGATGCCCGCCGTGGGCCTCGACCAGCGACCTGGCGATCGGCAGGCCCAGCCCGGCGCCGACGTCGACGTGGGTGCGGGCGCGGTCGACCCGGTAGAAGCGGTCGAACAGGCGCGGCAGGTGCTCGCTGGCGATCCCCTCGCCGGTGTCGCGCACGCTCAAGATCGCGTCGCCGCCCTGCCGCTGGACGCCGACCGTGACCGTCCCGCCGGCCGGGGTGTGCTTGAGGGCGTTGTCGATCAGGATGAGGAGCACCTGCTGGATACGGTCGGGATCGACCTCCACCGTGAGGTCCTGATCGGCTCCCGCGAAGGCCAGCGCGACCAGGCGCGTGCGCGCCAGCGCCAGGGTGCGCCGGACGACCTCGTCGGCGAGCAGCCCGAGGTCGACCGGGGCGACCGCGAGGTCCACCTCACCCAGGTCGGCCCGCGCCAGCAGCAGCAGGTCGTTGGCCAGCCGCTCGAGGCGCTCGAGCTCGTGGCGGAAGTCGTCGAACAGCTGACCGTTGGCGTCGAGCGGCTCCGTGCGGTGCTGGTTGAGCAGGTCGGCGGAGGCGCGCAGCACGGTGAGGGGCGTGCGGAGCTCGTGGGAGGCGTCGGCGACGAACTCCTGCTGGCGGCGGAAGGCGAACTCGATGGGCACGAGCGCGCGCCCGGCCAGGAACCAGGCACCGAGGAAGGAGAGGAGCAGCCCGGCGGCGCCCCCCAGCAGCAGGCCGGCGGCCAGTCGCCGGAGCGCCTGCTGGACCGGCGCCAGGCTCTCCCCGACGACGAGCAGGAACGACCCGCCGCGCTGGTCCAGCGGCGGCGTGGTGACATAGATACGCGCGGGCTCGTTGTTGACGGTGACGGTCAGATACTCCGGCGGGTGCAGGGTTGTCGGGTCGAGGGTCAGGCTGACCTGCTGCGGGTTGTCGCGCACCTGGCCGTCGGGCGCCAGCACGAGCGAGAAGAAGCCGCCGCTGTAGCCGACCGGGCCGGCGCTCGGGGACGTACCCGGCTCCGGGCCGGGGCCGCGCGGGCCGCCCAGCGGCGCCTGGCTGCGCGTCAGCAGTTGCTGATCGACGTTGGCGGTCAGCTGGTCGCGCACGATGAGGTAGACGGCGCCGCCGACGAGCGTCAGGATCACCGCCAGGATCAGGACGTTCCAGCCCACGAGGTGCCAGCGCGTGCGCCTGAACACCGGTTCGTTCCTCTCCGGCCGCCCACACTCCCGCGCTTGAGGATACCCGGTGGGGCTGAGAGCCGGCTTGGAGCGGCCCGCCGCTCGCGGAGGTCAGGGCCGGATCGTGTAGCCCACGCCGCGTACGGTGCGGATGAGCGGGCGCGGGAAGCCGCGGTCGACCTTCTCGCGCAGGTAGTGGATGTAGATCTCGACGACGTTGGAGCTGGCCTCGTTCTCGTAGCCCCAGACGTGGTCGAGGATCTGGTCCTTGGTCATCACCTGTCCCTGGTGGCGCAGCAGGTAGTGGAGCAGGCTGAACTCGCGCGGTGTCAGCTCGATCTCCCGCTCGCCGCGGCGGACCTCGTGCCGCCCGAGGTCGAGCGTCAGGTCGCCCGCGCGCAGCACGTCCTCACCGTCGGCCTGGCTCAGCCGCCGCCCGAGCGCGCGCACCCGCGCCAGGAGTTCGTCGAGGGCGAAGGGTTTGACCAGGTAGTCGTCCGCCCCGGCGTCCAGACCGCGCACCCGGTCGGGCACGGCGTCCCGCGCCGTCAGCATCAGGATGGGGGTGCGCACCTGCTGGGCGCGCAGGCGGCGGCTGACCTCGAAGCCGTTGATCTGGGGCAGCATGATGTCGAGCACGATGACGTCGTGGATCCCCTTCTCGGCCTCGGCCAGCCCCTCGGCCCCATCGGCGGCCACGGTCACCCGATGCCCGGCCTCGCCCAGCGCCCGGGCGACCAGCCGCGCCACCCGCGGATCGTCCTCCACCACCAGCACGTCCATCCGGCTCCTCACCTCCGGCGGCACCCGGCCGCGCCACCGAGCATAGCGCCCCGCCCCCTGGATGCGCCACGCGCGGACGGCCGCCGAAAGATTAGTGACAGATTTCACTGCCCGCCCGGCGCTCTCAGTTCGCTCTCAGGTCCGTCGCTCACGCTTTCTCTGGTGAACGCGGAACTTGCATGGAACGGGACGAGACATGACCGCAGCGATGCACGAGACGAGGGCGACCACGACGACGCGCCGGCTGCTGCGCGAGCCGGGGATGGGCCGCGAGTCCCTCGACGACTACCTGGCGGCCGGCGGCTACGCCGCGGCGGCCTGGGATCACTCGCCGCTTGAACTGATCGACCTGGTCACCGCCAGCGGCCTGCGCGGCCGGGGCGGCGCCGCCTTCCCGACCGGCCGCAAGCTACGCTCGGTGGCCGGGCAGCCGGGGCCGCGGGTGGTGCTGATCAACGGCGCCGAGTCGGAGCCGGCCAGCCGCAAGGACCACGCGCTGCTCCTCACCCGGCCGCACCTGGTGATCGAGGGGGCGCTGCTGGCGGCCCGCGCGGTCGGCAGCGACGACGTCATCCTCTACACGCACGACCGCGCGCTCGAGCGTGTGGTCGCCGAGGCCCGCAAGGAGCTCAAGCGGGCCGGGGCGAAGCTGCCGCGCTGGCGGACCGAGGTCGGCCCGCCGGGCTACGTGGCGGGCGAGGCGAGCGCGGCGATCCAGTGGATCAACCGGCGCTCGGCCAGGCCGACCTCCAAGCCGCCGCGGACCCACGAGCGCGGCGTCGCCAACCGGCCGACGCTGGTGCAGAACGTCGAAACCCTGGCCAACCTGCCGCTGATCGCCCGCGAGGGCGCCGCCTGGTTCCGCGCCGTCGGCAGCGACGACGCGCCGGGGACCGTGCTGGTGACCCTGTCGGGCGGGGTGCGGCGCCCCGGCGTCTACGAGGTGCCGACCGGCACACCGCTGCGCGCGATCCTGGACGACCTGGGGGGCGGCACCCCCGATGGGGTGCAGGCATTGCTGCCGGGCGGCTACTTCGCCGGCTGGCTCCCCGGCGCCGCCCTGCGAGGCAACCTGACGCTGGACCCGACCAGCCTGCGCGCGGCCGGCGCCGACCTGGGCTCGGCGGCCATCACGGTCGTCCCCGACAGCGTCTGCGGCCTGGCCCAGGCCGCGCGGCTGCTGCGCTTCTTCGCCGACGAGTCGGCCCGCCAGTGCGGCGCCTGCACCTTCGGCACGGCGGCGATGGCCGACGCGCTGGAGCGGGTGAGGCGGGGCGAGGAGCGGCCGGACGACCTGGAGCGGCTGCACACCTACGCCGAGCGCATGCTGCCGGGTCGCGGCGCGTGCGGCCACCTCGACGGCGCGGCCGTCGCCGCCCGCACCGCCCTGCGGGTCTTCGCCGACGAGATCGAGATCCACCGGCGCCGCGGCACCTGCGGCCGTCCGGCGCGGATTGTCCTGCCGGGTCTGGAGGAGAGCCATGGCCGTTAGCAGGACCGCACCCGCCGCCACCACCGCGAAGCGGCTGCGCGTCCGCGTGGATCCGATCCGCTGCACGGCGTTCGGCTTCTGCGCCGAGTTCTGCCCTGAACTCTTCACGCTCGACGACTGGGGCTATGCCTGGCTGAAGCAGCGGGACGTCGACGGCCGGGCCGAGGCGCTCGTCCGGGAGACGGCACGGCTCTGCCCGCGCGCCGCGATCCTCGTCGAGGAGGTCGACGCGCCGGCCGCGCCCGTCACGCCGCCGGTCCACGCGAGCCGCCAGCGATAGCTCGTCACGTCGTCAGGGATTAGCGAGAGAGCGAGCCACGAGCATGACGTCCGAGAACACCACGGCTTCCACCGCCGCCAGCACCGCCCGACAGGCATCGGTCCTCCCCCAGTGGCGCACCGGCAGCGCCGAGGTGCAGCGCGGCCTGCTGGTCGAGCGCACGCGCGCGGTGCGCCGCTGGGTGATCACCGCGAGTGTGGTCGGCACCGCCGTCTTCTCGATCCTGGCCGCCGCCCACACGGCCTCGACCCCCACGGCGACCGCCGCCTCCACCGCGACGAGCGCGAGCGCGAGCACGGCGACGACGAGCAGCCTGACCCAATCGAGCGCCGCGACGACGCCGAGCCAGACGTCGGTCTTCGGCGGACAGACCGGCAGCAGCGTGTCGCTCGGCTCGTCGAGCACGACCAGCCCGTTCGGCGCCCGGGTCCGCACCGCGACGTCGTAGGCGGCCGGGCGACCGGCATTCTCGGTCGGCGTGGGCGCGCGGCCCGCCCGACAGCGACCCAGGGTGGACGGAAGGAATCGACGCATGGGGACCAGCGCCGGCACGCAACTCTACTGGTTCATCGGCCGCGGCAGCGGCATCGTGGCGTACATTCTCCTGACGCTGTCGATCGTGCTGGGGATCGCGCTGAGCCGGCGCTGGAACTCGCCGAACTGGCCGCGGCTGGTCGTCGACGCCACGCACCACTGGCTGACCACGACCTTCTACGTCTTCGTCGGCATCCACACCCTGATGATGCTGCTCGACCCGTTCGCGAAGTTCAACCTGGCCGACGTGACGATCCCCTTCTTCAGCAGCTACCGGACGCTCTGGCTCAGCCTGGGGATCATCGCGGCGGAGCTGGCCATCGCGATGGGCGCCAGCGTCTGGGTCCGCCGCTGGATCGGCTACCGGACCTGGCACATCCTCCACGGCCTGGCCTACCCGATCTTCGCCTTCTCGCTGCTGCACGCCATCGGCACCGGCACCGACCGGGGGACCCTCTGGGCACAGGCGCTCTACGGCGGCAGCGTGGTCCTGGTGCTGGGGGCGATCGTCTGGCGCACCGAGCGCTCGCCGCGGCTGCAAGCGTCCCTCGTGATCGGCTCGCTGCTGCTGGCGGTGGCCGTCTTCCACTTCACCGCCTGAGGCGCACGGGCGCTACGGCCCTCAGGCGCTCAGGCGACCGCGACCCGCTCGTTGACCGCCACCAGGTAGGCATCCTCCAGGGTCGGCTCGGCCGGCACCGCCACCTCGTGCGGCCGCGTCGCGCTGATCAGCCGCAGCGTCACGCCCCGCGCGTCGGTCACCATCGCGCTCACCGAGCCGGCCGCCTGCAGCCCGACGGCGGTGGCCGCGTCCACGGTCACGCTCCAGACGCAGCCGGACGCCGCCGCGATCAGCACCTCCGGCGAGGTGTCCGCCGCGATCTGACCGGCGTGGAGGATGATCAGCCGTCCGGCCACTGCCTCCACGTCGCTGATGATGTGAGTCGAGAGGATGACGATCCGGTCGGCGGTCAGGCTTGCCAGCAGCGTGCGGAAGCGGATGCGCTCGGCCGGGTCGAGCCCCGCGGTCGGCTCGTCGACGATGAGGAGTTCCGGATCGTTGAGCAGCGCCTGAGCGATGCCGACGCGCTGCTTCATCCCGCCCGAGTACCCGCCGACCCGCCGGTCGGCGTCGGCCTCCAGGTTGACCAGTTCGATCAACTCGTCCACGCGCCGCCGCGCGAGGTCGTCGGGCAGGCCACCGCGAGCGCGCCCACGCCGGTCACCGTCGACGTCGCCTACGTGCGGGAGGAGAACTACCTGCTGTCGATCGCCTACCTATCGACGTCGGCGCCCGCGGCTGGCGCGATCAACGGGTACGTGCGGCAGGCCGACGCGAAGCTGCGGCAGGCGCTGGAGTAGCCGTCGACGGCGCTCGGGTCGCCGGCCGGGCGATCCAGGGATTCACCGGCGAGGATCCGGCCGGGCGATGACGCGACGCCGGGGCGCGCGCCGGCCCGGCCGGTCGCTCGGCCTACCAGACGGTGTCGTCGGTAAGGAAGTAGTTGTTGCCGTCGGGGTCGTCGAACCAGGTCGCTGTGGCCCCCCAGGGCATCTGCTGGGGTGGGCTGGTGAAGGTTACGCCGCGCGCCACCAGCTGGTCGTAGGTTGCCTGAACGTCACCGG
>DASSZN010000120.1:0-9097 GCA_035702805.1 Thermomicrobiaceae bacterium | reverse complement strand
GTCGAGCAGCGTCACCCGGGCCGTCGTCTCGGCCGAGCCGATGAAGAGGTCGACCTCGTCGTTCTGCTCGAGCGGGACCGGCGAGTCGGGGACGAGCCGCACGCGCGCGTCGAGCAGGCGCGTCGGCGTGAGCCAGCCCGGTGTGGTCAGCACGTCGCCACGGCGAAGCTCCTCGACCGCGATGCCGGACAGGTTGACCGCCGTGCGCGAGCCGGGATTGGCGCGCTCCTCCCTGGTCCGGTGGCTCTGCAGCCCGCGGACGCGACCCCGGCGGCCGGCGGGCAGGACCTCGACCTCCTGACCGAGCTGGAGTGGGCCGTCGAGGAGGGTGCCGGTGACGACGGTGCCAAACCCGGCCACGCTGAAGACCCGGTCGATCGGCAGGCGCGGCCGACCGGCCTCGCGGTGTGGCGGCACGCGATCGAGCATCGCGTCGATGGCGGCGCGCAGGTCGTCGAGCCCCTCGCCGGTCAGGGACGAGACCGGCACGATCGGGGCGTCCTCCAGGGTGGTCCCGACCAGCTTCTCGCGCGTTTCCTCGACTACCAGGTCCCGCCAGTCGGCGTCGACGGCGTCTACCTTGGTCAGCACGACCAGTCCGCGGGAGACGCCGAGCAGGTCCAGGATCGCCAGGTGCTCGTCGGTCTGCGGCATCGGCCCCTCGTCGGCGGCCACCACCAGGAGCGCGGCGTCGATACCGCCCACCCCGGCCAGCATGTTCTTGATGAAGCGCTCGTGCCCGGGGACGTCGACGATGCTGACCTCACGGCCGCTCGGCAGGGTGAGCCAGGCGAAGCCGAGGTCGATCGTCATCGACCGCTCCTTCTCCTCGCGGAGCCGGTCGGGGTCGATGCCGGTGAGGGCGCGCACCAGCGTCGACTTGCCGTGGTCGACGTGGCCGGCCGTGCCGATGACGTACGTCTGGCGCTGGGTGTCCATGCCGTCCGCTCGCTTCAGCCCGTCCGCGACGTGCGGGCGGGCTCAGCCGGAATTATACGGTCGCGGTTCGATAGGACCGGGCCGGGAATGCCCCGCGGTCGCTCGCTCACCGGCGCGGCTCGCCGGGCCGGCCGGACCGCGCGGTCCGGGGCGACGGCTCCAGGTCGGAGGCCACTTCGAGCCGCGGTCGTGGGTGGACCCGGCTGCTGGTAGCCGGCGCGGCGTCGGGCAGCGCCTCGATGATCGTCCAGGCCAGTGAGACGATCACGAGCAGCGTGACTGCCGCCAGCGCCCCGAAGATCCACGGGTAGATCCAGGTGCTCACCGGCACCCGCGTGACGACGAAGCCGTCGAGCGTGGCCGAGGCGCCGTTGCCGTTGAGCGCCTGCACCTCCGCCACGTGCGGGCCGTCGGACAGCCCGGAAGCCACCGTGACGCGCGCGACCCCGCTGCCGGCCGGGCTGGCGACGGGCCGGCCCTGCGCGTCCGGCTGGAGGGCCGGCGCCGGCTTGCCGTCGACGGTCACGGCGAACCCGTCGCCGGGCCCCGACATGAGGAGGTCGAGTCCCGTGCCGGAGAACGAGATCGACAGGCTGGCGCCGATCTGCTTCGGCACCAGCTGCTCGGTCGGCCCCGGCTGCACCAGCCAGTTGGCGTCCCGCTTCAGGAAGGGGCTGCTGACCGTGTGCGCGCCGGTGAAGGCGCGATCGAACACCGCGTGCGCCGCCGAGAGGAGCGTGTAGGCGGGCGTCGGAGAGAAGTCGAAGTTCACGATCGAGAACCCGCGGACCGGGTTGCGCCCGGCGTCGGGGCTGCTCGTGGGCGAGGTCGGCTCACGGAAGTCCCAGACGCACATGACGCCCATCCAGGGCCACTCTTGCCTGGCGCGGAGGTAGCCCTCGTAGAGGTACTCCGCCTGCTGCTGGCGTGTCACCGGCTTGCCCCACGGCGAGGGATCGCCGGTCCAGTTGGGCGGCAGCGAGACCCAGCCGTACTCGGAGGCCCAGACCGGTTTGTTGCCATCGCCGTTGGCGACCATGATGTCGTGCGTCTGGATCGGCCGGGAGTAGTTGTCGCGGCCGAACGAGACGCGCCGGTCGTAGGGGCTGTAGCCGTAGCCGTAGACCATCACGCTGGCGATGTCGAAGTAGGGCCTGGCGCCGGCGGCGTACATCCGCTGCAGGAAGAGGAGGTCGCTCAGGTTGGTCGGGCCGAGCTGGTCGGTCGGGGCCAGGCCGGGCATGACGACCTGCATGGTTGGATCGGCCTGCTTGACCGCCTGGTAGCCGGCCTTGAGCAGCCGCGTGAACGCGGCCGGATCGATCGGCTGGCCGCCCCACTCGCCCTGTAGGTTCGGCTCGTTCCAGATCTGGATGTAGTGGATCTTGCCGCGGTAGTGGGAGGCGACGGCCGCGGCGAAGGCGGCGAAGTCGGAGTCGTGGTTGGGCGGCCCGACCGGGAACTGCTGGAGGTTGGGCTGGCCGGCGCGCGCCCAGGCCGGCGGGTCGTCGAGCCGGGCGATGATCTGCAGGTGGTTGGCCACCGCGTCGTTGACGATCTGGTCGTACTTGGTCCAGACGAAGTGGCCCGGCTGCGGCTCGATCTCGTACCAGGCGAACATCTGGCGCACGTAGGTGAAGCCGCCCGCGGAGATCATGTCGAGCGACTGTTTGACCTTGGCCGGGTTGACCTCCTCGTTGAGGAAGGTGTTGATGCCCATCGGGTTGAGGTCGGTCTGTGGGATCGCCTGAGTCGCCGTGGTGCCGGTCGAGACGCCCTGGTTGAAGTAGCGGTCGGCGTACACCGCGGCGGCGCTGAAGAGCAGGAGCCCACCCACCACCAGGACGTGGAGCGCCAGCCGGAGCTTCATCCAGCCCGACAGGGAGCGCAGGTAGCGCAGCAGCCGGGCGATGCCGCGCGCCTGCTGCCGGCTCGAGCCTCGCCCCGCGCTCACGGCGCCACCTGGAACCGGGCGATCCCCTGCCGGTGGCTGGTCCCCCCGGACAGCGTCAGCGCCCAGGTGCCCGGCGCCGCGCCGGCCGGCACGGGGACGGTCAGCACCACATTCCCGGAGCCGTCGGCCCGCGCGGCCGGCAGGGCGACGACGTGTCCGTCCGGCGCGGTCAGCCAGGCGAAGACCGGCTCGCCGGCCTGGAAGCTGCCGCCGCTCGCGTCGAGCGTCCCGCCCGGGCGCGCGGTGCCCGGCCTGACGGCGGCCCGCGCCAGCGGCGGCGGCCAGCCGACCACGTAGCGGTCGATCCGCTCGGTGCGCAGTGACGGCGGCAGCGCCGCGCCGGTCAGGGTGTCGACCACCCAGAGGCGGGCACGGCCGCTCGCGACGTCCGCGTCGAGCTGCACCGGCTGGTCGACGATGGTCACCGCGTCGGGATGGCCGGAGAGGATGCGCAGCGCGTAGCTCGCGTTGTAGGCGTCGACGGGCGGCTGGGGCACGAGTACCGGCACCATGGTCCTCCCAAGTGCGTCCGGCGCGGCCAGCTCGCGGCGCAGGAAGCTGCCGAGCGCGCGGGCGGCCGGGTCGGGGTAGGCGGTCGGGGGGTGGGCGAGGTCACGGGCGAAGCTCGCGGCGAGGAGCAGGACGGCGAGGCCGGCGACGACGCGTCCGGCGCGGTGCCGCTCCCAGAGGTCGACCGTCGCGGCGGCCAGGACCGGCAGGAGCAGCACGACGTTCGACATCAGGTAGAGCTCGTTGCTCGGGCCCAGGTTGGTGAAGGCCGCGCTGACCGCGACGAGCAGGACGGCCTCGCCCAGCACCAGGGCGAGGTACGGCCACCAGCGCCGCCAGCGGGTGGCGGCCAGCCAGACGACCGCGGCCGCCTCGAGCGTGATCAGCACGCGCGAGGTGCGGAAGGTCGCCAGCGGGAAGGAGGTGAGACGCCGCGCCAGGCCGGCGGTCGCGTTCCGCGGGGCCAGCGCGGCCTTGATGGCGGCCGTCTGGTGGGCGAAGGCCAGCGGGTCGCCGAAGACGGCGGCACTCTGCTCGACCCAGAGCGCGGCGAAGACGAACGGGACGCCCGCCAGGACGATCACCGCCGGCCCGAGCCGACCCTGACGCCAGGCGATGCCGAGCACCAGGGCGGCATAGACCACGGCGTAGAACCACGCCTCGTAGCGCACGGCCGTCGCGGCGCAGAGGGCGACGCTGCCGACCGCGAGGGGCAGCGTGCGGCCGCGCAGCCACCACCAGACGAGGCCGGCGGCGGCGCCGGAGAGGAGCGCGTAGAAGAGGGGCTCGGACATGCCGGAGACGGAGAACCAGACCTCGAAGGGGAAGGTCGCGGCCAGCAGGGCGGCCAGGGCGGCGGGGCGGCGCCCGGCCAGGCCGCGGGCGATCAGATAGAGGTTCGCCATCGTGGCGAGGCCGGCGACGGTGGCGAGCAGCTTCGGCGCGGCGTACAGGTTGCGCCAGAGGGCGAGCACGCCGCCGAGCAGCCAGAACTGGAGGGGCAGCCAGACGCCTACCTCCCAGTGGGGCGATTGCAGCCACTCGAAGCCGTGGATGACGCGGGTGAAGCCGTCGGCGTTGTACTCGACGAAGCCGAGGTGGAGGCTGAGGGCCGCCAGGGCCAGCCGGGCCACGACGGCGGCGGCGAGGACGAGCGCGGGCCGCTCCCAGACGGCGGCGAACTGCCGGGTGCCGGCCCGGGCGCCGGGGCTGGCGCCGGAAGCCGCGTCGGTCGCGCCGATGGCGTCGTACCGGGCATGGCCTGCATCCCTGATCACTCTGGTCACGAACAGTCATCGTACTCGCCGCGCGCGGGGGGTTCAACGTCTGGCCGACCCGGCACCCCCGATTCGGTGCTCGGGAGCCGGCCGCCAGGGGGTGGACGACGGGGTGGACGGTCGGATTCCGCGGCGGGACGGTGAAACGCGGCCGGTCGTCACGGCGAGTGCGAGGCTCCCCCGGCGATTCTGCGAAACAACCCCTCAAACAACCCCTCGCGGGGAGCGGTGGGGCCGGAGCGGCGGGGGAACCGGGGGCCGGAAGCGCATGGGACTTCCCAAGCCGGAGAATGTGTGTACAATCGGCCACGTCTGGGAAGTGGCAGGGCGTGGCCCTGCCGAGTGCTGGAAGGAGAACCGGTGGAGGCGCGCCAGCCATCGTCGCCCGCGCTCGACCTCGTCGCCGCACTCAACATCGGCTTCGGCATCCTGCTCCTGTTCCTGCCCTACGTGACGGGCTACTCGCTCTACAGCGGCGCCCGGATGACGGACGCCATATTCGGCCCCCTGGTCATCGGCATGGCGATCGTGCGCCTGTCGTTCCCCCCGCGCTACCGCATCTTCTCGCTCGGGAACGTGATCTTCGGCGTGTGGGTGCTGATCACGCCGTTCGTGCTGGGCTACACCAGCAGCACCTCCGGCACGATCGTCAACGTGGTGCTCGGCATCCTGATCGCGCTGGTGGCGGCCACCGGGTTCCTGCGCTGAGCCCCGCCGCCGGGCCGCCGACGACTCGCCCCCGGGCGCGGGCGTACGTCCGCGCAACCGGGGACGGTGAGCAGCGTTCTTACATGTGGGTCAGGTGAATCGCGCGCGGCACGGCCGGACCGGTAGCGGAAGCGGCGGTGCCGGCAGGAATCCACCCGAGCGCGACCGTTCGATGCGTTGATCGTTTAGACTGTCGAGGGATCCGTGCCCGGCGGGGTCGGTCTGCTACGGGTGCCGCGATCGCGCGGGGCGATGCCGCGAGGCAGGGCCCGCGGGACCGCGCTGCCCGCAGCGGGCAGGAGCCGTTGACACCGGTAGCGGCGAGGCCGATACTGGTGTACGGACACCTTCGAGATCGAGGTGGAGGGGAAGGAAAGGAGGTCGATGACGGGGGATTGACTGGCCGGTTCGACGACGCCGGCCGGAAAATCGGAGTCCGACGTCTTTGTCACGTGTGACGAACAGGGTTTACGGACACGACGAGAGCCTCAAAATTGAGTCTCTCGAAAGGAGCAACCGAGTTGAGAAAGCGTTTTCTCAACCTGGTCGTGGCGCTGGGACTGGTGACTGGCCTGCTGGTCGGTGCCGTCGGGAGTGTCGGCGCGGCCAACACCGGAGCCCCGGTTCCCAGCGACATGTCTGGTAGCAGTCTCTACTTCCCGTTCGTGCCGAACGGCGCGATGATGAACGGGACCGGCCCGTGGTACGGCACCGTCACGGTGCAGAACCTCGAGGACGTGCCCATCAACATCAGCCTGACGAACACCGGCACCGCGACGGTCGCGACGACCGCCCCGCTGAACCCGAAGGCGTCGAAGACCTTCAGCGCGGCCAGCCTGAACATCCCCACGACGGGGAGCATGGTCGGCGGCGTCCAGGTCACGGCGACCTGGGCGTCCACCTCGACCGTGCCGTCGGGCGTGACCTGCGGCGGCTCGAGCAATCAGCCGAACAGCAGCTCGATCCAGGTGGTGAAGGGTGCCGCCGGTACGGCCGACTCCTTCACGGCGCCGGCCGGCGAGACCATCACCAGCGTGACCGAGGTCTCGCAGGGCACCAACGTCTACTACTCCCCGAGCGGCACTCCGGCCGTCAATCAGACCGCGCCCCCGCCGGTGGTCACGGTAAACGGCAGCGGCCAGGGCGTCTCGATTGACTGGTCGGCCGCCGGGTCCCAGCCCACCACGGGCTCGATCTACCAGGTGAGCTACACCTATACCTCGACGGCGACGCAGCAGAACTGCAGTCGCTCGCCGTACATCGCGGGCGTCGAGAAGCACATGGCCGGCGCGAGCCAGGCCGGCAACAGCGACGCGACCTCCAACGGCGCGTCGATCGTTGACGGCTACACCGGCGTCTCCGGTGCCGACCTGCCGGCGCCGGTGGGCGTTGGCGGCGTCACCGCCGGCCCGATCAACAACATCGTCCTCCCGATCGTCCAGAACGGCTGGTCGGGCTGGAACTCGACGATCTACATCACCAACCTGTCCGGCGTCAACAACGTCGGCGCGACGATCACCCTCTACACCGGCAGCGGCGACTCCGCCACCGGCGTGTCGGGGGCCAGCTACATCATCCCGCGCCACCTGCTGGCGGCGGGCGCGACCTGGGCGGTCGACCTGAGCACCATCGGGGTGCTCCCGTCGTCGTGGGTCGGCTCGGCCTGGATCAGCGTCGACAATTCGCAAATCGTGGCCGCTGCGACCCGCAGCAAGGCCGCGACGGCGATGTCGATGACCAACACGGCGGCGCCGTACTCGCTCGACGACTGCTCGGCCCTGCTGCAGGTGCCGAACCAGTACCCGAGCCCGGGTCAGGTCAACTGCAACATCCCGCAGTCCGTGCTCGCGGGCGCGGGGGTCAAGACGGTCAGCAACTTCATGCGGTTCGTCCCGCTCGTGTTCCGGGACTACAACAACTGGAACACCGGCATCAACATCGCTAACCTGAGCGATGCCACGAACACCGTGACGATCACCTACTACAACTACTCCAGCAACACCACGTTCGGCGGGCAGGTGAGCATCCCGCCGCGCGCGATGGAGTACGTGTACTACCCGGCCAACGCCGACACCGGCGCGGCCCAGGGGCAGATCTCGTCGGCCATCCTCTCCGGGACGGCGCCCTTCCACGCCGCGGTCGACGAGGTGAAGTACATGGGCATGGCGAACACCCAGACCAACCAGAGCGGCGCGGGTGAGGCGATGTCCTACATGGCCGTCGCGCAGGGCGCCAAGGGCATCCTGGGCACGACCGGGCTCAACGGCGGTAACGTCAACGGTGCGCCTCCGGGCGTCGGCACCCCGCCGCTGGGCATCCCGTGGAACAACCTGTCGGTCCCGCTGTTCCAGAAGGGGAACACCGCGGGCACGGCCGGCGACACCTCGGGCATCAACCTGTTCAACTTCGGCGCCGCGGCGGTCGTGGACGTCGTGTTCTACGACCAGAGTGGCGCGCCGGTGGCCCCGACGGTCTCGGTTGACCCGTCGAACCCGGATACCGCCAACCCGATCGAGGTAGACCTGGGTCCGCTGTCGTCGGCGACCCTGTACTCCCTCGACCCGGGCTTCGGTGAGATGCCGCAGGGCTTCATCGGCTCGGCCAACATGAGCGTGTTCAACGTCGGCAGCGACGTGACCGCCGTGTCGAACAACGTGAACTATGCCGTTGGCGGCGGCGTCGGTGACGGCGCGGCCGTGTTCAACGCGCTGGCGAGCCAGGGCAACTTCCTGTCGCCGATGGGCTTCGTAGTTCCCGCACCGTAGGCAGTCACCAGTCGGCTCGAGCGTCGAGTCCGGCAGTCCGACGTCACACGGACGGAGCGCCCCCCGGGAGACCGGGGGGCGCTCCACGTCTGGCGCGAACGTGGCGGTCTTCCGGCAACGCCAGGCCGGCGCGGCGGGCGGGACGGCACGCCGCCGCTGGGAGGGGCGTGTATCCTTGACCGGTCGCGCGGACGTCTGAGGGAGGGAAGAGGGACTTGCGGCGGATCTGGCTCATCGTCACGACCCTGGCGCTCGCGGTGCTGGTCACGGCGTGCGCGGGCATGGGCACGGGAGCGGCATCACCGACGCCGACGCCCACGGTGGACACCAAGCCGCGGCTCGCGCCGCCGGACCTGCTGCTCGAGGCGGCGAGCGGCCAGCAGCTCGACAAGCTCGGCTCGTACCAGTGGGTGCTGCCGAGCGGGTTCGCCGCCAACGTGCAGGCGCACGGGTACGACTTCCCGACCCCGCCGCTGACGCTGAAGTCGGGCGAGACGGTCCGCTTCGTGGCGCGCAACGGCAGCCAGCCGGCGACGCTCGCGCTGGCGGCCTACCCACAGCAGGGCAACGTGAAGCAGGTGGTCACGCAGTCGGCCGGCGTGATCAACGCGTTCATCCTGCCGCCGTCGGCTTTAGCGCAGGCGACCCTGAGCGGGAGCCCGCAGACGTGGACGGTGAACCTGAAGCCGGGCGCGTACATCCTGCTGTTGAAGGGGACGTGGCCCAGCCCGGTCAAGGCGCGGACGGCGCCGCTGACCGGCGAGTACGTCTACTCGGTGAAGGTCCAGTAGCCGGGGCGGGGAGCTTGCGGCCGGACCCATCCACGCACGCGCCGGGACGGCCCGCCACACCCGTCACCCGGCAGCCCCCGGCACGACGCGCCGGCTCGGCGACTGCCCCGGGCCGCCTGCCCGCCGCTCGACGGAGATGTCGAAATGGGGTGG
>DASSZN010000086.1:0-58873 GCA_035702805.1 Thermomicrobiaceae bacterium | reverse complement strand
GGGCGATGCCCGGGTGCCACTCGAAGATGGCCCGCTCGAAGTACTGCATGGTGCCGCACCAGCCCTGGGGATCACAGCCGTGGAACTCCTCGGTCAGGGGGTAGCCGTAGGTGGCGAGGCCGCCGAACTGGTTCCAGTAGGCCTGGAAGCCGGCACAGAGGTTGTGGCCGACGACGGCGAAATAGGTGCAGCCGGGTCGCGCCTTCTCCGGCTGCATCGCGCGCTGCTCGACGGTGGCGTGACCGAATGCCGTCTGCGGCGCGATCGGCAGCGGCTCGAGCATTAGCGCGGGGATCGCCTGCACGGTTGCCAACAGGTTGTCGCCGGGAGTGTCGTCGCGGTAGCGGAAGGCGCCGTCCGCGTTCTCGAAGTGGCGCAGCGCGTCGACGGCATGTCCCCAGGTGGCGGAATTCGGGTCCTGCCCGAGCGCGACGAGCGCCTGGACGACCAGGGCCGTCGAGTTGGCGTCACCCACTGGCGGGTTCTCGGCGCCGACCTGGTACACGAACGACCCGTCGGCCGTCTGCGCGGTGTGAAGGTAGGACCTGGCAGCGCTCTCCACCGGTGAGTTCGTGCGGCCACCGGCCACCAGGGCCTCGATGACGACCGCGGTGGTGTTCGTGTCGCTCTGCCCTTTTTCCTTCGATCCCGTGTACGACCAGCCGCCGTCGGCAGCCTGAGCGTTGGCCAGCGCGTCGAGCGCCGCCGGCGGAACGGTTGCGCGGGCGGCTTCCAGCGCGAGCACCGCGTAGGCATCGACGTAGAGTTGCGGGTCATAGAGCCCGGTGGAGGCGTTGTAGGCGGATTGGATGCGCGCGATGAGGTCCACGCCGCCCAGCGAGTGGGGGTTCAGTCCGGACGCGTACGCGGCCAGTGCGAGGTTCGCCGCGCCCCCAGTGCTGGCCCCGTACGACGAGGTGGACGCGGCGAGGAAGTCCGTCACTGCATGGCCGTCGTTGAGTACCAGTGATGGGTCGACCCCGGCTGCCGCGATGGCGATCGCGGCGCTGGCGGTGGTCCCCGCGTCGCTCGACGAACCCAGGCCAGCGAAGCCGCCGTCGGGCTGCTGCTGCGATCGAAGCCAATTGAGCGAGGACTGCGCGGAGGTATTTGGAGCCGGTGCCGCCGCGCTCGGGCCGACGAGCGCGGCCAGCACGACGAGCGTGCCCAGCAGGGCGATGACCCTCTTCATCGTCGGTCCCCCAGTTCCCAGCACGTTGACCGCGACGCCGGTCGTCGCGGGTCGCTCACGGGACGCTGGGGTACCTACGGGGACCGGTAGGTGGTCGCCATGGTGTCCTCCCTCCCTGGCTCGAGGTGGTCGGGACACGGCGACGACGGGTAATCTGGCTTCGCCGCGCGGGCGGCGTCACAGTTGCGGCACAGCCCCGGATTCTCACCGGTGTTCCCCCGCGTGGGCCGATCGATCGTGCGTTCGGCTCTCGTCGCCGCAGGGCTCGTGGCTGACAACGTCAGCGCAAGGCCCAGTCTGGCACCGCTGACGTTCCCCGTCAATCCGGTGTTCAATCGACAGGTCGCTTCGCCGCGTATACTCCCGCCGAAGGAGTGGGGTGGTGACGGACGAGGCATCCGGCAGGGACCGGATCGAACAGCCAGAGGTGGTGGTGGTCGCGGCGATGCCGAGCGAGATACGGCACGTCCTGGACGCGCTCGGCAATCGCCAGCGCCACCAAACCGGGCGATGGCAATGCTGGTCCGGACGTGTCGACGGGCAGTCGGTGACGGCACTGCTGTCGGGGATCGGAATGGTCAACGCGGCGGCCGCCCTCTCCGCGCTGCTGGCGACGCGGCTGCCGGTCGCCATCATCAACGTCGGCTGCGCCGGTGCCCATCGACCGGACGTCCTGCACGGCGACGTCGTGGTGGCGACCGAGACCGTCGCTCATGGCTCGGTCACGATCCTGCCCGACGGAACGGAGCGCTTTGCCGACCACCGCTACGACATCGACGGCGTCACCGTGATCCCGCACACCCTGCCGGCGGACCCGCGCCTGCTCGGGTGGACACGAGTAGCCACGGACGAGTGGCGGCCGGATGCCTGGCCAGGCTTGGATCGGCAGCCGCAAGTCCACTTCGGCGTGGTTGCCTCGGCCGACGCCTGGACGCAGCACACGGCGCGCATCCAGATGCTCCACGCCCGCCATCGCTCGCTCTGCGAGGACATGGAGGCCGCCGCGCTGGCTCAGGTGGCGGCTATCTACGGGGTGCCGTTCCTCGCGCTCAAAGACGTGTCCAACAATGAGTATCTGCGCGCGACCGAGCACGGCCCGGTGTGGCCGACGCTCGACGACGTCAGTTCGGAGGTCGGGCGCCGTGCCTGGGATCTGGCACGGCGAATGCTCCCGATGGTCGACGCCGCGGTGGCGTAGTGGCGTTCGAGCGTGCCGGGACCTTCGCTTCAACGAGTCACGACTTGACCTTGACAACTGACTCTGTACGATGAACACTTCTGGCACGCGAACAGGTTCAATGAACCAGCATCCACCGGAGGTACCCACCACGTCTACCAACACGATTCGGTCCGTGCCACCGCGGCCGGCACGTCCACCCGAGCGCGACGAACGCGTACGCCGGGCGACCCCGGTCGACCGCGGCATCGTCGGCTTGCTGCGCGCCCTCTCCTTCGTCGCCTACTGGATTCCCTGGCCGGTCTGGCACTTGCTGGCGTTCCTCGCAGGCGTCGCCGGCATGGCCCTCGGCTTCCGGCGCGTCGTGCTGGACAACGTTCGACACGTGCGGCACCCGAATCCACCGTCCGGCATCGTGGCCTGGTACCTCGGCGTCCAGGCGATCGCCAGCCACTGCAAGACCGTCGTCAGCCTCCTCCGTGCAGGACGAGGCGACTCGGTGTCGCCCGACCGGCTGGAGATCCGGGGCCTGAGCAACCTGGAGGCGAATCTCGGCAAACGCGGCACCGTGGTGGTCGCGCCGCACGCCGGGCCTTACCCCACGCTCGGTCTCATGGCGGCCCGCTGGCTGCGCGATCGGGGGTTCGACGGCGAGCTCGCGGTGGTCGTCCGGCTCTTCGAGCCACTGAAGTCCCCGGCACTCATGCAGTGGTTCACCACGCGCTTCAGTGAGTTCGGTGTGACGGTCGTCTCCGCCGGGGAGCCGCCGGCCAGGATGGCACGGACGCTCCTGAGCGTGCTGCGGAAGGGCGGAATCGTCATCCTGTTCGTCGACGAGCCCGGGCCAAACCCGTCGATCGCCGTGCCGTTCTTCGACAGTGCGATGCAGATGCCGATCGGACCGGTGCGGCTGGCGCGCGCGACCGGGAGTGTCATCCTCCCATGCATGGCCACCTACGGGCCGTCACGTACCTCCGAGCTGACCGTGATGCCTCCGATCGAGCCCGCCGAGTCGGCGCTCGAGACGCTGAGCGCCATCGCGACCGCGCTGGAGGGTCTGATCCACCGTCACCTCGACCAGTGGAGCATGCTCACTCCGATCTGGCAGGAGGCGGAGGCGTCCGCGACCGTCCCTGCCGGGCACAGCTACGCCGACCTGCATTTGCACACGCCGGGGAGCGACGGACTGTGCTCAGTTGCCGACTGGCTGGTGTCGGCGAGCGAGTCCGATGTCGCGGTCATCGGCGTTACCGACCACGACCACATCGACACCGTCCGCTCATTCGTCCAGGAGGTTAAGGGTGGGACGTCGCGGCTGATCCCGGGCGTCGAGGTCACGGCTCGCGGGCGGATCGTGCACCTCGGCGTGCTCTTCCCCGACGTGCTGCCGTCCGCCCTGCCGAAGCCCGGAACGCCGCTGCTGGAAGTCGTTCGCTGGGCCCGGGCCATTCCCGGCAGCGTTGTTGTGCTGGTGCACCCGCTGCCGCTGCTCTGGCGCATCCAGTTGCGCCGCCTCGAACGCGCCGGCCTGCTGCCCGACGCGATGGAGACGAGCTTCCCACTGGTCTTCGGCCGGGGACCTGCCCTCGAGCACGCGGCGCGGCGCTACGGCCTCGCCTCACTCGGCGGCACCGACGCGCACCTCGCGCCGGGTCAGCTCGGGCGACACGTGACCTGCTTCCCCGGGGAGACGCCCGACGACCTCGTCGCCGCGATCCGCGCCCGCCGGACCGTTGCGATGACGCGGCCGCCCCGAATCGACAGGCTGCCGCTGCAGCTCTACGCCCTTCAGTGCGCGTACAGCTGGCTCTACCCGTTCCGCGGCGTCCCCAGCGTGGCGCGAGTCCGCTCCGGCTTGCTGACCCTGGCTCGTGACCGCTCGCGGAGTGTCTCGCGGGGTCCGGTTCCGCTCCAGCGCGTTTCGAACGACGAGCCCTCGGTGGAGGCAGCCGCCAACGACCGCTGAGCATCGCCTTCTCCATCGTCGCCGACGCCGCGCCGGCGGCAGCCGGTGCTACAATCACGCTCGCTAGAACGGATGCTCGAATCGCGCTCGCCCGGTGGGCCGGGTGCGACGCGGGCCAGGCGGGAGTCGAGCCGTGGACGTCGCGACGGTGATCGACCGGTTCCGGCAGGACCCGAGATTCGCACCGTCGATCGTGGCGTGGCGCACGCTCCCTGCCCGACCACCGTTGACTCGTCCGATGCCGGAGGAGCTCGACGCGCGCCTCCGCGACGTGCTGGCGGCTCAGGGGATTACCGCGCTCTATGCGCACCAGTCAGAGGCGTTCGCCTCGGTCGCCGCCGGGCGCCATACCGCGATCGTGACCGGCACCGCCTCCGGCAAGACGCTCTGCTACAACCTCCCCGTGCTCAACACGATGCTCGGCGACCCGACGGCGCGTGCCCTCTACGTGTTCCCGACTAAGGCGCTGGCCCAGGACCAGTACACCGGGCTGCACGCGCTGATCGACGCCACGGGCGCGGAGATCCGCACCCACACCTACGACGGCGACACCCCGGCAAACATACGGCAGATCATCCGCACGGCGGGGCACGTCGTCATCACGAACCCCGACATGCTCCACTCGGGCATCCTGCCCCACCATACCCGCTGGCACAACCTGTTCGAGAACCTCCGCTACGTCGTGATCGACGAGATGCACGGCTACCGCGGCGTCTTCGGTTCCCACGTGGCCAACGTCGTCCGGCGACTCAAGCGTGTCTGCCGGCACTACGGTTCCGATCCCGTCTTTATTCTGGCGTCGGCGACGATCGCCAACCCTCAGGAGTTGGCCGAACGCCTGATCGAGGAAGAGGTCGCGGTCATCGACCAGGACGGCGCACCGCACGGCCGGCGCGAGTTCGCGTTCTTCAACCCGCCGGTCGTCAACCGCCAGCTGGGAATCCGCCGTTCGTCGGTGCTGGAGGCCAGCCGCATCGCGGGGGAGTTGGTGCGGGCGGGCGTCCACACGATCGTCTTCGCGCGGGCGCGCACCACCGCGGAGGTAATGCTGACCTACCTGCGCGAGGCGTTGCCGGCGCCGGTCGGCGGGGGCGACGCGGTGCGCGGCTACCGCGGCGGCTACCTGCCGGGCCAGCGACGCGAGATCGAGCGCGGCCTGCGCGACGGGTCGGTCCGGGCGGTCGTCTCGACCAACGCGCTGGAGCTGGGGGTGGATATCGGCTCGCTCGACGCCTGCGTCATCACCGGCTACCCGGGCACTATCGCCAGCACCTGGCAGCAGGCCGGGCGCGCCGGCCGTCGCGACGGCGCCTCGCTGGCGGTGCTGGTGGCATCGTCCAGCCCGCTCGACCAGTTCATCGTGCAGAACCCGGACTACTTCTTCGGCCGGGACGCGGAGCATGGCCTGATCAACCCCGACAACCTGCTCGTGCTGATCAGCCACCTCAAGTGCGCCGCGTTTGAGTTGCCGTTCCGCGACGACGAGCCCTTCGGCACCTTCGATCCGCGCGAGATCCTCGACTACCTCGAGGAGGAGCGCATCCTCCACCACGCGGGTGACACCTGGTACTGGATGGCCGAGACCTATCCGGCCGAGGAGGTCAGCCTGCGCACCGCGGCGCGCGACAACGTCGTCATCATCGACCAGAGCCGTACCGGGCAGCCACGCGTCATCGGCGAGGTGGATGCCTTCGCCGCGCCGATGCTGGTGCACACCGACGCGGTCTACATCCACGAGGGCCAGCAGTACCACGTCGACAAGCTGGACTGGGACGAGAAGAAGGCCTACGTCCACCCGGTGAACGTGGACTTCTACACCGATGCCAGCCTCTCCGTTCGCGTCCAGATCCTCGACCAGTTCTCCGAAGGCGAGATCGGCTCCGAGCGCAACCACGGCGAGGTCCTGGTCGGTGCGATTGTCACCCAGTACAAGAAGATCAAGCTGCACACGCACGACAACGTCGGCTGGGGCAAGGTCCATCTGCCCGAGGAGCAGATGCACACCACCGCCTACTGGATGTGCCTGCCCCGCTACCTGAGCGACCGCATGCGGGCCGTCGAGATGCAGGGCGCGCTGGCGGGTCTTGCCAACGTGCTGGTCAACGTCGCGCCCCTCTACCTGATGTGCGACCCGCGCGACATCGGCGTCTTCCCCCAGGTGAAGTCCCCCTTCACCGACCGCGCGACGATCTTCCTCTACGACCGCATTCCCGGGGGGATCGGCTTTAGCCCGCGCCTCTACGACCTCCACGAGGCGCTCCTGCGGGCGGCCGTTGACCTGATCCGCCACTGCAGCTGCGAGGCGGGATGCCCGTCCTGCGTCGGGCCGACCACCGAGGTCGGCGCTCGGGGCAAGGAGAACACGCTCGGGATTCTGCGCCTGCTGCTGTCCGACCAGTCAAGGTGAGGGTTCCCGCTGGAGCTGAGGCGGGACTACTCCTCCTGGCCGGCGAGACTGTTGGTCTGGGGGAGCGGCTGATTGGGCGATTCGCGAACCGGCACCGGTCCTCCTGACTTCTCCGCACGGTCCCAGATGGCGGTCGCGAGCAGGGCGCCGAAGACGGTGACGGCCTCGACGGCACTCCAGAACTGCGGCGAGTGCGCCTGGATGTGTCGCAGGCCGTAGAGGTCGAGGTATGACAGCGCGGCCGCCACGCTGACGATGATGACCTGCCGCGAGACAGATCCCGCGGACAGGGCAGCTGCCGGGACGATCAACCAGAGCAGGTACCACGGATAGAACACGGGCCAGATCAGGATCGCGAGCAGCATGGCTCCGTAGATCCCGCGGAGCAGTCCGTCGAGATTGCCGGGCAGTCGCCAGAGCAGCCGCGCGTAGACGACGACCCCGACCAACACCGCCGAGGCGTGGATCGCGGGTCCCGGATGGGCGAAGACGATCAGGAGCAGCAGCCGCGCCAGTGCCGACGGCGTGGCGATGTAGGACTGTGTCTGGTGAAAGAAGCCGATCACGGTTGGACGCCAGCCAACCCAGAACGGCGCGTAGAGCACGGCTTGAAGTCCTGCCGCGACGAGCAAGCCCGGTGCGAGCCGGCGTACGCCGTGCCGGAAGGACGGCTCGCGGCGCAGCAGGTAGACGAGCAGCACCGGCACGATCCCGAACGCGGTCTGTTTGATGTCGCCCGCCAGCACCATGGCGACGACCGCGAGCACCGGTTGGTCTGACGTCGCGAACATGATTGCCAGTAGCACCAGCATGAGCATGATCACGTCGTGGTGGCCGTCGGCGACCGTCTCGACCAGCACGAGCGGGTTCCAGGACCACAGCACCAGCCCCGGCAGGAGTCGCTCGGGGGCCGTTCGGCGGAGGAACCAGGCGAACAGCCCCGTCATTCCCAGGAACGCGACCAGAAACAGCGCCTTGAAGATGAGAAACGTCGCGAGGATTCCCGACCCTGTGACGCGACCCACGGTCCCGACGATCACGGCCCACAGCGGCCCGTACGGATTCGTCAGTTGATGCCAGTCAGAGAACGGAAGGAACGGGTCAGTGGGGAAGGCGCCCGGCGGCGTCTGAAACGGGTTGTGGTGGTAGACGGCCATGACCCGCGCGTTCATAACCGTGTAGAAGAAGTCGCGCGATAGTAGCGGATAGGTGGGGAAGAGGAGGAGCGCCGCGACGACCGGGAAGGTGCAGACGACGACGAGATTCAGGCGAGTTGGGAGTAGTCGACGGGATTCTCGCCAGGCCACCGCATAGCAACAAAATGCCACCAGAGTCGCGGCGCCGTAGCCGATCGCAACGGCCGGCCAGTTGCCGAGACCATCGAGGTTCAGTCGCGTTACCTGGTAGTGGGCTGGCAGCCACGCGACGGCCAGGTTGCAGGCCGCGACCAGGACGAGACCAGCCCCGGCCACAATCAGCGGCACGGACGCATGACTGAAGTTCCCCGCCCACTCCACGTCGGTCGCGTTCGGACGGGCCAGCGCCGGGTCCGGAGAAGTCGACATGGATCGCTTGACCGGTTCAGGTGCGCTCACACGGCCAATCGTACCGTACTTGCCGGGGCTGCCTGCCTCGCCGACGTTGGTCGGAACGTGGAGCCGGACCGACGAGCACGGGAACGACGAGTCTGGCCGCGGCGGTGGTAGGCTCTGAATGATGCATCACTCGGGTAGGGCCTTCGCGTTCCGCACGTCGCGGCATCTCGTCGCCTCTGTGGGGGCGACGGCGGCGTAAGGCGAATACGCCACTCGACGAGAGGAACATCGGGGGTAATGTCTGGCGTGGCTTCCGCGAGCGACACGGTCCAGGCCGATGACGCGCTCGTCGAAGAGCGTCCGCGAGCGGGGTATCGGCGGCGCTTCGCGGTCACGCTCGGGGCCGTGGTCGCGCTGGGCGGCGTGCTGCGGCTCTGGTCGATCACCTTCGGCGTGCCGATGGTGCAGTACCCGGACGAGCCGAACATCCTCAACCCCGCGCTCGTCATGGTGGCCCACCGCGACCTCAACCCGCACTGGTTCATCTATCCCGGCCTGATCATCTACGCCGAGGTCGCGGTCGTCGTGCTGGTCAAGGCGCTGACCCACCTGGTCTCCCTGTCGGCCGGCATGGTCATCTCGCTCGAGTACGTGCTCGGGCGGCTGGCGATGGCCGCGTTCGGGATTGCCACGGTCGGACTGGTCGGCCTGGTCGGCTACCGGATGGCCCGGCGACGCCGGGAGGTCGTCGGACTGGTCGCGGCCGGGATCGTGGCCGTGTCGCTGCTGCTCTCGACCGATGCGCACTACCTCAAGCCCGACGTGCCGACGGCGTTCTTCACCGCGCTGACGCTCTGGTTCACCCTTGGCGCGCTCGAGCACGACCGCATGCGCGACTGGTTGCTCGCCGGGGTGGCTGTCGGGTTCGCGGCGTCCTTCAAATACACCGGCCTTGCGGTGGCTCTGGTCCCGGCGATCGCGATGGTCATGATGGGGGAGGGCTGGCGTGGGCCGCTCCACCGCTGGCGTACCGTGCTGCTGATGGCCGCGGCGGCGATCGTGGTGTTCGTCGTCGCCGACCCCGGCGCGCTCATGACGCCGCGAACCTTCTACCAGGAAGCGATCGTCTACAACCAGACGCACTATTCGACCGGCCACCCCGGCTCCGAGGGTACCCACAACTGGCTCTGGTATCTCGAGATGCTCTGGTCGACCGGCATCGGGCCCACGCTCGCGCCGCTCGTGATCGTGGGCGTGCTCTTCGAGGCGTGGCGGTCGCTGAAGCGTGATCGGGTCGCCCTCCTGCTGCTGATCTTTCCGCTGCTCTACTACCTCGATAGCAGCCGCTACGTGGTGCGCTTTGACCGCCAGTTGATCCCAATCATGCCGTTCCTGGCACTGATCGGTGCCCGCTGGCTCGACCGCGTGCCGGTCCCGCGCCTGGCGACGACCGCGCGCGTCGGGTTGGGAGCGCTCGCCCTGGTGGCGTTCACCGTGCCCGCGATCGCGGTCGCGCGGTGGGACATCGAGATCGGCAAGACCGATACCCGCTACCCGACGCTCGCCTGGGTAGAGGCGCACCTGCCAAAGGGCGCGGTGGTGGCCCGGGAATGGTATACGCCGCCGTTGACCGCGAACGGCTACCACGGGATCTACATCCGGTCGGCCTACGAGCAGCCAGTCTCCTGGTTCGACGCCAATCACGTCCAGTACCTGATCGTGTCGTCATACATGTATGGGCGCTACCTGGTCGCGCCCGAGAAGTACCCGGACCAGGCGGCCTTCTACCAGAAGTTGCTGGCAGTGCCGCCGTTGATCACCATCGAACCGGTCGGGCACTACACCGGCCCGACGATCGAGGTCTATCGCGTCGCCGCCGTGCGCTCGCGGCTGATGACCCACTCGGTTCCGCCGCCCCCCGGTTAGTCGTCCACGTGCATGCAGTCGCGCTTGACCGCCGGCAGCCGAGACGGTACAATTCTTCGGATCGAGTTCGGCTGCTTGTGTACGAACATGGGGAACGGACGCATTGGGCCAGCCTGCTGAACGGTTCGCGAACCACTCGCCAAATGTGATACCGGTTTCAAGGCCTTTGGGTTCAGGCCGAACCCAAAGGCCTTTTTCATATCCCGAGCCACTCCCGGTCGCGGGTGGCGCGGACTCCGGGCTGGTCGTTCGGGGCGGCCGTGTCGTCGATCCCTCGCAGGGGCTCGACGCCGTTACCGACCTGCTGGTTCGGGATGGACGGGTAGCGGCTATCGGCAACGACCTGCCGCACCCGCCGGGCGCTGAGGTCCTCGACGCGCGCGGGATGATTGTCGCGCCGGGGCTGATCGACGCGCACGTCCACCTGCGCGACCCGGGCTTCCCCGAGAAGGAGACGCTCGGGACCGGCGCGGCGTCGGCGCTACGCGGCGGCTTCACGGCCGTCTGCTGCATGCCGAACACGCGCCCCGCGCTCGACACCCCGGAGGCGATCGCCGACGTCGTGGCGCGCTCGCGTGGGCTCGGCGTGCGCGTTCATCCCATTGGCGCGATCTCGGTCGGGCGCCAGGGCGAGCGGCTCGCCGATCTCGACGCCATGGCTGCAGCCGGCGCGATCGGGTTCTCCGACGATGGCGACAGCACGCGCAGCAGCGCGGTGATGCGCCGGGCGCTCTCCTGGTCCGCCGACAACGGCCGGCCGATCATGGTCCACTGTGAGGACTGGACGCTGGCGCCGTCCGGGGTGATGAACGAGGGGGCGGTGTCTCGCGACCTGGGCGTGGTCGGGATCCCGGCCGCGGCCGAGGAGATCATCACCGGGCGGGACATCGAACTGGCGCGGCTGACCGGCGGCTGGCTGCACGTGCTCCACGTGAGCACGGCGCGATCGCTGGAGTTGGTGCGCCTGGGCAAGCGGGCCGGCGCGCACGTCACGGCCGAGGTGATGCCCCACCACCTGCTCCTGACCGACGCCTGGGTCGCCGGCCAGCGTCGCTTCGTCGGCGAGGCGGAGGTCGTTCCCGGCTCCTGTCCAGATCCCAACGCCAGGGTCAACCCGCCGCTGCGCCCCGAGTCGGACGCCGTGGCGCTGCTCGGCGGCCTGCGCGACGGGACGTTCGACATCATCGCGACCGACCACGCGCCCCACGCGGCGTCGGACAAGCCCGCCGATCTGAGCCGGGCGGCCTCGGGTATGCTCGGCCTCGAGTTCGCCCTGCCGCTGCTGCTCAAGCTGGTCGACTCCGGCCGGCTACCGCTCTCGCTCATGATCGATCGGCTCTCGACGGCGCCGGCCAGGATGCTCGGGCTGCCGGGCGGAACGCTGCGGCCCGGCAGCGCGGCCGACGTGGTCGTCATTGACCCGTCGGCCGAGTGGGAGGTCACGCCGGAAGTGATCGCGTCGCGCAGCAAGAACACGCCCCTGCTCGGGCTGACCCTGCGGGGTCTCGTCCGGGCGACCATCATCGGAGGAGAGGTGCGCTACCGTGCCTGAGTTTCTGAACCTGCGAGGAGCGCTGATCCTCGAGGATGGCCGCATCTTCCGCGGCGAGCCGTTCGGCGCCCCGGTCGACGCCGAGGGCGAGGCGGTCTTCACCACGACCATGACCGGCTACCAGGAGGTCGCCACCGACCCGTCCTTCCGGGGCCAGATCGTCTGCATGACGTACCCTCTGATCGGCAACTACGGCGTTACGCCGGGTGACGAGCAGTCGCGCCAGCCATGGATCGCCGGCATGATCGCGCGCGAGTACTGCGACGAACCGAGCCACTACCGCTCGGTCGGCACCTTCGCCGAGTACCTGCGCGACCATGGCATCCCGGCGCTGCACTCGGTCGACACGCGCGCCCTCACGCGTCACATCCGCGTGCACGGCGCGATGCGGGCGGTGCTGGTCTCCGACCGGGCCGGCCGCGGCGACGACGAGCTTCGCGCGCGGGCCCGCCGCGCCTGGGCTCCCGGCGACGAGGACGTGGTGCGCTCGGTGACGACCCCGGTGGAGCGCGACCTGCAGCCGGACGCGCCGCTTCACCTGGTTCTGGTCGATTGCGGCGTCAAGGAGAACATCATCGCCTCATTGGAGCGGCGCGGTGTCCGGATAACCGTCGTGCCCTACGACACGTCGGCTGCCGAGATCCTGGCGCTCGAGCCCGACGGCGTGGTGACCTCGCCCGGACCGGGGGACCCGGAAAACGCCGAGCCGGCCATCGAGGCCGTCCGGGATCTCCTGAACGCCCGCGTGCCCTACATGGGGATCTGCCTCGGCCATCAACTCCTGGCACTCGCCGTTGGCGCGCGCACCAGCAAGCTCAAGTTCGGCCACCGTGGCGGTAATCATCCGGTCAAGGACCTCGCGTCCGGGCTGGTGACGATCACCTCGCAGAACCACGGCTACCAGGTCGACGCCAACTCGGTCCCGATGGACCTGGGGTGGCGCGTGTCCCAGATCAACCTGAACGACGGATCGGTCGAGGGGCTCGAACATGCCGAGCTGCCCGTCTTCTCGATCCAGTACCACCCTGAGGGGTCGCCGGGCCCACTCGACAGCCAGTACCTCTTTGACCGATTCATCGAGCGCGTGCGGGAATCCCGACGTCAGCGGGCCGGTGGCCGCCCGCTCAGCGCGGCGCCGGCGCGAGCCAGCCAGGAGTAGCGAGACCGTGGAGCAAGCGAAGCCCGTGTCGACCGTCCTCGTCATCGGTTCCGGCCCGATCGTGATCGGGCAGGCGGCAGAGTTCGACTATGCCGGCACGCAGGCGCTGCGCGCGCTGCGCGAGGAGGGCATCCGCTCGATCCTCGTCAACTCCAACCCGGCCACCATTATGACCGACGAGGAGAACGCGGACGTCGTCTACATCGAGCCGCTCACCGTCGAGGTGCTGCGCCGCATCATCGAGCAGGAGCGGCCGGAGGGCCTGCTGCCGACGCTGGGCGGCCAGACCGGCCTCAACCTGGCCGTGCAGCTGGCCGAGGCGGGCATCCTCGAGAAGTACAACGTGCGGCTCCTCGGCACCCCGCTCTCGGCGATCAAGCAGGCCGAGGATCGCCAGCTCTTCAAGCAGCTCCTGATCGACATCGGCGAGCCGGTCATCGACAGCGCGATCATCCACACCCTGCCCGAGGCGCGCGAGTTCAGCCAGCAGGTGCCGCTGCCGCTCATCATCCGCCCTGCCTACACCCTCGGCGGCACCGGGGGCGGCGTCGCGACCACCCCGGCGGAGCTCGACCGCTTCGTCCAGAGCGGGCTGAGCGCCAGCCCGATCCACCAGATCCTGCTCGAGCGCTCGCTCCTCGGCTGGAAGGAGCTCGAGTACGAGGTGATGCGGGACGCCAACGACACCTGCATCACGATCTGCAACATGGAGAATCTGGACCCAATGGGGGTCCACACCGGTGACAGCATCGTCGTCGCGCCCAGCCAGACGCTGAGCGACCGCGACTATCAGATGCTCCGCTCGGCGGCACTGCGCATCATCCGGGCGCTGGGCATCGAGGGCGGCTGCAACATTCAGTTCGCGCTCGACCCAGAGTCGTCGCAGTACTACGTGATTGAGGTCAACCCGCGTGTCAGCCGCTCATCGGCGCTGGCCTCCAAGGCGACCGGCTACCCGATCGCGCGCGTAGCCGCCAAGATCGCCGTCGGCCGCCAGCTCGACGAGCTGGTCAACTCGGTCACCCAGCGCACGACGGCGGCGTTCGAGCCGGCCCTCGACTACTGCGTGGTCAAGATCCCGCGCTGGCCGTTCGACAAGTTCCGCCGCGCAGAGCGCACTATCGACACGCAGATGAAGGCCACCGGCGAGGTGATGGCGGTCGATCGGTCGTTCGAGGCGGCGCTGCAGAAGGCCGTCCGCTCGCTCGAGATCGACCAGGACGACCTGGGCTGGGAGGACCCGGCCTGGCTCCACGACGAGACCCTCCTCCACGACCAGATCCGCCGGGCGAACGACCTGCGTCTCTGGGCCATGACCACCGCCATCCGTCACGGCGCCCTCCCGGAGGAGGTGAGCGCGATGAGCGGTGTCGACCCCTGGTTCACGCGCAAGCTGGCACGGCTCGTCGCGCTGGAGCGGCGCCTATCGTCAGAGGAGCTCACGCCCACGCTCCTCTGGACCGCCAAGCGCGCCGGCTTCTCCGACGCCCGAATCGCCACGCTAACCGGCAAGGGCGAGACGGACGTGCGGGCCGCCCGTGAGGCGTCGGGCATCCTGCCGGTCTACAAGATGGTCGACACCTGTGCCGCCGAGTTCGAGGCGGCGACGCCCTACTTCTACAGCACCTACGACGAGGAAGATGAGGCCAGTCCGATCGACGGGCCGAAGGCGCTCGTCGTCGGCTCGGGACCGATCCGCATCGGGCAGGGGATCGAGTTCGACTACTGCAGCGTCCAGGCGGCGCACTCGCTGGGCGCGGCCGGACGTGCCTCGATCATGGTCAACTCCAACCCCGAGACGGTCTCCACCGACTTCGATACCTCGGATCGGCTCTACTTCGAGCCGCTCGACGCTGAGAGCGTGACCGAGATTCTGCGCCACGAGTCGCGGACGCCCGACGGAACACTCGACACGCCGGTGATCCTGCAGTTCGGTGGGCAGACGGCGATCAATCTGGCCGAGCCGCTGGCCGAGCGCGGCGTCCCGATCCTGGGGAGCGCGCGCGACGTCATCGACATCGCCGAGGACCGTCGCCGGTTCGAGCGCTTCCTCTCCGAGCTTGGCATCCCGCAGCCGCCGGGCGCGGCAGTGACGTCACGCCCGGAGGGGCTGACGGTGGCCGAGCGCATCGGCTACCCGGTCCTCGTTCGCCCCTCCTACGTGCTGGGGGGTCGGGCCATGGAGGTGGTCCACTCGGCCGACTACCTGGCGCGCTACCTCGAAACGGCCGTCAGCTTTGACGGCCGGCACCCGGTGCTGATCGACAAGTACCTCCAGGGCAAGGAGGTCGAGGTCGACGCCATCTGCGACGGGCACGACGTGCTCATCCCGGGCATCATGGAGCACATCGAGCGGGCCGGGGTCCACTCGGGCGACAGTTTCGCGGTCTACCCCGGCGTCAACCTGGACACGGCCGAGGTTGACCAGCTCGTCGAGCACACGACCCAGATCGCCCGCGCGTTGCACGCGGTCGGCCTGATCAACATCCAGTACGTCATCCACAACGGGAAGATCTACGTGCTGGAGGTGAACCCGCGCGCGTCGCGCACGGTGCCGTTCCTGAGCAAGGCGACCGGCGTGCCGATGATCCGGCTGGCCACCAACGCGATGCTCGGGCGGAGCCTGCGCGAGCAGGGCTACCCGGGCGGGCTCTGGCCGCGCCAGCCGCTGGTAGCAGTCAAAGCCCCAGTCTTCTCGATGGCCAAGCTTCGCGGTGTCGAGGTCCACCTCGGGCCCGAGATGAAGTCGACCGGCGAGGCGATGGGCATCGACCACAGCTTCGCGCCGGCCTTCCACAAGGCGTTGCTCGCCGCCGGACTGGCCTTGCCGCCGCGCGGGTCGATCCTCGTCAGTCTCGCCGATCAGGACAAGGCGGAGTCGTTGCCGATGCTCGTGGCGCTCTCTGAACTCGGCTTCCGGATCTACGCGACCGAGGGCACGGCAGCCCTGCTCGAGGGCGCCGGCGTCCCGGTGCAGATGGTGACCAAGCGCATTGGCGCGGGCTCGCCAGACGTCCTCGACGTGGTGCTCAATGGGACCGTCGACGCGATCATCAACACACCGGGACCGGCGCAGAAAGAAGTCCTCGACGGCTTTCAGATCCGGCGCGCGGCGGTCGAGCGCGGCATCCCCTGTATTACCTCGACCGACACCGCGCGGGCGATCGTCAAGACGCTGAGCGAGGGGGCCAACTCCTACGCGGTCGTGCCGTTGCCGGCCTATCGGAAGCGCGCCGCGGTAGACGCCGGGCCCGCGGTTGCCGGAGAGCGTCCGTGAGCGCCTTCGACTTCGAGGACACGCTACGCGCGGTCGGAGCACTCAAGGAGGGGCACTTCCTGCTCACCTCCGGTCGGCACAGCGACCGCTACGTCGAGAAGTTCGATCTTCTCCGCCGCCCGGTCGAGACCGAACGCGCCTGCGCCGAGATCGTGTCGCAGGTGGACCAGTGGCGTCCCGACGTGGTTGCCGGGCCGACGACGGGAGGCATCCTGCTCGCCTTCGAGATCGCTCGCCAGCTCGGCGTCGAGGCGGCTTACGCGGAGCGCGCCGAGTCCGGGGCCGGACGCGAGTTCCGGCGCGGCACGACCTTTCGACCGGGGACACGGGTGCTGGTGGTGGACGACATCGTAACCACGGGCGGCTCGGTGCGTGAGACGCTCGAGGCACTTGCGCGACACGACGTCGTGGTGGTCGGCGTCGCGGTGCTGGTCGACCGGAGCGGTGGCAGGGTGGACTTCGGGGCGCCGACGGTATCGCTGTCCGAGCTGGTCATCCCGAGCTGGCTGCCGGAGGAGTGCCCCCTGTGCGCGGCCGGGTCGAACCCGCGGAAGCCGGGATCGTCGCCACAGGGCTGAACCGTTACTCCTCGACCGACTCCGCCGCGCTCTGCTGCTCTCGGCGCTCACGCAGCTGCTGGTGCAGGACTGCGAGCTCGTCGAGGCGGCGCTCGATCTGATCGAGCGTGTCGGAGCGCGGCGCGCGCACGTACTCGTCGCGCAATTCGAGGATCATCTGGGCCAGTCGCCCGATGGTACGCACCGTATGGACGGGGTCATCCTCACGGGTGGGCAGGCTGTAGCCGGGCATGGTGCGCTCCTTCGTTCCCCCGTCGCGCTCAGTCGACGCTGTCGTCAAGGCGGCCGATTAGCGCGAGGAACCCCGGTTCATCGAGGATCGTGACACCGAGCTCACGGGCGCGCTCGGCCTTGCTTCCGGGGTCGGCTCCGACGACGACGTAGTCGGTCTTCCGTGAGACCGAACCGGTCACCGTGGCGCCCGCACGTCGCAGCAACTCCTGAGCCTCCTCGCGCGTCAGCCCGTCGAGCCGACCGGTCAGCACGACTGTCTTGCCCATGAGTACGCCGTCAGCGGGGCGCGCTTCCGCCTCGTGCTCATTCATGCGCAGGCCGAAATCCGCCAGGCGCGTCACCAGCGCGCGGTTGCGCGGCTCGCGGAAGAAGTCGCCGACCGCCTCGGCCACGACGGCGCCGAAACCCGGGATCGCCTGCAGTTGCTCCGGCGTCGCCTCCATGACCCGATCCATCGTGTTGAGGTAGTCCGCCAGCAGGCGGGCATTCCGCTCACCGACGTGCCGGATGCCAAGTCCGTTCAGGAGGCGGGAGAGCGGACGCGACTTGCTGCTCTCTATCGATGCCTGGAGGTTCTCGATGCTCTTGTCTCCGAAGCCCTCGAGCTCGCGTATGCGTGTCCAGTCGAGCGCGTAGATGTCCGCGAGCGAGCCGATCAGCCCCAGGTCGACGAATCGCTCGGCCAGGCGCTCACCGAAACCCTCGATGTCCATCGCTCCCCGCGAGACGAAGTGGCGGACCTGCTCGCGCAGCTGCGCGGGACAGGACGCGTTGACGCAGTAGCGGGCCACCTCACCGTCGAGCCGGACGGCGGCCGCGCCGCAGACCGGACAGCGGTCGGGCATCGTGAACGGTCGCTCGTCGCCGGTGCGAAGCGCCGTCACGACCGCGATGATCTTGGGAATGACGTCGCCCGAGCGCTGCACGACCACGGTGTCGCCGATCAACAGCCCCAGTCGCGCGATCTCGTCCTCGTTGTGGAGGGTCGCGCGTCGAATCACCACGCCGCCGATCTCGACGGGGTCAAGGATGGCGACCGGGTTCAGCGTCCCGGTCCGCCCGACGTTCACCTCGATTTCGCGGAGCACGGTGTTCTTCTGGATTGCCGGGAATTTGTAGGCGGTCGCCCAGCGCGGCTCGCGGGCAACCGTGCCCAGCTCGCTCTGGAGCGCGACGTCGTTGACCTTCACGACGACGCCGTCGATCTCGAAGTCGAGCGTGTCACGCAGTGCCTGCCAGCGCTCGCACTCTGACCAGACCGCGTCGATCGAGTCGCAGGCCCGGAAGTCCGGGGCGGTCATAATCCCGAATCCGCGCAGCATATCGAGGTTCGCGACGTGCGTGCGGCGAGCAGGCACACCCTCGACGATGCCGACGTCCCAGGCGTAGAACCGCAGCGGCCGCGAGGCGGTGATCGTGGGGTCGAGTTGGCGCAGTGAGCCGGCCGCGCCGTTACGGGGGTTGGCGAAGAGTGGCTCCCGGGCCTCCGCGCGCTGGTCGTTGAGCCGTTCGAAGTCGCGCTTGCGCATGTAGACCTCGCCGCGCGCCTCGAGGACGGTCGGCACCGGCAGGGCGTCCGCCGGGTCGATCCGCAGCGGTACGGTCCGAATGGTCCGGATATTCGGCGTGATGTTCTCGCCGACGACGCCGTCGCCGCGCGTTGCCCCGCGCTCGTAACCACCGCTGCGGTAGAGAATCGACACGGCGCTGCCGTCGATCTTCGGCTCGGTGACGAACTCGACCTCGCGATGGCCGGCCAGACGGTAGACACGCTCGGCCCAGTCGCGCAGCTCCTGCTCGCTGTAGACGTTGCTCAGACTGAGCATCGGGATCTCGTGCCGGATCGTGCCGAAGGCCGCCGAGGGGGTGATGCCCACGCGCTGGGTGGGCGAGTCCGGCGTGATCAGGTCGGGACGGTCCGCCTCGATTCGCCGAAGCTCGTTCATCACCGCGTCGTACTCGGCGTCGCTGACGGTAGGCTGGTCGAGGACGTAGTACTCGTAGTTGTACTGGTTGATCAGGTGGCGCAGTTCGTCAACACGCTGCCCGAGTTCGGCCTCGGCCATCTTGCGTCCCCTCCCCCGCCGGGAGCATCAGAGACCGCCTGCACCGTCGCGGTGAACATGGCGCTCGCGAGTATACCACGACTTGTCCGTACACCTGTTCGAAAGTATACTGCAGCCCACGCTGTGACCGGAGGGCAAGGGAGGGGCGGCATGGCGGCGGTAGAGGAAGAGTCCGGGGCGTACCTGCAGCTGCAACAGCGCGCGTACCTCTACGTGCGTGACCACGACGGGGCCGTTGCCGAGGACGAGCTGATCGGTCACGTCTTCGGGAGCTCGGCCAACGTTGCCCTCTGGCGGCCGTTGCTGCGGCAGGTGATGGGGTCCGACGGCCGCGTCGACCTGCGGACCGACGGGTGGTGGGCGATCCGTGGCGCAACGCCGAGGGTCGTCACACTGCTGCCGGAGAGCTACGTGGTGCTCGACGTCGAGACCACGGGGCTGCGCCCATACCGACAACGGCTGATCGAGGTGGCGGCCATTCGCTACCGCAACGGCGTCCGGGATGACGTCTTCACGACGCTCGTCAATCCGGGCCGTCGTGTCCCGGGATACATTCGCCAGTTGACGGGCATCGACGACGCTCAGCTTGTGGGCGCGCCGAAATTCGCACAGATAGCGCGTGACCTGGTCCGATTTCTCGGCGACGACCTCATCGTCGGCTACAACGTCGGGTTCGACGTCTCGTTCCTTGACGCGGAGTTGACGCGCGCCGGTCAGACGGCCCTGACCAACCCACGGCTCGACTTGCTGCCGATCTCGACCCAGCTCGTTGCCGGAATTCGCCGCTCGGGACTCGAAGCGGTGGCTCACCAGCTCGGCATCGCCGTGCGCGAGAGGCACCGCGCGCAGGCGGACGCCGAGCTCACCGCGCTGGTGCTGGCGCGCCTCCTGCCCCTGGCCCGCGAGCGCGGGTTGACCACGCTCGACAGCATGCGCCGCGCGGCGGCGGTGGAGGTCCCGGTACCGCGACGTCGCGGCGACATCGGCCGCGGACGCGCCGTGCTGGACCGCACCCACCTCGCTGGAATCCCGCACGCCCCCGGTATCTACCTGATGCACGACGTTCACGACCGCGTGATCTACGTCGGCAAGGCCAAGGACCTGCGCAATCGCGTCGCGTCGTACTACTCGCAGCCGCTCGGCTATACCCGGAAGATGGACGGGTTGCTCGAGTCAATCGCCCGCATCGACGTCGTCCAGACCGGCTCGGAGCTGGAGGCGCTGCTGCTGGAGTCGCAACTGATCCGGCGCCACCGTCCCCAGTTCAACACGCAGCAGCGCAACAGCGAGTCCTACCCATTCGTGAAGGTCGACCTGGGCAATCCCTGGCCGCGCGTCACGCTCACCCGACACCGCGACGACGACGGGGCGGCGTACTTTGGACCGTTCCGGATCGGGCGCGCCGCGCGGGACGTCGTCGAGCTGATCAACGAGGTCTTTCCACTGCGGACGTGCCCGCGCTCGTTCCGCACCGCGCGCAGCTTCGGCTCTCCCTGCCTGCAGCTGTCCCTCGGCCGCTGTCCCGGGCCCTGCGTGGGCCAGGCCGATCGTGACCGGTACCGTCAGTCGATCCAGGACGTCCTGGCGTTCCTGCACGGGGAGCGCGACGACGTGATCGCGCGGCTGCACCAGCAGTTGACCGAGTGCGCGGACCGGTTCGACTTTGAGCGCGCCGCACGCGTGCGGGACCGGATCCGCCGCGTTCAGCAGCTCGTGCTGAGCCAGCAGCTTCTCGAGACGACGCTCCAGCGCGGCACGCTGCTGATCGTCACGCCGTCCCCGATCGAAGGGAGCCGCGAGCTCCTGCTCGTCCTGGCCGGCCGGCTCTGGGCGCAGCTGCGGCTGGCACCGGAGGACGCCGACGACGAGGCCGGGGCGCGCCTGGAGCGCGCCTGGGGACGGGCGACGCGCACGGCCCTCCCTCCAGTCGACCAGGATTCGCTCGACCAGGTCCACATCCTCGGCCGCTGGTTGCGCCGGCACGCCGGACACCCGTCGATCCTCGCGATCGATTCGGATGGCGTCCCCGACTGGCCGGCCCTGCTGGCGCAAGCGCGGTCGCTTTCAGAGGCGGAGCTCAGGGTGGACGACCGTGCGCGGAACCGCGCCGACCGCGGCCCGGTTGATGCGTGACCGGTGATCTGTTAGCCTCGAACCCAGTGAACGGACACTCATCGACGAACGGGTGACGCGTGGCGATTCGCTTCGGAACCGATGGCTGGCGGGCAATCATCGCCGACGAGTTCACCTTCCCCGCCGTCGCCTCCCTCGCGCGGGCCTTCGCCGACGTGCTGGTCCGATCTCAGCCGGCACGGCGGCTACGTGTCGTGGTCGGCTTCGACCGGCGGTTCGCCTCCGACGCCTTCGCCTGGACGGCCGCTCAGGAACTAGCCGCCGCGGGCCTCGAGGTCGAACTGGCCGATCGCGCCGTACCGACTTCGGCGGTTAGCTGGTCGGTCGTCGAGGGGTCGGCGACGGGGGGGTTAGTCATCACCGCGTCGCACAATCCGCCCCTCTACAACGGCGTCAAGCTCAAAGGCGCAAACGGGGCTGCCGCGTCGTCACGGCTCAACGCCGAGGTCGAGGCTGCCGTCGGCGGCGTTGACGGCGGTGGCGCGAACCGCGGTCACGTTTCATCGTCCAACCTGATCGACCCGTATCTCGCCCGACTGTCACGTATCGTGGCACTTGACCGGCTGCGCGGAGCCGGCATGACCGTGGTCGCGGACCCGATGTTCGGCACGGTCGCGGGGCTCCTGCCGAGACTGCTCGGCGGCGATTCGACGGAGGTCGTCGAAATCAACACCGCCCACAACCCGCTGTTCCCCGGCATCAGCGCACCCGAGCCGGTTGAGAAGAACCTGGCGCGCCTCAAGAAGGTCGTGGCCGATGGGTCTGCCGACATCGGGCTCGCCTTCGACGGCGACGGCGACCGGATCGGCGTCGTCGACGAGTCGGGGCGATACGTGTCGAGCCAGCACGTGTTCGCGCTGCTTGCCCGCTACGTGCTGGAGATCCGCCGCGAACGACGGCCCATTGTCAAGTCGGTCACGGGGAGCGTCATGATCGACCGGCTGGCAAACCTGGCGGGGGTGCCGGTGACAGAGACGGCAGTCGGGTTCCCCTGGATAGCCGAGGCTATGGCGCGCGACAATGCGTCGATCGGCGGTGAGGAGAGCGGCGGCTTCGCGCTCGGCTTTCATCTGCCGGAGCGTGATGGGCTGCTGGCCGCGCTGCTCCTGCTCGACTACACGATCCACTCCGGGATGCACCTGAGCGAGTTGCTGGCCGCGCTGGACAGCGAGGTCGGACCCTGGCAGTACCGGCGCGAGGACGTGCCGCTCAGTCGGGAAGCCCGGGCGAACGTCGAAGAGCGCCTGTCCGCCATGTCGCACCCGGTGACGATTGCCGGCCAGCGGGTTGAGTCGGCGTCAGACCTGGACGGGCTGAAGTACCGGTTGGCCGACGAGTCCTGGCTGCTGATCCGCCTCTCCGGCACGGAGCCGCTGGCGCGGATCTACGCCGAAGCACACGACGCCGACGCCGTTGGCGATCTGCTACGGGCCGGGCGAGAACTGATCGGCACGTAACGTCCCGGGTCCGCTGGCCGGTGAACGTATACTGAGGTCCGAGGTCCGGGCGTACGTCGTGGGAGGAGGCGAGCGTGGCGGGGAGCCTGGCCGACGTTGCCGCACGGGTGAGCGGGTGCACGCTCTGCGAACTGCATCGGATGCGGACGAGGGCGGTGCCCGGGAACGGAAACCCGAACTCCGACATCATGTTCATCGGCGAGGGTCCCGGCTGGCACGAGGATCGCCAGGGCCTCCCGTTCGTCGGCGCTGCCGGGCAGTTCCTGGATGAGATGCTCGCGAAGATCGGCCTGACGCGGGCCGAGGTCTTCGTGACCAACGTCGTCAAGTGCCGGCCCCCCGGCAACCGTGACCCGCTCCCCGACGAGATCGCCGCCTGCGCGCCGTACCTGGATGAGCAGGTCGAGTTGATCAAGCCGAGGCTCGTCGTCACGCTCGGGCGCTTTTCGATGGCACGCTGGTTCCCGACCGAGCGCATCTCCCGCGTGCACGGTCAACCGCGGCGTTTCGGCGACCTGGTAGTCGTGCCGATGTACCACCCGGCGGCCGCGCTTCACCAGGCCTCACTGCGCGCGACGGTCGAGGCCGACATGATGAGGCTGCCGCAGATCCTGGCCGAAATCGAGCGGGAGTCGGTGGACGACGCCGCGCCGCAACCGGAGCAGATGCGCCTGTTCTGACCGCGAAGCCAGCCAACCACGTGACGCTCCGGCCCGGACGGCGCGGCCGCCGTGCTGGTAACGTACGCGCGGCAGTCGGGCGGCGCCGGGCACGCGATAGACGGGACGGCGGCCGGCTCGGTGCTCCCCGTGGTATGATGCGTCCGTACAGGCTGCTCGTACAGGAATGCGAGATGGCAACCCGGACCAAATCACGCGCCAAAAAGACGAAAGCCGCTCCTCGGGACCCGTCGCCGCTGGCGGTAACGTCGCGCGCGGCGGTCGGTGGGCTCGGCCGGGGCGCGATCCGTGTCGCGCGCTGGCTGGGCCGGATCGAGACGCCGGAGCGCGTGCGCAGCGAGGTAGTCGGGCTCACGGCCATTTCGATGGCCGTCCTCATTGCCTTGCCAATGGTCGGTCTGGCTACCAGCCAGTCGCTGCTGGGCGGTCTGGGCGGGGCACTCATGGCGTTGCTCGGGCGCGGCGCACTGCTCGTGCCGATCGGACTGCTGGGTGCCGCGCTCGAGTCGTTCGTACCGTCGACCACGGGCGCGCGTCAACGACGGGCGCTCGGCTACGCGCTGCTGAGCGTCGCGGTGCTGATGTTCCTCTCGGTCTCGCAGCAAGGCGGGCGACCGGGTGGCGGCATGCTGGGAGCCGGCCTGAGCGCGGTGTCACGGGCGGTGGCGGGCACCGTTGGAGCGGGCATCATCGCCTTTACGCTCGGTCTCGTCGGCGTCTACCTGCTGACCGGAGCCGACGCGGTCAGTGTCGTCCGTGCCTGGAGGCGCGCCCGGGCCGCACAACAGGCTGCTCGGCGGGCGCGAGCGAGCGCCGCGCCCGCGGCCGAGGTCAAGCGACCCCGTCCCGGCCCGGCGCCGACCCAGTCCGCCAGGCCGCCTGCCCGCCCGGTGATCAACGTGCCGAAGCCAGACCGCGGTACCGGGACTCCGACCGAACGGCAATCGCCCCCGTTACCAGCGTCCGATGGCTCGGCCATCGTGCTCCAGCCGGTCGCGCTGCCAGACCTGACTCGCCTCGCGCTCTACGACGGCGCGACTCCCGATTCCGGTGAGCTCGAGCACAAGGCGTCGTTGATCCAGGAGACCCTCGCGAACTTTCGCGTCGACGCCACGGTACGCGAGGTCTACCCCGGCCCGGCCGTGACTTTATTTACGCTCGAGCCCGGCCCCGGCGTGAAGGTGCGCCGGATTACGGAGCTGCAGAACGACCTCGCCCTGGCGCTCGCCGCTCCGTCCATCCGTATCGAAGCGCCGGTACCGGGCATGGCGCGGGTCGGCATCGAGCTGCCCAACAGCAGCGTCCTGACGGTGGGGCTGCGCGAGACCATCGACTCGTCGGCCTTCCAGCGGTCGAAGGCGAAGATTCCACTGTCGCTCGGGCGCGACGTCAATGGGAGCTACGTCATCGGCGACCTGACGAAGATGCCGCACCTCTTGATCGCGGGCGCGACGGGGTCCGGCAAGTCGGTCTGCATCAACGGGATCATCGCGACCTTCCTGCTCACGCGGCGGCCACACGAGCTCCAGATGGTGCTGATCGACCCCAAGATGGTCGAGCTGGTGGGCTTCAACGGCGTGCCGCACCTCAAGTGTCCGGTCGTGACCGAGATGGACAAGGTCGTGGGGACGCTGCGGCTGGTCCTCCAGGAGATGGAGCAGCGCTACCAGCGCTTCTCAGCGCTCGGCGTGCGCAACATCGACGGCTACAACCTCCGCCGGGACGACGATCCGTCGCTGGAGGCCATGCCGTTCCTGGTGGTCATCATCGATGAGTTGGCCGACCTGATGATGACCACGCCCGAGGAGGTGGAGACCCTCCTCGTGCGCCTGGCGCAGATGGCGCGCGCGACCGGTATCCACCTGCTGATCGCGACCCAGCGTCCGTCGGTGGACGTGCTCACCGGCCTCATCAAGGCCAACGTTCCGGCGCGCATCGCCTTTGCCGTCACCTCTCAGACCGACAGCCGGGTGATCCTCGACCTGCCGGGTGCCGAGCGCCTGCTCGGGCGCGGCGACATGCTCTTCCTCCCGCCCGACGCGGCCAAGCCACACCGCGTTCAGGGATCGTTCATCGACGATCGCGACCTCCAGTACCTGGTGCGGCACTGGAAGAAGGTGGTGCCGAACCACCAGTACGATCCGGCCTGGAGCGTGGAGCCCGGCAGCGAGGGCGGCGGCGCCGACGACCCGCTGATGGAGCAGGCACTCCAGGTCGTGCGCCAGCACGGGAGCGCCTCGGCATCTATGCTGCAGCGACGCCTGCGCATCGGCTACAACCGCGCTTCGCGCCTCATCGAGCAGATGGAGGAGGAGGGCTACGTCGGCCCGGCCGACGGTTCCCGCGGTCGCCCGGTCTACGTCGCCGACGACGAGTGACCCGAGGAGGGGCGCGTTCGCACTCGGATGAGTGGCTCCCTCACCCCCCGCTCCCCGGCACCATTCCACCGTCGACGGAGAGGGACCCAAGAGGGCCTCTGGTATACTTATCGCGGATGAGCGGCCGCTGATAGTGAGGTCCGCGTGCGATCTCGGGTTACCGCGGAGCCAGTTGCCAGACTGATCGACGAGTTCGCGAAGCTTCCCGGCGTCGGACCCAAAACCGCGTCGCGGCTCGCCTACTTTGTGCTGCGCAGCGCGCGCGAAGATGCCGTGGCCCTGGCGGACGCCATCATTGAGGTCAAAGAGCGTATCGTTCTTTGCTCTACCTGCTTCAACATCACGGAGCAGGACCCCTGTCCGATCTGCGCCGATGCACAGCGCGACCGAGCGACTATCTGCGTCGTCGAGGAGCCACTCGACGTCCTCGCGCTCGATCGGACCGGGGAGTATCACGGGCTGTACCACGTCCTTCACGGTGCTATCTCCCCGGTCGACGGTGTCGGGCCGGACCGGCTGCGCATTCGCGAGTTGATCGCGCGCGTCAAAACGGAGCACCCCGACGAGGTGATCCTGGCCATGAACCCCAACATCGAGGGGGACGCGACCGCGATGTACATCGCGCGCCAGCTGCTGCCGCACGGCGTCACGGTCACGCGGCCAGCCAGCGGGCTGCCGGTGGGCGGTGACCTCGAGTACGCGGACGAGGTGACGCTGGGACGGGCACTGGCCGGCCGGCGCGTACTCTGAGCGTAGCAGCGTCTGCCGGGCTGCCTGCCGTCTCGTGTGGGGCGCGGTCGAAGGGGCCAGATCGGGGCCGCGGCGGGAGTTGGCCGGACCATGGCGACGCTGTCGGTTCGCTCCATCAACATCCGCGACATCCCTAACCTGCACGACCTGTATCGGGTACACGTCGCGGTCGGTTTGTCGTGCGCGTCGGATCAGGAGCTCAGCTCCGGGATCCTGGGATCACTGCCCTTCGCGCGTCGGTTCCGCCGGGTATTCGTGGCGACACTGGACGACCGGCTCGCCGCGCTCGTCGAGCTCGAGCCCTCTCGCCGCGAGTACCGCTGGTTGGTAACGCGACTGGCGGTGAACGCTGGGTTGGCCTCTGAGGAGTCGTGGGTCGAGCTCTGGAGCGAGTTGCTGGTCCACGCCGTGAGGGCGGCAGGCGCGGCAGGCGCAAAGCGGCTGCATGCCGCGCCCGCGGTGAACGGCCCGGCATTCGAGGCACTGCGACATGCCGGGTTCAGCGTCTACGCGCATCAGACGACCCTGCTGGCACAAGGGTTGCATTTTGGCAACCATGAGGAGATCCCGGTACGCGAGCAGGAACCGAGCGACGCCTGGTCCATCCACCAGCTGTACCACCTGGCCACGCCGCACCCGGTTCAGTACGCCGAAGCGCTCACCAGCGACCACTGGGACGTCCGGCGTGACGCCGGCAGCCTGGTGCGGGGGTTCCTGGCCGAAGACGACCACCAGGTGGTCGCATACTGCCGCGTTCGGTCACGGCGCAGGATCCACGTCCTCGACCTCCTGGCCCTCCCGCGATCGTCGATGCTGGTCGGTGCGCTGGTACCGCTTGCGCTGGCACGGATCGGCGCCGGCCCGAAGGATAGCGTCTGGGTGTCCGTGCCGGACTACCAGATGGAGCTGCTGGCGCCGCTCGAGGCCCAGGGGTTGGATCCCGTGGATCGACAGGCGCGCATGGTGCGCTACACGGCCGTGCCGGTGCGTCCTCGAGTCTCCACGCGACTGCAGTTGGTCCCCGAGGTCGGAGAGCGGCTCGCGCCGCGAATGCCCTCGCTGTCGTCCTCGCGCTAGCGCGCTGCCGCCGGACCCGGCGGGGCCGCCCAGTTCATGGAGTTGAAGGCTGTTGACCATCAGGAGCATCACCGAAGCCGAGCTCCCGCCCGTGCCAATCGGCGAGGAGGTCACGGACAATCTCGAGGACCTGCTTGCGGTGCTTCCGCCGCACGTCGTGTCCGCGTTGACCGAGCTCGATCGCACCACGTCGCGGGTCGACCTGATCGAGGTCGTGCTCGATCTGGGGCGCCGGCCGGAGGCGCGCTTTCACAACCGTGAGGTCTACCTCGCCGACGCGGAGGTCACGCGCGAGGACATCGCCTACGTGGCCGAGCGGATCGGTCGCTTCGGTGACGATAACCGCGCGGGGATCGAACGCACGCTCCACCGGATCTCGGCCATCCGGAGTCGCAGCGGCGAGATCGTCGGGCTCACCTGCCGGATCGGCCGCGCCGTCTACGGCACGATCGGCATCGTGCGGGACCTGGTGGAGTCGGGCGAGAGCATCCTGCTGGTCGGCCGGCCCGGCGTCGGCAAGACGACCATGTTGCGGGAGACGGCGCGCGTGCTGGCCGACGACCTCCGCAAACGCGTGATCATCGTCGACACGAGCAACGAGATCGCGGGTGACGGCGACATCCCGCACCCGTCCATCGGGCGGGCGCGGCGGATGCAGGTGCCGACCCCCGCGCTCCAGCACGCCGTGATGATCGAGGCGGTTGAAAACCATATGCCCGAGGTCGTGGTGATCGACGAGATCGGCACCGAGCTCGAGGCGCAGGCGGCCCGCACGATCGCCGAGCGCGGCGTCCAGCTCATCGGAACGGCGCATGGGAACACCCTCGAGAACCTGATGATGAACCCGACGCTGTCCGACCTCATCGGCGGAATCCAGTCGGTCACGCTCAGCGACGAGGAGGCACGGCGGCGCGGGACGCAGAAGTCGATCCTCGAGCGGAAAGCGCCACCAACGTTCGGCGTCATGATCGAGATCCAGGCGCGCGACCGAGTGGCCGTTCACCGCGAGGTCGCGGCGAGCGTCGACTCGATCCTGCGCGGCGAGCCGCATCGTGTCGAGGTGCGAGAGCGCCGGCCCGATGGTGAAGTCAGCGTGTCACACGAGGCGCCGTACCCGATGGAGCGAAACGGCGGAGAGGACCGCGGGAATCTACAGCGGCGGCGCCGAGCCGAGCCGGTCGACGAGGCACCGGTGCCGCCGCGGAATCCTCTCGGCGCCGGGCGGGGTACCCCGGCCAGGCCGGCTCGCATCTTCCCCTTCGGCGTGAGCCGAAACCGACTCGAGCAGGCGATTCAGCAGATGGCCGTGCCGGCCACGGTCGTACGAGACCTGCGGGATGCCGACGCGGTCGTGACCCTGAAGAACTACTACCGGCGCCGCCCGCAGCCGCTACGCGAGGCGGAGTCGCGCGGCATCCCGATCTACGTGCTGCGCACCAATACCATCGTGCAGATGGCGAACCTGCTGCGCTCGCTGTTCGCGGAGGCGCTGGCAGCAGCGGGCGCACCGAGCCGCTCGGCCGAGACTGGCGAGGATGTCCCCGAGGACCAGGTGGCCGCCGCGATGTACGAGGCGGAGACGGCCATCCACCACGTCATGTCCGGAGCGACCAGCGTCGTCCTGCACCCGCAGGTCCCCTGGGTGCGCCGCCTCCAGCACGAGCTGGCCGAGCGGTACAACCTTCCCTCTCGCAGCCGCGGCCGGGAGCCCGATCGCTACGTGGAGATCTACCGGCAGGGCGCTCTCTCGTGACTCTGTTCGTGACCTTCGAGGGGCCCGAGGGTGCCGGAAAGTCCACGGTTATCCAGCACCTCGTTCCGGCACTGCGCCACCGTGGCCATGAGGTGGAAGCCACGCGTGAGCCGGGCGGCACGGATATTGGCGAGGCCATTCGTCGGATCCTTCTCACTTCTCATCATCATGCTATGCTGGCCGAGACCGAAGCGTTGCTGAACACGGCAGCGCGGGCCCAGCACGTGGCCGAGGTGATCGCCCCCGCGCTGTCGTCGGATCGAATCGTGCTATGCGATCGCTTCGTAGACTCGACATTGGCCTACCAGGGTGCAGGGCGGGGGTTGAAAGTCGACGAGCTGCTCCGGCTCCAGGGGTTCGCGATCGGCGGGCTGCGGCCCGATCTCACCATCCTGCTCGACGTGCCGGTCGAGGTCGGCCAGGCGCGTCGACTCGCGTCGGGCGAGCCGCTCAACCGGTTTGACGCCGACGCCGTCGGCTTTCACGAGCGGGTACGGCGCTGGTTCCTCCGCGCGGCAGAGGACGAACCGGCTCGGTGGGTGGTCATCGACGCGACCGCGCCGCTTGAGGACGTCGTGACGCTGACACTCGACGCCGTGGTCGCGCGTTTGGATGTTAGGGGCGTCTCTGCCGGGGGAGCGACATGAAGCTGGTCTTCGCCGTCATCCAGGGGAAAGACGCCGACAACCTGGTCACCGCGCTCCGTGACAGCGGATATCGCTGTACGCAGATAAACAGCGCGGGCGGATTCTTGCGAGAGGACAACGTAACCGTGCTCGCGGGGGTCGAGGACGTCTACGTACCCGACGTGCTGCGCCTCATCGAGCAGAACTGCTACACCCGCACGCAGTACGTGAACCCGCTGTTGCCAATCATGGAGCCCGGCGAGTTCTACGTCCCGAACCCGGTGGAGGTCCAGGTCGGCGGAGCGACCGTCTTCGTGCTCAACGTGCAGCGCTGCGAGCGGATCTACTAGCCGCCGGGCAAGGAGCGGCGCCTCACTGCCGGAGGGAGATCAACCCGTATGGAAGCTGTCCTGGCCCGTGGACTGCAACTGCTGGTGGCGATCGCGGGCGCCTACCTGCTCGCCCTCTGGTTCGCGTTGGTGGTCTGGACGTTCCAGGACATTCAGCGGCGGAGCCGCAGCGTCATCGCGCAGATCTTTTCGACCCTGGTCGTCGTCCTGTTCTTCATTCCTGGAATCCTGATCTACTTGATCCTGCGGCCGCAGGATACACTCGACGAGGCGTTCCAGCGATCGCTCGAGGAGGAGTACCTGCTCCAGGACCTCGAGGAACTGCCGCTCTGCCCGAACTGCCAGCGATACGTCCAGGAGGAGTTCGCCTTTTGCCCGCACTGCCGGACCGAGCTGCGGCAGCCCTGCATCGAATGCGAGCACCTTATCGATCTACGCTGGGACATCTGTCCCTACTGTGGCGCCGAGCAGTACCCCGAGGAACCGGCAGCTGCCCAGATTCGCGAGTGGGGACAGCGAGAGCCGGCGAGTATCGGACGCCTCATGAACCAGGCACGCGAGCGGCTTGCGGCGCGCTGGACGCGGGTGCCACCGGAAGTCCTTCCACACGAGGCACCGTCATTCGACGCGCTCGATCCCGCGGAACCCCCCGCCATCTCCTGGAAGGGCGACGGGTACGGCCCGCAGAGCTGGACGCGCACCTCGCCGATCCCCAGCGGAAGCTCGTCGCCGTTCGACGATCCCTGGGCCACTCATGAGCCCGCCTCTCCGCCGTCCTCGACCGAGCGCACCGACGAGATTCCGGCCGGCGCGTCGGGACCGCAGTCCTAGCCGGACTCACTCCCCGGACGGCCCGCGGCCGGCTGGAACTCGCGCCGCGTCGCCAAGGTCGGGCGGGCGCAGTGTCGGCTTGGCGTCGGGGCGAATCAGGAAGTTGAACTTGCTGCGAAACGCCTGGTAGAAGTTCATCCCATCGAGATAGATCAGGCGAAAGCGGTGGTCGCCGCGGTGCACCCGGATCACGTCTTCCCGCGCGAGCGAGAGGAGCGGCGCGCCGTCGAGGATGAGGCTTGCGTCCCGTTCGGTCGCCAGGACGAGGTCGACGGTGGCCTCCTCCGGTACCACCAGCGTGGTCCGGATCGGTGAGTGGGCGCAGATTGGCGTCACCGCGAATCCGCCGACTCCCGCTGCCAGGACCGGACCTCCGGCTGCCATGCAGTACGCCGTCGATCCCTGCGGCGTGGCGACGATCATCCCGTCGCCCGGGTAGGTGTTGACGAAGAGCCCGTCGATGTACACCTCAACGTCGATCATCTGCAGGCCGGACCGGATGACGACGTCGTTGATCGCCCACTCCTCCGCCTCGACGTGCTGCCCACGGCGTAGCACGGCGGTGAGCGTGGGACTTTCCTGAATCCGGTACTCGCCGCGTATCAGCGCCGTCAGTGCGTCGCGCCAGCGCTGGCGCTCAATCATGGCCAGGAAGCCGACCCGCCCGACATTGATGCCGAGCACGGGAATGTCGGGGAAGATGTGGGCTACTCGCATGATCAGCCCGTCACCCCCAAGGGTGACGAGCACGTCCGGCAGAGTCCCGGTGCGGACGAGCGTCTCTTCGTCCAGCACCTCACAGCCGCGTGAGTCCAGCCACGGTGCCATCTCGCGGGCCAGCGCCTGCGCGTCCGGCTTGCTCCTCGCCGGGATCAGTCCGACACGCAGGCTCATGCGCTCGTCCCCATCGTCGTATCCACACCTCCACCTCGCATTGCGCGCTTCGCGAATGGTACCGCACCGGGCGTGGCGCGCGGGCGACTACCGCCGGCCGCGGTATAGACTTGCACGGGGCGTTTGGGGCTCACGAGGAGTGGAGATCGGTGCGCTGGATCGAAGAAGCGGGACTGATCGCGGTCGTTCGGCTGAGCGACCTGAGCAGGGCGGTCGAACTCGGGCAAGCGCTGGTCGACGGCGGAGTCCACGTGCTCGAGTTCACCTACACCAACCGCGACGCCGGCAACGCGATCGAGCGTGTGCGTCGCGAACTGGGGGACCGATGCCACGTCGGTGCGGGGACGGTGCTCGACGCCGAGACCGCGCGCCTGGCGATGATCGCGGGCGCCGAGTTCATCGTCACCCCGACGTCCCGGCCCGAGACGATCGAGATCTGCCGGCGCTACAGCATCCCGTCCATCATCGGCGCGTTCACGGAGACGGAGATCCTGACCGCCTGGGAGCGCGGCGCCGACTTCATCAAGGTCAATCCGGCTGGGGTCGCCGGTCCGGCCTACTTCAAGGATATCCTCGGACCGCTGCCGCAGATCCGCCTCATCCCGTCGGGCGGAGTCACGCTCGATACCGGTCCGGCATTCCTTGCGGCGGGCGCCGTCGCGCTGGCGGTCGGGGGCGACATGATCGATCGCGCGGCCGTAGCCAGCGGCGACTGGACTGCGGTGACGCGGCGGGCCCGCGCCTTCGCCGATATGGTGGCGAGAGCGGGCCGGGATGTGGCAGGCTCCGCGTGAGCGACCGTGACGCGCGGGACGGCTCCTCGAATCGAGAACCGGACGACGACCGGCCCGCCGCGGTTGCGGGCGAACCGGCGCGGGCCCGGCTCTACCATGACGAGGGCGTCGTACTGCGTCGACGCGACCTGGGCGAGGCCGACCGGATTCTCACGGTCTTCACGCGACGGCACGGCAAGCTGCGAGTCGTGGCCAAGGGAGTCCGCAAGACGAAGAGCCGTCTGGCCGGGCATCTCGAGCCGTACACCCGCACGCAGTTGATGCTCGCGCGCGGCCGCAATCTCGACGTTGTGGCGCAGGCGTCGCTCATCGACGCCTATAGGGGGCTGCGCGTCGACGAGGTGCGAATCGCCCACGCCGGGTACCTTGGCGACCTGATCGACTCGCTGACGATCGAGGGGCAGGAAAACGAGGCCGTCTTCGACGCGCTCACGGCCGCGCTGGACCAGTTGTCCAGCGACGACGACCCGTTCGTGGTGACTCACCACCTCGAGGTACGCGTCCTCAGCGTGCTAGGATTTCGCCCCGAGCTCCGCCGGTGCGTCGGCTGTGGCCGACCGCTCGAGCCCGTCGAGAACGGGTTCTCGTCGTCGGCGGGCGGTGTCCTCTGCCAGGACTGTGCGCGGACCGAGCCGCATGCGGTCCCAATCTCGGTCAACGCCCTCAAGTTCCTCCGCCTGCTCGATGGCGACGCGTTGGCAACGGCTCGCTCCCTTCGGTTGAGCGCGTCGCTCCGCCGGGAGATCGATACCCTGCTGCACGACTACGTCCGGCACGTCCTCGAGCGTGACCTCGGGTCGCTCAACGTGGTTCGCCTGCTGACGCATTGATAGGCTCGCCGGGTCGGTCGTACGATGTGTCCGGTGGGTGCATTGGTGCGGCCGCGCCGCGTCCCGCGGAGGTGCGTGGTGGCGTACATTGACGGAATGCTCGGAGACGGGGAGCGAATCCTGGTCATGGAACGGCGCGACCCGCTGTTCCTGGTGGGTCACCTCGCACCGCTGGTCGTGATCGCGGCGGCAGTGCTGGGGGTTGGTGCATGGTTGATGACCGCCCAGTCTCGCCTGGCTGGGGCGTTGGTGATGGCGTTGGCCATCGTGCCCATCGCGGTCGCGCTCTGGCGGTTCCTCTGGTGGCAGCGCGAGCAGTACTTCATCACCAATCTGCGCATCATCCAGGTCGAGGGGATTGTGACCAAGAGCGTGTTTGACTCGTCTCTGGAAAAAGTAAACGATATCAAACTGACCCAGTCGCTGTTCGGGCGCATCTTCGACTACGGAGACCTGGAGGTCGTGACCGGCAGCGAGATCGGGGTGAACCTGCTGCACACGTTGAGCCAGCCGTTCCGTTTCAAGCGCGCGATCATCGACGCGCGCTCACGCATGGGGATCGACCACGACGGGATGCTCGGGTCGACTGAGAACGCCGCACGCCTGCTCGCCGCCCTGGGCGACCTGCGAGACTCCGGTATGCTGACCGACGCCGAGTACCAGGCCAAGCGCGCCAAATTGCTAGGGGAGCAGCCGGCACACCGGTGATCGTAGCCGCGGCGGGCGCCGCCTGCCTCGCGGGCGCGTGTCCGGAAAAAGTGATACCGCAGGGTCTGCATAGCCCCGCGGTATCGTTCGAACTGCGTGTTGCTGTGCGGCTCCGCTGCTCAGGGACGCTCGACGCCCGGGTTTCCTCCGCGGACGGCCGCGACCGTCCCGTACGCGAACGCCGCAACCAGGCCGAACGCGCGACCGACCCGCCGAGCGCGCCCATGGTGCCGACGTGACGTCGGGATCGGGGAGTGGGACAGCGCCTCCGGCTCCGGCGCCTCGACCTGCCGGTCCGGCAGCGAGCGCAGCGGGCTGATCAGGCTCTCCAGTTCCTCACCCTCGATGGTCTCGACCTCGAGCAGCCGCTGGGCCACGCGCTCCAGGTCCTCGAAGTGCGTGCGCAACAGGTCGATGGCCTCACGATGCGCGGTCCCCACAAGTTCGCTGGCCTCCTGCTCGGCCGCGAACGCGGACTGCGGAGATAGCTGGGCGGTGTCAGCGCCCATACCGACCGACAGCAGGCCGAAGCGCTTGCTCATCCCGTAGCGCTGGACCATCGACGACGCGATCTGGCTCGTCTGCTCGAGGTCGTTTGACGACCCGGTCGTGATGTCACCGAAGATGATCTCTTCCGCCGCCAGGCCCCCTAGCAGCGCCGCTAGCCGGTCGGTCAGCTGGGCCCGAGTCCAGAGCCCGCGATCCTCATCCGGCACGATCATCGTGTAGCCCCCGGCGCGCCCGCGAGAGACGATTGAGACCTTGTGCACGGTGTCGGCGTCGGGAAGCAGGTGCGCGACGACAGCGTGGCCCGCCTCGTGGTAGGCAATGACGCGACGCTCGCGGTCGGAGAAGCGCCCGGCCTTGCGAGAAGGGCCAGCGATGGTGCGGTCGAGTGCCTCGAGCAGGTCGCCGTTGTGGATCACCGGCTTGCGGGCACGGGCTGCCAGGATCGCCGCCTCGTTGATCACGTTGCTGAGGTCGGCGCCGGTCATGCCGGTCGTGCGCGCGGCCAGTTCTTCCAGCGCCACGTCGTCGGCCATCGGCTTGCCCCGCGCGTGGACCTGCAGGATGGCGTGGCGTGCCTTGCGATCGGGGAGGTCGACCATGACCTTGCGGTCGAACCGGCCCGGCCGCAGCAGCGCCGGGTCGAGGATGTCGACGCGGTTCGTGGCGGCGATGACGACGACGGCGGTGCGCTCCTCGAACCCGTCCATCTCGACCAGGATCTGGTTCAGCGTCTGGTCGTACTCGGAGCTCTGCTCCATGCGGCCGCGACGCCGGCCGATGGCGTCGATCTCGTCGATGAAGATGATCGCCGGGGAGGCCTCCTTGGCCTTGCGGAACAGCTCACGGACGCGGCTCGCGCCCACGCCGACGTAGAGCTCGACGAATTCGGAGCCGCTGACCGAGAAGAAGGACGCCCGCGCCTCGCCGGCGAGCGCGCGCGTGATCAGCGTCTTGCCGGTGCCCGGAGGGCCGGTCAGCAGCAGGCCGCGGGGAATCCGCGCGCCGAGCTGCCGAAACCGGTCGGGCTCGCGCAGGAAGTCGACGATGTCGGCGACCTCCTCCTTGACCTCTTCGGAGCCGGCGACGTCGGCAAACGTTACGCCGCGCTCACCGGGCCGCACCGGCTCGAAGGCGCCGCGCCGGCTGCTCGAGGCGCCCATGGCGCCGGGCCCAAAGCGCTTGAAGAAGATGAACACCAACCCGCCGATCGCCACGACGGTCATGATCCGCAGTGCCAGGCTCACGCTGCTCGACACCCCGCCGCTGCTGGCCGGGTAGATTTGCGGCCAGTGTGCCAGGGGGATGTTCGCCGCCGTAAGCAGCGACGTGAACGACTGGCCCGGCGGCAGGACGACGTGCTCGGTGGTTGAGTTGGTGAACGTCACGTCCGCCGAACTGCCGTCTGACGCCAGCTTGACGTTGGTCACCTTGCCGGCCTGAATGGCGGTCATGACCTGCGTGAGGTCGACCTCCTTCGGCGTGGTCCGCACCGTCAAGCCAACCAGAATGAGAACCAGGACCAGGACCGCTGCCCCGGCCACCGCAAGCCACCGTCGATACGCGTTCAACCCAATTCACCCTTAGAGTGGGACGACCAATCCACACGGTAGGTCGCGCGTGTGCATACCAGCGGACCCCCGTGGTATCCGGCTGGCCGGTCGGTTCCCCGACGACACATATGCACCTCTGCGCAGTTGATAGTACACGGGTGCCGCGCTCCGTGCCAATCGGCTCGCGATGTTTCGGCTGTCTCGAGAGCGCTCACGGCCGGGTCCGTGGGGGAAGCACTGCGTACGTTCAGGGGCGAAACACGACTCCGCGAAATCGCCAGATGTCCGTTCGCTGTCGGCCGCGGCAGCGCGCATGGTCGCCTGGACGCGGCCGACCCGGCGGCGGTGCCGCGATGTTCATCCGTACCGTGGCGGGAAAACACGAGTGTCTTGGTCACAGCTCGACGAAGTAGGTGTGGCACGCGCGATCCACCAGGTCCTGGCTCAGCGCGGGCGGCTGCTCGAGGTACTTCGCGATTCCGATCAACGTGCGCAACAAGTCTCGCGGGTGGCAGGAGCGAAGTTCCCGTTGCGGCTTGACATAGTATTCGCGGAGCAGGTAGACCAGGGTTTGCTGGTCATAGGGGACCTTCAGGTTCTCGCACTGGCGACGAAATATTTCTCGAAACTGGTTGACCGTGGGGTTGACGATGCGAACCTTATTCTGAATCCGGCGCAGGAAGGCCTCGTCGACCAGTTCCGTTGGCTTGAGGTTGGTCGAGAAGACGATCAGTTCGTCGAACGGGATCTCGACCTTCTTGCCGGTGTGCAGTGTCAGGTAGTCGATTCGCTTCTCCAGCGGCACGATCCACCGGTTCAACAGGTCCGCCGGCCGTACCTGTTGGCGGCCGAAGTCATCGATCAGGAACATGCCGTTGCTGGCCTTCATCTGCAGCGGGGCCTCGTACACCTTCGAGACGGGGTCGTAGATGAGATCCAGACTGTTGAGCGTGAGTTCGCCGCCCACCATCACCGTGGGCCGCTTGCAGAGGACCCAGCGCCGGTCGTAGTCGGTGCGGCCGTTGGGGGTCGAGATGGGCTCGTGATGCTGCAGGTCCAGCATCTTGATCACTTGACCGTCGACCACGATGGCGTGTGGGATCAGCACGTGACCGCCGAGCATCAGCGCGATACGTTCGGCAAGTGCGGTCTTGCCATTGCCGGGGTCACCGAACAGGAAGAGCGAGCGTCCCGTGTTGACGGCCTGCCCGATGGCGTCGAGTACTTCGTCGTCGAACACCAGGTCGGACGCGGCGCGTCGTACCTGGATTGGGGTCACGTGGGTAGTTGAGATCGACTGGTTCCGAACCATGTCGACGAAGGCTTCCAGTGTCACCGGCGCCGGGCCGACGTAGGAGTTGCGCTCGAGCAGTTGTTGTGCGCGCACCGCGCCCTTCGGAGTGGAGAGGTACTGGTAGGCGAGCTCGCCGAACCCCTGGCTCCCGGTGACCTCGACCTGCTCGTCGCGCTTGAGCTGTGCGAGCGCCCGCTCGATCACGTTGAAGTACGGCAGGCACAGCAGATCAGCCAGAGCCTGGGCCGTGATCCCACTCTGGAAATAGACGGCCTTCAGCGCAAGATCGATGATGAACCCCAGATCGAGGCCGGTCTGCTCGATGGCCGAGGGCTCACGCGCGCTTAGGATCCGGGTCGTGGGTCCCGGAGAGGTCGTCGGCATCACCCCACCCTGCTCCGCTCAAGCGGACGTCTTCCCGACACCAGGTTCAGGGTACTGCCGACTCGAACCGCCGACACTAGGGCTTTGGTCCCTACGCGGCACTGACGAACGTCCGAATGTGGCCGGCGGACGTACGGTACGTCCTATCAGGGCTGCGCCGCGATCCGCTCCCCGGCGCTCAGTCCTGATGCCACCTCCACCAGCCCGCCGCTGCTCAATCCGGTCTTGATCTCGCGCTGCTGGGAGTGGCCGTTGCTCACCACCGTCACGAACGTTCGCTGACCCACCGTGAGGATGGCGCTCTGAGGGATGAGCAGCACGTTGTTCCGAACCGCGGTCTTGATCGAAACATTGGCGCTCATTCCCGGCCGCAACTCCAGCCCGTCGGGAAGGGTGAAGCTGACGTTGCCCTGGAACGTCGTCGACCCGCCGCTGGTCACGGCCGACGGAGCGATGCTCGCGAGCTTCCCGTCGATGGTTTGACCGGGATAGGCGTCGACGGTAAAGCTGACCGGCATGCCGGGTGTGACGTGCGGCAGATCGACCTCGTCGAGGTCGATCTGCAGCGAAAGGTTCGACAGGTTGGCGATCTGTGCCACCACGGTCCCCTGGGCCACCGGGGCTCCTTTAGCCGCCGTAACGCTGAGCACGGTCCCGGCGGCCGGCGCGAGGATGAACGTGTTCGTGAGCGCCGTGTCGGCGGCGTCGAGCGCCTGATGGGCCGCCTTCAGATTCTCGCTGGCCGTCAGCCGTGCGGCGACCTGCTGCGGGCTCGGGCTGGCCCCCCCCTGTTGCTCCGCAGAATTCAGCGCGGTCTCCGCGATGTACACCTGCTGCTGGGCGTGCGCGATGGCGTCGCGGAACGGCTGCTGGTCGAGGGTCGCCAGCACGTCGCCCGCCTGCACCTGGTCGCCGGGCGAGACCGCTACGAGGCTCACCTGGCCCGACACGGCGGCGGTCACCGCGACCGGGTCGGTGGGGGTGAGGTGGCCGACCGTCTGCACGGTCGCCTCGAGCGAGCCGCGACGTACCACCACCGTCGCTGGGCCCTGCTGACTGACCAGCACGGCCGCAACAACGCCCGCGACGACGAGGACCACCAGGACGACGACGATGGCCCAGCGGGTCCGCCTACTCATAGCGCAGCACCTGAATCGGACGAAGGCGACCGGCCACCAGACCGGGCACCGTGCTGACCGCCGCCGTGGCGGCCAGCGCTACGACAAACGTGAGCAGCACCGTCAGCGCGCCGAGATGGAATTCGAGCTGGAACAACTGCTCGCCGGTGATTGCCACCAGCCAGCGCGCGAGCGGGTAGCCGATCAGGATACCCAGAGCGAATCCCAGCACGGTGAGCCCCAGTGCCTCGGTCAGCACCAGCCGCATGAGTTGCCAGCCGGAGGCCCCCAGCGCTCGCAGCACCCCGTACTCCCTGCGCCGCTCGGTCAGGTTGATCAGCAGCGTGTTGACGATGCCGGCCAGTCCGACGAGGCTGACGATCGTTACCATGGCATCGAGCATCACGGTGAGGATGTCGATGGCGCGCCGAGAACTCTCCTGGTCCTGGTACATCGGCAACGTCACCGGGGCGTACTGGCGGAAGCGTGCCTCGACGGCGTTGAGCTCCTGGTCGACCGCTGCCGGCGCGGTGGCCTGCAGCTTGAGCGCGAAGAGTGTGGCGGTCCCACTGAGCCCGACGATGCGCTGCAGATCGCTGATCTGGAGGAAGACCTTCCCGGTGGTGGTCGCGCCCAGGTAGGTGCTCGCGTCGTTCACGATCCCGACGACCGTCACCAGTGTCGAGTGCGTCCCGATGTCCAGCGTGGTGACGTCGCCGACCGACGCGCCCACCGCCTGCGCGACGTTGGTGGTGAGCACCGCCGCGATGGGGTTGGACTGGGTAAGCCAGGTGCCGGCGACCAGGCGTGGCGTGTATATGGACGTGTTGGCCGGCATGCCCCACACGTCGGACTGCGTACTGCCAATCGAACCGGTGACGTTGCCCCAGGGCTCGGCCGCGATCACCCCCGGCGTCTGGTCCAGCACCGAGCCGAAGTCAAGGCCCATCGGCTGCCCAAAGAGAACGAAACCCTGCGCGTCATATAGCGCGTAGAGGTGGTTGACGGTGATCGAGACGGACCGGTTCACCGCCTGGGTGCTCACGAACGCGGCGACCGCCACCGCGACGACCGTCAACGTGATCGCGGCACGCACCGGGCGGCGGGTCACGTTGCGCAGGCCCATGGTGACGAGGGCGCCCGCGCGGCTCACCCTGGCGGTGAGCCACTGGGTGATGCCGCGGTTGAAGTCGGCGACGACGCCGACGTTTGCCAGCAGCCGGGACACTCGCTGGCGGGTGGCGGACCAGGCCGGCAGCAGGGACGAGGTGAGGGTAACGGCCACCCCGACCCCCAGTGCCAGCAGAAACTCGCGCGGCGCCAGCGTGAAGGGCGGGAGGGTGAGACCCGACAAGCCGGCAAGGTAGCGTGTCAGCAGTTCGCCGCCTCCCAGGCCCGCGACCCAGCCGAGCACTGATCCGGTCACCCCGAGCATGAGCGCGAACGTCAGGTACGGCTGCATCGCCTGCCAGCGGCTGCCCCCGAGGGCCTTGATCAGGCCGATCTGGCGCGTCTCCTCTACCATGATCGCAGCGACGGTGTTGGCAACGAGGAAGCTGCTGAGTATCGCGCCGACCACCGAGAAGACCTGCAGCAGCAGCAGGAGTGTCGCCAGTTCTGCGCTGCCGGTGAAGTTGGTCGGGCTCTTGACCGTCATGCTCCCGGTGGCGATGCCACGCTCGGAAAGCAACTGCTTGACGGTGGTCGCGATCTGGCTCGCGCGGGCCGGGTCGGCGACCCGGATCATCAGGTAGTTGTTCGAACTGGACCCCAGGAGGACGCGCACGTCGTGCGCCGGCATGAAAGCCGTAGCCTCGTCGAGGATCGACGCGTCGATCGTCGCCGGTGCGCGGACGAACCCGCTCACGTGCGCGTAGGTGATCGGCTGGTTGGCCGTCGCCTGCAGCGCGACGAGGTCGCCAATGCGGATCGAGGTGAGCTTGCGCGCGCTGGCGTCGAAGGCGATCTCGCCGGGTCCCGGGTAGTGGCCGGAGACCAACTGCACCGTGTCCAGGGGCATGTTCGAGAAGTCGTCAACGCCGACCAGACGGGTGTTAACCCAGCCACTGCCGGTCGTAGCCCGGGTGATCTGGATGGCGCGACTGTCGACTGCCACGATTCCGGGTCGCTGTGAAAGCAAGGAGAGGATGTTCGCGGGTGCCGCACTGACGTAGGCGGTGATGTCGGGCTGCCGGGTGCTCGCGTACGTATCTTGCTCGGCGGCCGCGAGGTTCCGTCCGGCGAACGAGATCGCCACGACGCCGGCCACGCCGAGGATGACCCCGATCATCGTCAGGACCGTGCGCAACGGCCGACGCTGTACGTCGCGTACGTTCTTGGTCAGGAGCAGGTGCATCCGCCCGGGAGTCCTCCGGCGTGGGGCGCCGGAATCCGGTGGGCACCTGCCCTCCGCGGCACGCGACGTCCCGAGGACAAGTATAGACGCGACGCCGCGCCGTTCCGCGTGGTTCGCCCGTGATCGCGGTGGCGAAAGCGGCACGTTGGGGTGATCAGCCGCCGGCGGCGCGGAGCACGCGCGGGTATTCACGGCCGCTCACGAGCCGGTCGGAGGCGATGCGCCCGTCGCGCATCTCGATGACCCGCGAGGCGTAGTTCGCCACGGTACGGTCGTGGGTGACGAGGATGATCGTCTTGCCGGCCCGCCACATCTCGTCGAGGAGCTCGAGCACCCGCTGGCCGGCGGCGCTGTCGAGGTTCCCGGTCGGTTCGTCGGCGAGGATCAGCCCTGGCTCGTTGGCCAGCGCCCGGGCAATGGCCACGCGCTGCTGCTCGCCACCCGAGAGCTCGTTGGGGAGGTGATCCGCCAGGTCCTCGAGGCCGACGCGCTCGAGCAGCCTCGTCGCGCGTTCACGCTGGTAACGGCGCCCGGCGAGGTCCATCGGCAGGAGCACGTTCTCGACCGCGGTGAGCGTCGGCATCAGCTGGAAGAACTGAAAGACGATTCCCACGGCCGTGCCGCGCCAGTGGGCCAGGCGCTCCTCGCCGAGGTCTGACAGGACCACCCCGTCGATCTCAACGCTCCCGCTGGAGGGCTGGTCGATTCCGCTGAGAAGGTTGAGGAGCGTGGACTTACCGCAGCCCGACGGACCAAGGACTGCCACCCACTCGCCGGACGCGATCGTCAGGTCGACGTGGTCGAGCGCAACGATCGAGCGCCGGCCGGTCTGGTAGAGCTTCGACACGTCCGAGAGGCGGATCAACGGCGGCATGGAATCCGGTCCGTTCGACGCATCGTGGGGAACCCGTCAGGTAATGGCATTCGCGACCGCGAGGACGAGCGCCGCGCCGGCAACGGCGATCAGCAGGCTACCGAGGAATCCGACGAACCCGACGAAGCCGATCAGGCTGAAGAGCCAGCCCCCAACCACGGCGCCGATCAAGCCGATGGCGACGTTGCCGAGGCAGCCGAAGCCGTGCCCGCGCGTGATCAGGCCGGCGATCCAGCCGGCAAGGAGTCCGAGCAGGATCCAGCCCACGAGAGAGCCCGGCTGGATGACGATTGGATGCACCCTACCTCCCGCTACGCTGCCGAGCACCGCACCGAGCGCGAGCGCTTCCGAGTGTAGCACGTGTGTTCCCCCCTCAGAGCGCGCGATGGGCATCACTATCGAGCAGCCGGCGATCCTCCGGCGAGAGCGTCATCCTGGCGAGCAGGTCAGGGCGCCGATCCCGCGTGCGGCGGAGCGCCTGCTGGCGGCGCCAGTTCGCGATGCGACCGTGGTTGCCGCTGAGCAACACGTCCGGTACCTCCGCGCCCCGGTATTCGGGAGGGCGAGTGTACTGGGGGTACTCCAGCAGCCCGGTACTGTGCGACTCCTCGGCGGCGGACTCCGCCTGGATGACCCCGGGAACGAGCCGTGCCACGACGTCGACGACGACCGCGGCCGCGAGCTCGCCGCCGCTGAGCACGTAGTCGCCTATCGACACCTCGCGCGTAGCCAGGAGCCGGTGAATCCGCTCGTCCATGCCCTCGTATCGACCGCAGATGAGGGCCAGCCGCGCCTCGGTGGCCAGTTCCTCGGCCAGGCGCTGCGTCAGCACGTCCCCGGATGGGGACATCGCCAGGATGGGTACGTCCCCGAGGTCGTCTCCAAGCACGGCCTCGACGGCGGCGACCACCGGAGGCGCCATCATCACCATTCCGGGACCACCACCGTAGGGGTAGTCGTCGACGGACCGGTGGCGATCCGTCGACCATTGCCGGATGTCGTGCAGCTCGACCGAGATCAGCCCGCGCTCGCGTGCGCGCTTGATGATGCTCTCACTCAGCGGGCCGTCGAAGATGCCGGGGAAGATCGTAAAGACGTCGATGCGCACACCGGTGCTCCTCGGTAAGGGCCTGACGCGACGTCGCCCCCAGGCCCATTATGCCAGTGCCGGCGCGGCGTTCGGGCGCCGGATGCCACGGCGGAGCGAGATGCTATCATGCCGTCGTTTGAGTGCGCCGATCATGTCCGTACGGGGGAGGGCATCGATGCTCACGGGTGAGCGGATCGCGCTGCGCCGGCTCCACGCCGGGGACGGCGACCTCTGGGTCGAGTGGTTCGGCGATCCGGAGTTGAACGGGATCCTGAGCTCCGGAAACGGTGTGCCAGCCTCGCCCGAGGGCATGCGCCAGGCCGTGGCGCACCTGGCCGAAGACTCGGTCACCCGTGTCGATTTCACGGTCGTGCGGAACGACGGAACGCCGATTGGCGCCGCCCACCTCGCCGACATCGATCCCTGGGCGCGCTACGCGGAGTTCGGCATGTTCATCGGGCCCCCGGCCGACCGGGGCCGCGGCGTCGGCCAGGAGATCGCCCGGCTGTCCGTGGACTTCGCCTTCCGCGAGTTGAACCTTCATAAGGTCTGGATCACGATCGACGTCGACAACGTTGCGAGCATCCGCTGCTGCGAGAAGGTTGGGTTCCACCACGACGGCGTGCTGCGCGACCACGTCTTCAAGGGGGGGCGGTACGTCGACCGAGTCTTGATGAGCATCCTGCGGTCCGAGTGGCCCGACCCGCCGCTCGAGCGGTGACTCGGTCGTTCACTCGGACGTTGACGGCTTCAGCACGCGCTGCCCGGACGGCTGAGGAGCCTGCCCCATCACCCGCTCGAACGCCTCGACAATCTTCGGGTCGAACTGCGTTCCCGACGAGCGCCTGATCTCCCCCATGGCCGCCTCGTGCGGCAGCCCACGCCGATAGACGCGGTCGCTGGTCATCGCGTCGTAGGTGTCCGCTACGGCGATCACCCGTGACCCGAGCGGAATGGCGATGCCGGAGAGCCCGTCGGGGTAGCCCTGGCCGTCCCAGCGCTCGTGGTGGTGGCGAACGAGCACGGCCGCCTGGCGATAGAGCGAGAGGTTGGAGAGGATCTCCCCACCGTCCGCGGCGTGCTGCTGGATCATGGCGCGCTCCTCGGTGGTGAGCTTACCCGGCTTTTGCAGCGTCAGGTCGCTCGTGCCCACCTTGCCGATGTCGTGGATCCGCGCGGCGGAGAGGATGATCTGCGCGTCCTCACTCGACACATCGTCCAGTAGCGGCAAGACCTGGCTCACCAGAGACGCCACCCGCTTCGAATGCTCCGATGTCGACGGGTCGCGTCGGTCGAGGAGATCGGCGAGCAGCTCGATGGTGTGCCGAGTCTCCTTGTCGAGCTTGCGGTAGCTGCGGAACGCGAGGTACGGGCCGAGGAGTGGCACGATGGCAATGACGAGAGCAATGGGGCTCTGCGTCATGAGCACCGGGATCAGGCTCCCGAGTGTCGGCAGAGTAATGGCCTCGAACAGGACACCGTAGGCGCTGGCGCGCCACATCTCCCAGGGAGGCATGCCGACCACCTGCGCCAGCACGAGCGCCATGGTCCAGGATGACACGAGCATGTAGAGGGAGGCGGCACCCAGCATCGCCATGACGTTGTTGGCGTTGCCGATCGGCGTCGCGCTCATATGAGCGAGGCTCGTGTAGAACCACGACGCCGCGAATGTGGCGAGGACGTAGTTCGATACGTTCGCCGCCATCTTGAGTGGCGGCCGTCGCTGGACGAATTCAACGGTCACGGCCCCGGTGGCGGCGACCACGGCCGCGAGCACCGGGCCGAGCGTGAGCGCCGCAGCGAAGCAGAGCGCGGACGAAACGGAGACCGTGACCCGCACGCTCGCCAGCGGTAGCTCGATATCGAAGAAATCGGCAAAGACGATGAGGCCCACGAGGATGACCATCAGCGCGACGACCGACGTGTCGATGGGGGCTCGCCAAAGACGCGGACCCACGACGGTGACGAGGCCCACCGCCGCTACGACCAGCGTCATCACGAATGCCCGAACTCTGAATGGTACCTGCACCGGCGCCCTCAGCGTGGCCCAGTCGACGTAACGGAATGCATCGTGGTGACGCGACTGGAATCCGGCGAACGACGACGTTGACACCTGATCCGGATTCTAGCAACGGCATGGGGGGGGCACCGAGCGGCAAAACTCCCAACAGTCACGGACACGCGTCATAATGGGTTGCGGGAAGAAAGTACTGCGACGGGGAACGCGGAACGAACATCGAACCGCGAAGGATATCCGGAGCCGAACACGCAGAAACCCGATCCCCGGCCACCACCCAACATCTAACCTGGCCGGGGATCGGGTTCCCGTCAACGCGGAGTTACTTCCACTTGAAGTTCTTGAGCTTCAAAGAAACTACCTCCTTCCTTCTCTCCTCATGCCCCTCGGCCCAGTTCGATGAGTGCCTCGGTGTCACCACTTTCGAAACGTGACGGAGCTTGTCGATCCGCGTCACTTTTCGATACCGCCAGTATAGGACTGTAGCACCGGCAAGTCAAGACATTGGTATAGCACGGATTTGGGACTCATCGGCTGGGAGTATTCTCCCGGAGCCATCGGTCGGCGCTCCCATGCGTGCGGCATGGTGCGGCTGGATTGGCTCTCATCGGGGCGCTCTGCTAGGCTCTTGCCGGGAAGGCGTCAGATGGGGAGCGTGCAGATGGACAGCAGCAGGGAGCCGTTTCGTCGCGTGCTGGTCGCGGGTGGCGCGGGGTTCATCGGCAGCCACTTCGCGCGGTATCTGCTGGCGCGGTCGCTAGCGGAGGTCGTGGTCCTTGACAAACTCACCTACGCCGGCAACCTCGCCAACCTCACCGACCTGTCGGACTCGCCCCGCTTCCGCTTCGTCCATGCGGACATCTGCGATGTCGACGCGGTCGAGGCGGCATTGACCGGATGCGACGCCATCGTCAACTTCGCGGCCGAGACCCACGTCGACCGTTCGCTGCTCGACCCTTCGGCGTTCATCCAAACGAACGTGTACGGTACGTGGACGCTGCTCGAGTCGGCGCGCCGCGCCGGAGTGCGGCGCTACGTCCAGGTCAGCACCGACGAGGTCTACGGAGACGTGGAGACCGGGCTTTCATCAGAGGATGACCCGCTCCGGCCACGCAGCCCCTACTCGGCGAGTAAGGCCGGCGCCGATCTGATGGTGCTCTCGTACGTTGCCGCTCACGGGCTCGACGCGTCGATCACGCGCGGGTCGAACACCTACGGGCCGTACCAGTACCCCGAGAAGGTCATTCCGCTGATGATCACCCACGCGATGGAGGACCGACCGCTACCGGTGTACGGCGACGGTCGGCAGATTCGGGATTGGATCCACGTTGCCGATCACTGCTCCGGGATTGCGACGGTGCTCGAGCGCGGCCAGCCGGGCGAGGTCTACAACGTCGGCGGCGGGAATCCCCGAGAGAACCTGGACGTGATCCGCACCATCCTGCGCCTTCTCGACCGGCCCGAGAGCCTCCTCCAGCATGTCAAGGACCGGCTGGCCCACGACCGGCGCTACGCGCTGGCCACGGACAAGCTGCGCGGACTGGGTTGGGAACCGGCAGTCGCCTTCGATGACGGGCTTCGCGACACGGTTGCCTGGTACCACGCGCGGCGCGACTGGTGGGAACCGCTGCGCGATGCGGACTTCCGCGACTACTACCAGCGGAATTATGGAGGGCGCGCGGCGCGCGATGCCGACGTCCCGCGGGCGTAGATGCCCGCGCCGGTCACGATCGATCTGGCCGTCGCCAAGACCCACAAGTTCGGCACGCGCGAGAGCGGCGACACCGTCGAGATCGTCGAACGCCCGGGCGGCGGGTTCTCGGCCGTGATCGTCGATGGACAGGGAAGCGGCGCGGCCGCGAAACTGCTCAGCCTGCTCGTCGCCGGACGCGCGGTAAGCCTGCTCAACGAGGGGGTCCGCGACGGCGCGGCCGCGCGCGCCACGCACGACTTCCTCTTCGCCAGTCGCGGCGGTCGGGTCTCGGCGGCGCTGGACATCGTTTCGGTCGATCTGTCGAGCCGGACCGTCCTCTTCACACGCAATAGTGAGGTCCCCATGCTCCTGGTCCGTGACGGACGCTGTGAGCGCATCGACGATTCGGGCGGACGCATCGGTATCTACCGGCACACGCGCCCGAAGATCATTGAGCATCGACTCGATCCGGTGCTCGCGGCGATTATCGTGACCGACGGCATCACCGCCGCCGGGACGCGGTACGGCGCGCCGCTCGACCTCGGGGCCGCCTTCGAGGCCGCCGCCGCGCGTGCGAGCACCGCCGCACAGCTCGCCGACGGCGTGCTCGAGACGGCAGTGGCCGCGGACCGAGGGCACCCAGCGGATGACATGACCGTCGTGGCCTTGCGGCTGCAAGCGGTGGCCGAGGATCGGCCAATCCGGCGACTCTCGATCGTCGTGCCGCTGGTAGATTGGTAGACGCTGCTGTGGTAGCCGAGCCGGTGCGCGGGCCGCGGGTGGCGGTGGTCGGCGTCTGCGGCTCCGGCAAGAGCACCGTTGTTGACCACCTGCGGCGGGTGCACGTCGATGCCTACGCGGTGGCCCAGGAGCACTCGGTCGTGCGAGACCTCTGGAACCACCTCCAACCGGATCGCGTGGTCTACCTGCAGGCGAGTCTGGAGACGGTGCGCTTGCGCCGGGGGCCCGGCTGGCCGGACTGGATCTATGAACTTCAGCGGGAACGCCTTGCCGACGCCCGTGCCCATGCCGCCGTCACCGTTGACACCGGCGAGTCCGACGTGGAGCAAACCGTCCGCCGCATCGTCACCGCGATTGGACTGGACGAAGATGCTTGAGGCTGCGACCGGCCCCACCGTGTGAGGCGCCGGGGCGCAAGCTACTGACCCTGCCCCGAGAGCGTCGCCCAGGCCTGGGTGCCCAGGTTCGCGATCTGAACCGTCGAGGCAGCACCACCCGAACCGGGCTGCAGTTCCAGGCGCACCCGCTGGAAATACTGAACCTGCACGCCACCCTCCTCGATCGGCTCGGAGATCGGGTAGCCGAAGATGGGGAGGTCGCCGTGTTGCTGCCAGAAGGCGCGGAACTGGCCGGTGAGCGTGTGGCCGGTCTCGGGGAAGAAAAGCGTCGAGGGGTTCGAGGGATTCTTGACTTTCGGCGAGTTGGCGGTCATCGCCTCCTGACCGAGCAGACCGAGCACGACCGATCCGTTGGAAGCAAGCTCGAACCGTGCGCGTTCGAAGTATTGCACGGTCACGCCCTTGTCATTGACGAATTGCGGACTGACCGGGTTGCCGAAGAGGAACGCGCCGTCGTGGGCCTGCCAGAACGCCATGAACGGGCCGTGAACGTACTGGTTTGTCGACGCGAAGTACAGCGCGGTGGCTTTGGCCGAACTGCTCACCACGGAGAAGCGAAGGTTGGAAGTTGACACGCCACCATACGAGTCCGTCGCCGTGACGTGCACCAGGTAGTCGCCGGGGGCGAGCTTCGGATCGGAGAACACCGTCCAGGCGTGACCCTGTGTCCCGTTGCCGAGGGTTGTCGAGCGAGATGGGTCCGCGGTGAAGGACACCGGTGTGTCCTTCCCGTTGACGGTCAAGGCGACCGACTTCAAGGTTCCCTCGGTGACGGTTTCCAGGCTGATCTTGAGGTTACCTGCCACCAGGGCATCACCCGCCGGGGGTCCGGTGAAGGCCAGGCTCGGCGCCATGCGCGGGCCTTCCGCCTGGAATGACCAGCTGTGATGGGTGGTGTGGCCTGCGGTATCGGTTACCTGGAGGAGCGCGGTGTGAGTTCCCCGGGCGAGCGGTGCCGCGAAGTTGACGATCCAGACGTGATCGCTGCGGACCTGTACGGCAGGTTGGACGGGGTTGCCGTCGATCTTCAGCACGATCTGGCGGAGCGGCTTCGCTCTGGACGAGACCGTCGCGCTGACGTTGACGTTGCCAACGGCGGCCGTGCTGTTCGGTAACGGCGTGACATTGCTGATCGACGGCCCGTTGGCGAGCACGACGAGGTAGACGAGAAGCCCCAAACACACGGCAGCCAGGACCAGCACCGCCACGCGCGTGGTCGTCGACGCGTTCCGCAAGCCACGCGTGGCCCGTGGCGGCCGCCGGATCGCACCGGCCGCCGAAAAGCGCGGGCGCCGGAATCGCGGGTCCTCGAGTGCACGAGGCTCACCTCGATAGGTCGATCCCATAGTGCGCCACTCTCTCGCCCGTGTCGCCTGCCCCGGACGCTTCGTAGCCTTGAGACGAGGCGGTCCCGCCCGTCGGGCCGCCTCGCGTCACCGTGTATTGGCGACCTCGCAAGAAGACTGCCAGGTCCGGACGCGACCTCATGCCGACATGACCGCGCCACCGCCTCGCGGGTCCGACCCGCCGGCGAGTACTCCGGTGAGCGGATCTCGGGTGATTGCCTGTACCAGGGCGAAGTTCCCGAAGGAGGCGGGGTTCGCGTTGATGCTGAACCCGCGATCGGCTAGTTCGCTCCGCACCCACGACGGGATGCGGGCCTCGCAGTCCAGGATCTCGCTCTGGCAGTCGAAACGAGGTGCCGACACCGCCTCTACCGGGCTCAGTCCGTGGTCGAGGACGTTGAGGATCACCTGGAGCACGCCGGTGATGATGCGCGTCCCGCCGGGCGCCCCAAGCGCCAGTACCGGCTCGTCGCCCCGGAACACGACCGTCGGACACATGCCGGTAATTCGGTTCTTGCGCGGTGCAATTGAGTTCGGCTCGCCGGGAACCGGGTTGGCGGCGTTCATGATGTTGTTGTACGTGAAGCCGAGCCCCGGCGTCACGACGCCGCTGGAGGACCCCAGCGAGTGGGTAATGACTGCACAGTTGCCGTCGGCGTCGACGACGGTGATGTTGGTCGTGGTCGGCGATTCCGAGTAGACCGGCACGGTGAACGCTTCACTGCGCTTGATCTTGCCGTACCACTCCCCGGCGCGCTCTGACGACAGGAGCCAGTCCACCGGCACCTCGACGAACTCGGGGTCGGCCACGTAGCTGTACCAGTCGTGGAAGGAAGCCTTCATGGCGTGCCCCACGAGGTCGATGTAGGCCGTGCTGTTGAGCCCGAGCGGAGCGATCGCCTCGTGCTCGATGATGTTGAGGATCTCTGCGACGCAGATGCCACCCCCTGAGGGCGGGTTGGTGAATACGGTGTAGCCGCGGTACTCGGTCGTCAATGGGTCGTAGAGGCGCACGCGGTAGGCAGACAGATCCTCCGCCGTCACGAAGCCGCCGTTTGCCTGCAGATCCTCCGCCATGCGACCGGCGAGTTCGCCGCGGTAGAAGTCGTCTGGGCCGGCATCGGCCAGGCGGCGCAGCACGGCCCCGTAGTCGGGGTTCGTGAAGCGCTCGCCGGGGCGTAGCGTCTCCGTCTCGTTGCGGAAGTAGAGCGCGCGGCTTCCGGGCGTCGCGGCGAGCCGGTCCTTCATCGCCACGCGACCCGCCGGTGCCGGAAGGTTCCAGGTGCGCCAGAGTTGCGGGGAGATCTGGAACCCGTTCTCGGCGACGGAGATCGCCGGCTGCAGGGCGGTCTTCCAGGGCACTGAGCCGAAGCGTTCGAGCACTGCCGCCATGCCGGCGACGGTGCCGGGCGTCATGATCGACTGGTAGCCCACGTCATTGACGGCACCCTTGAGGTGGTAACCGTACCCTGTCCAATCCTGCTCGATCAGGATCTCTCGCCACATGTCGGAGGAAACGCGCGATCCGGCCGTTCCGTTGAAGTCGATGATGCGATGCTCACCGCTCGCCGTGCGCAGGTTCGCCACGCCGAACCCGGCGACACCGCACATCTGCGGATCGACGATCATCTGGACAAAGGCCCCGGTGACGGCGGCGTCGAAGGCGTTTCCGCCCCGGCGCAGCGCCTCCACGCCCGCCTCGACCGCGAGCGGCTGCGGCGCGACCACCATTCCTCGCACGGAGCGTCTCCTTTCGACGGGCAGTCCGGTGAGCCACGGCCATCATAGCATGGAGGCTCGGAGCGTCCGTTCACCCCCGTCCGCGCGGAGGGGAAACGTTCCGCGGCGCCGGTCGCGACCGGGCAAAACTGCAGCGCTTGGTCGACGTCGCCGTGGTGATCCCGCTCTACGACGACGTGTCGTATACGCTGATTAGGCCGTACGTCCATGGCGTGTCTGTGACTTTCCTGGGTATCCTTGGCCAGGAGTCGGTCTGGGTGACCAGATAGGCAAGCGAAAGCGGCGCGCGACGATGATCGGCTTCTCCCACCGCAATCTCAGCCCGGCAGGGCCGTCGCCCCTGGTGCAGCCCCTTCGCCTCGTGGACGTGCCGCGTCTGCGGCTCGGCTGGTCGAGCCGCTTCGACGCTGAGGAGATCGAGCACCTGCTTCGTGCCGAACCGGGGCTCGGACTCTGGGTTCCGGAGACCGGTGAGTACGTGGTCGGGGGAGCGTGGCGGCACCGGCAGGAGGTCGCGGCGGTGGTCGAACTGTCGGCGACCGCCAACGCGCCGGAGCTTCTTGCGGCACTCGCCGACGCGGCGGAGCAACTTGGAAAGCGGCTGGTGATCGCGAGCGAGCACGCCGAGACGCGGCGTCGCGCGTTCTACGACTCGGCGGGGTACGAGCTCGTCGAGGAGATTCTGATTTACGAGTTGACCAGGGTCGGCGCCAGCCCGGTCGCCCCGGCCGATCCCCGCTTCGAGCGGGTGGACGCGGACGACGAGGCCACGCTGGCGGAACTCATCGCGCTCGACCACGCGGCGTTTCCCTGGCTGTGGTGGAACAGCCGCGAGGAGTTCGACAACTACGGCCAGAGCCCGGGGGTCGAGATCTACCTCGGTCGCGACCAGGAAGGCCGCGCGGTGAGCTACGTCGGCGTGACGCGCTTCCGGACGTGGGGGCACCTCGACCGCATCGCCGTGGCGCCCGACCTTCGTGGTCAGGGCCTGGGCCTGCGGTCGCTCGAGTGGGCGGTGGCAACGCTGAGCGCGGCCAGCGCCCGGCGCATTGGCCTCAGCACTCAGGCGCGCAACAGCGTCAGCCGGCGTCTGTACGAGCGCTTCGGCTTCCGCCGTGTGCCGAGCCAGGACTACTCGCTGTACGGACGCTGGCTGGGTGACGGCAGGCAGGCGTAGCAGTCAGAGGACTGCCGGCGCGCGGAGAGGGCAGAATGGGCAGCACCTTCGGACGACTGTTTCGGATCACCACCTGGGGCGAGTCCCACGGTCCGGCCATCGGCGTCGTCGTCGACGGCTGTCCGGCTGGCCTGGAGGTCTCCACGGAGATGATCCAGCGCGACCTTGATCGTCGCCGCGTGGGTCAGAGCAAGGTCACCTCCCCCCGCCAAGAGCAGGACCGGGTGGAGATCCTGTCGGGTGTCTTCGAGGGTCAAACGACGGGTGCGCCGATCTCGCTCATTACCTATAACGCCGACGCCGACTCGAGCAAGTACGACGCCATTCGGGACATGTTCCGCCCCGGCCACGCCGACTACACGTACTGGGCCAAGTACGGGCACCGCGACCACCGGGGCGGCGGACGTTCGAGCGCGCGGGAAACGTGGGGACGGGTCGCGGCCGGCGCGATCGCCCGCCAGTTGCTGCGGACGGCCGACGTTGAGGTCTACGCCTTCGTGCGTCAGCTCTGGACGATCGCCATGGAGACGTTCGACCGCGCGGAGATCGACCGGAACCTGGTGCGCTGCCCCGACCCGGTGGCGGCCGAGCGCATGGTCGCTGCGATCATGGCGGCCAAGGACCAGAAGAACAGTCTTGGCGGCCTGGTCGAGGTGCGGGCGGAGAATGTGCCTGCTGGGCTCGGCGAGCCGACCATGGACAAGCTAGACGCGATCATCGGCCAGGCGATGCTCAGCATCCCGGCGGTCAAGGGAGTCGAGATCGGCGAGGGCTTCTCGGCCTACTCGATGACCGGCAAAGAGCACAACGACGAGTTCTACTTAGAGGACGGGCGCGTTCGCACTGTCTCCAACCACGCCGGCGGCATGCTCGGTGGGCTCTCGACGGGCGAGCAGATTGTGGCCCGGCTCGCCGTCAAGCCGACGTCTTCGGTGTCGCAGCCTCAGCGGACCGTCGACGTGCACGGCGCGGAGCGCACGATTCTGGTCGAGGGTCGTCACGACCCGTCGATTTGCCCGCGCGTGGTGCCGGTCGCCGAAGCAATGATGGCGCTGGTCCTGGCGGACTTCTACCTGCTCAACCGGGCCGCGCGTATCTGACCGAACTGGCGGCCGTCAGGCGACGGCGGTCGCGCGCGCCAGTCGCTCGAAGAAGTCGGGGAAGGTCTTCGCGACGCAGCCGGGATTCGCGATCGTCACGCCCGGCACCGCGCAGCCGAGCAGGGCGAAGCTCATGGCCATCCGGTGGTCGTCGTACGTCTCGATGGTCGCCGGCCGGACTGGCCCGGGGTGGATCTCCAGCCCGTCGGCCCGCTCCTCAACACCGACTCCCAATCGCCGAAGCTCGGTGGCCAGCGCCGCGATCCGATCGGTTTCCTTGTGGCGCATGTGTGCCACGTTGCGGATCATCGTTGGTCCTTCCGCCAGCGGCGCGATCGCGGCCAGCGTCGGAGCGGTGTCCGAGATGCCCTGCATGTCGACGTCGACCCCGCGGAGCCGCTGCGGGCCGCGGACCTCGGTGAAGTTCGGTCCACGAAGGACAGTGCAGCCCATCTGCTCGAGCGCGTCGACGAACCGCAGGTCGCCCTGACGAGAATTCTCGCCGAGGTTGGCGATCCGGACACGACCGCCCGTGACTGCCCCCAGCGCGAAGAAGTACGAGGCGGCAGAGGCGTCGGGCTCCATGGTGTAGTCCGTGCCCGTGTAGTGCTGCCCGCCGGGGACGCGAAACAGGCGATACCGGTCATGCTCGCCGGTCGCGCCAAAGGCCGCCATCGAGGCGAAGGTCATCTCGACGTAGGGTTTAGACACCAGATCGCCAACGATCTCGATTTCGATACCTTCGCGCGAGAGCGGTCCGACCATCAGCAGGGCGCTCAGGTACTGGCTGCTCTCGATACCTGACAGTCGCGCGTGTCCTCCCTGAAAGCCCTCGGCGCGCACGCACACAGGTGGACAGCCGGTACCCTCGAGCGAGTTTGCGCCGACGCCGAGTTGCCGCAGGGCGTCCAGCAGCGGCTCGATGGGGCGCCGCCGCATTGCCGCCGTCCCGTCAAGCAGAAACTCCCCGCGGCCGAGCGCGAGCATGGCAGTGAGGAACCGCGCGGTGGTGCCGGAGTTCCCCACGAACAGGTTGGCCCTCCGCGCGGGCAAGGTGCCGCCACCGCCGATGACTTCGAAGGTGCCGGCAAGCGGGTCCTGCCGGACGTCGATGCCGAGGGCGCGTAATGCTGTGGCCATGTGCTCGGTGTCGTCGCTGAACAGGGCATTGCGGAGCACCGAGCGTCCCGTCGCCATCGCGGCGAGCGGCAGGGCTCGGTTGGTGTAGCTCTTGGAGCCCGGCAACGTCACGTCGACGTCGACCGGCTGCCGGACCGGGACGATCTCGATGGCTCCCGGCAGGTTCGGCGAGCGCGCGCTCATCTCCATGGCATCAGTGGAAGGTGAGGTCCCACGAGTAGGGGACGTCCGGGGAGTCGAACGGGACGCGGTACTCGTCCGGGTCGGCCGGGTCGTAGGGCTGGGTCGGAAAATTCACCAGGTAGCAGGGCTCGACGCCGATGTTCTTGAAACCGTGGAGCACGCCGATGGGGATCTTGACGACGATGCGGTTGTCGTCCCCGATGAAGAACTCGTTGAGCTCGCCATGGGTGGGTGAATCCGGCCGCAGGTCGTACAGCGGAACCTTGATCATGCCGCGGACGCAGGTGAAGTAGTCGGTCTGCTTCTTGTGGTAGTGCCAGCCGCGGATGACGCCGGGGTAGCTGACGGAGACGTAGCACTGTCCGAAGCCTTCGAAGAACGGGTCGTCGCGCCGGATGAGCTCCGTGAGCGCCCCCCGCTCGTCGGCGTGCGTCACCAGCCGTTTGACCTCGACGCCCTCAATCACGCTTGATCCCTCTCGCGCTCGCACGGCAGCCGTGGCACGTCACGATCGATCGACGGTGGCTGGGGTGCCGAAGTGGACATGGCGTGCGCCGGACGGGGATTATAGCAGGCCGGGATTGCCGTCCCGCCGGTGAGCCACGAAGACCATTACCGGCGAGGAGTCGTCGAGCGGGTCGAGCTGGTAGCTCCCATAGGTACCCTCCATCGCGAACCCGGCCTCGGAGAGCAGTCCCTCCATCTCGAATCGATGGACATAACGTGTCCGATAAGTGGTGACCGTGCGCGTGAGGGTGCCGGACTCGTCGGTGCGGTCGTAGTAGAGGGTCGTCTCAACAGTCTGCTCGGCCAGGTGCAACCGGCGGTGGCTGAGACGGTCGAGGCGTGTGCCGTCCGGCAGTTCCCACTGCCCGTCCAGTCGCAACTGGTCGTCGAGCGACTGCAGCACGGCCGGCGTGGGGTGGAACAGGTCGAGCACCAGAATACCGTCTGGATGGAGCACGCGCCGCGCCGCGCGGAGCGCCGCCAGTTGATCGTCCCGCGTCTCAAGGTGGAGGAAGGAGTTGATGGCCGAGAACACCATCCGAAAGTTGGCCTCGGGAAACGCGTGCAGGTCGGTCATGTCACCGACGCGGAGGTCGACCGAGAGCAGCCCTGCCTCCGCCAGGCGCGCACGAGCGAGGGTGACCATGGCTGACGAGGCGTCGATCCCGGCGGCGTGGTGGCCGGCCGCGGCCAGCGGCGCGATGAGGCGGCCCGTGCCGCAGCCCAGTTCAAGGATCGGCGAGCCGACCACACCCGCGTAGCCGAGGTAGAGGTCAACGTCCGCGTCGAAGCCGGCGAACTCGAGGTCGTAGTACGGGGCGATGGCAGCGTAGGCGTCTCCCATGGCGCGATTGTACCTGCCAGTCCCACGGTCGGGCGCCCGACCGTCGCTCCGCCGTGATCGGATGCCACGGGCACCTGCGGACACGGAGGCCACCTGGGCTGGTTGCCGGACACTAAAAGCCGGTTGCGGCGGGCGATGGGGTGCCGTATGATGAGGCGTTATGGCGAAGACGAAGGCGCCGGCGGAGACCGGTGGCGAGCGCGTCGTCACCACGAATCGCAAGGCGTTCCACGACTACCACGTCGAAGAGGAGCTCGAGGCCGGGCTCGCGCTCACCGGCACGGAGATCAAGTCGATCCGTGCTGGGCGCGTCAACCTGCGCGACGCGTACGCGCGCATCGACAACGGCGAGCTCTGGCTGGTCGGGATGCACGTCTCTCCCTACGAGCATGCTGGGGGCTACTTCCAGCATGACCCCGACCGGCCCCGCAAGCTGCTGGTCCACCGCAGCGAGCTCGACTACCTCCGCAGCCGGGTAGAGGCGCGCGGCTACACGCTGGTGCCGGTCAGGCTGGTGCTGCGCAAGGGTCGCGCGAAGGTCGACATCGGGGTAGCACGCGGCAAGAAGCTCTACGACAAGCGCGACACGATGGCCGAGCGCGAGGCTCAGCGCGATGTCGAGCGGGCGTTGCGGCAGCGCGGCTGATTATGGTATAGTGACCGCGTACCAAGCGGGGATGTCTGGATTCGACAGGGCCGTAGGTACGAGGATTGCAAGCCGAGGTCGCCCCGGGACTCGTAAAAAGGGGCAAAGCCATAACTGGCAACCAGTCTCTTGCTCTGGCTGCGTAACTAACACGCTAGCCACGTCTGCCCAGATCTCCCCCCGACGGGTCTGGAGCGGGCGTCACAAAGACGGGGTGCGGTCGATCGGACTGCCGGATAGGACCGACCAAAGACTCATGCGGCACCCCACGATGGGACCCGGTCGGCGGGGGCCCGCGGTGGGGAACCAAAGCGCCGACTAAGCTTGTAGTACATTCTCGGCTGAACGTTCTGGACGGGGGTTCGACTCCCCCCATCTCCACCAGACAGCGACCAGCCCGGCCATCGCGGCCGGGCTGGTTCGTGTTTGTTCATAACCGCTCAGTCGACCAGTTTGAGCGTCGTTTCGCCGTCCTGCCGGTGGATCCGAAAGCGGCTTCCGCCGTAGGTGACAGTGGCGCCGTCCGGCTTGTCCGCCAGGTCGACGATGCGCGTGCCGCTCGGGATTCGCAGGCAGCCGGGCTGGCGACCGGCCCGGTGAAAGACCGAATCGCTGTACGGCGAGTTCTCGCCGCAGCGCGGGCAGTACCCCATAGCGATGCTCCCTCTCAATCCGTGCGCCCGGTGGTTGCGCCTACGCCCCGGTCCCGGACGCGTCCTGGCGCTGCGTCGAGTTGCGGCCCCCGACCCACGCCGCCACGCCACCGAGCACGCCGAGGAACAGCGCGCCAAAGGCGGCAAAGAAGACTCGAGCAACTAGCGCGACGGAGAACGCGTCAAACAGCCAGAAGACGAGCAATCCTCCGGCGATGGCCAGTACCACCCCAACGATGGCCGACTCGTCACCGTTCAAGCCGAACCGGCTGCCGGCGAAGTACCCGCCGATGAGCGGGCTGAGCGGACCGGTCACGAGGTGCACGATCGGCGGCAGGAAGCAGAGGACCGCGATGCCTACCGTCAGCACCGACCCCTTGAGCACGCGAAACCAGGACATGCGAGACATCCTCCCCACGACGAGCCAACGTGGGTATCGTAACCCGATATTCCGTGGCGCACAAATCGGGCCGGGCAGGCGCGTCGGGACGCGTCTGCCCGGCCCGCCGACCAGAACACTCTTAGCGGGACGCCGGCGCCGGACGGGCGCAAGAGTCGGCGCTGGGAGCGCAGGTCAGTCAGCCGCGGCGGCAGCCGCCTGGTCGACCAAGGCGGTCCGGATGAGTTCATAGTCATGCCGGTTGATGCGGTGGACGTTCCCCTGGAAGGCGAGAGTCCAGTTCTGCGCGGGCCACTTCCGGACGTACTCCATGCCGCGCGCGACCCCCTCCGCCGGCAGGTAGTCGCCGTCCGGCAGCAGGATGTCGGGCTCGATCTGGACGCGGAAGGGATAGTCCTCGGCCGCCTTCTTCGGGTCGGTGCTGCGCCAGATGATCTCGTGGTCCTCGAAGTACTCCGAGGTGACTGTCGCGATCGCGCCGAACGCCTTGCGGCCGGTCACGTAGTACACCAGTTTGTCGCCGGGTCGCATCTGCTCGGCCTTCTTGCGGTGCCGGCTTTTCATCCCCTGTACCGTGAACCCGAGGCGACGCGTCGTCGCCAGGTTCTCCGGAGAACCGACGATGATCCAGTAGCCCGGTTCGGCCATGCGGTGCACTCCTTTCATCGGTGAAGCCGCCTTAGTATGCCACGGTCGAGAGCGGCGATGACCGCGGACCCGCGTTCGTACAGCGCAACACCGCGTCGAACCGGCGCTCGTAAGGCAAGCGTTGTTCGGGGCAT
>DASSZN010000005.1:0-5852 GCA_035702805.1 Thermomicrobiaceae bacterium | reverse complement strand
AACGAGATCGCCTGCTACCGGAATGATAGGCGATGGCGCGGCGCGCGGCAGCCGCGCGTTGCGGATCGCCGTCGCGCGTACTATCGTCGGGCCACGCCGAGAGCCGCCGCGCGCCCGAAGACCGGAGGAGGAGCAGCATGGCCGCCTTTCCCTCGCCGACCACCTATCGCCCGGCCGTGATGGGCACGCACTACGTGGCGGCCAGCGGCCATCCCGTGGCGACGATGGCCGCGGTGCGCCTGCTCGAGCGGGGCGGCAACGCCATCGACGCCGGGGTCGCCGCCGGCCTCTGCATCAACGTGCTGCTGCCGGACATGACCAACCTGGGCGGCGTCGCCCCGATCATCCTCTACTCGGCGCGCGAGCGCGCCGTGCGCGCGATCAGCGGGCTCGGTCCCTGGCCGCGGGCCGTCCGCCGCGACTACTTCGTCGAGGAGTGCGGCGGGGCGATCCCGCCCGGCGTCGCGCGCTGCGTGGTGCCGGCCGCGGCCGACGCCTGGCTCGCCGCGCTCCAGGAGTTCGGCAGCCTCAGCCTGGCCGAGGTCGCGGCGCCGGCGATCGCGCTGGCCGAGGAGGGCTTCCCGGTCTACCCCTTCCTGCACGCCAACCTCGAGGACGACGCCGCGTCGCTGGCGCGCTGGACGTCGACGGCGGCGATCTACCTGCCGGGCGGCGCGCTGCCGGGGGTGGGGCAGCGGCTGGTGCAGCGGGACCTCGGGCGGACGCTGCGGCTGCTGGTCGAGGCGGAGGCGGGCGCCGCCGGGCAGGGGCGCGCGGCGGGCATCCAGGCGGCGCGCGACCGCTTCTACCGCGGCGACATCGCCGAGCGCATCGCCCGCTTCGTCCAGGAGCAGGGCGGCTTCCTGGCGCTCGAGGACCTGGCGGCGTTCCGGGTCGACGTCGAGGAGCCGGTCCGGGTGGGCTACCGGGGGCACGACGTCTACGCCTGCGGGCCGTGGTGCCAGGGGCCGGTGGCGCTCGAGACGCTGGCGATCCTGGAGGGCTACGACCTGGCCGCGATGGGCCACAACTCGGCCGACGCGCTCCACACCATCGTCGAGGCGCTCGACGCCGCCTTCGCCGACCGCCACCGCTACTACGGCGATCCGAAGCACGTCGACGTGCCGGTGGCGGGCCTGCTCGACGCGGGCTACGCGGCGGCCTGGCGCGAGCGGATCGAGACGGAGCGCGCCTTCGACGGCATGCCGGAGCCGGGCGACGCCTGGCGCTCCCAGCGGGCGGGCGCGCCGACTGGCGTCTGGCGCGCGCCGGCCCCCTTCGACGCGCCGACCGAGCCCGACACGAGCTACGTCTGCGTGGTCGACGAGGAGGGCAACGCCTTCTCGGCCACGCCCAGCGACGGCGTCACCGGGACCCCGATCGTGCCGGGGCTCGGCATCATCGTCTCCAGCCGGGGCGTGCAGTCGTGGCTGGACCCCGAGCATCCGAGCGCGATCGCGCCGGGCAAGCGGCCCCGGCTGACCCCCAGCCCGGGGATGGTCCTCAAGGACGGCGCGGTGTTCGCGCCCTACGGCACGCCCGGCAACGACGTCCAGCCCCAGGCGATGGTGCAGTACCTGGTGAACCTGCTCGACTTCGGCATGGACCCGCAGGCGGCCATCGAGGCGCCGCGGCTGGCCAGCTACAACTACCCGGCCTCGACCCACCCGCACCCCTACACGCCGAACCGGGTGCGGGCGGAGGGACGCATCCCGGACGCGGTGCTGGCCGAGCTCGCGCGCCGGGGGCACCGGGTCGAGCGCTGGCCGGACTGGTCGGCGCCGGCCGGGGCGCTCTGCAGCGTGGTGGTGGACCGCGCGCGCGGCGTGCTGACGGGCGGGGCCGACCCGCGCCGCGTCGCCTACGCGATCGGCTGGTGAGGGGCCGATGGCGAGCGCCGCTCCCACCGGCCTGTGGCGCGACCGGGAGTTCGTCACCTTCTGGGCCGGGCAGGCGATCTCGCGGATCGGCGCGCAGGTCAGCTTCCTGGCGCTGCCGCTGGTTGCGACGATTCTGCTGCGCGCCACCGCGTTCCAGATGGGGCTGCTCACGGCCGCGGGGGCGGTGCCGGCGCTGGTCGTGGGGCTCCACGCCGGGGCGCTGGTCGACCGGCACCGGCGCCGGCCGGTCCTGATCGCGGCCGACGTCGGGCGGGCGCTGCTGCTGGGGACGGTTCCCCTCGCCTGGGTGCTGGGTGCGTTGAGCCTGCCGCTCCTCTACCTGGTCGCGCTCGTCGGCGGGGCGCTGACGCTCGTCTTCGACGTGGCCTACCAGGCGTTCCTGCCGGCGCTGCTCGAGCGGGAGCAGTTGCTCGAGGGCAACGGCAAGCTGGAGCTGACGCGGACGGCGGCGGCGCTGGTCGGGCCGGCGCTGGGCGGCTGGCTCGTCGGGCTGCTGGGCGGCCCGCTGGCCGTGGCGGTGGACGCCGCCTCCTACCTGGTGTCCGCCGCGCTCGTGGGGCGGCTGCGCGTGCGCGAGCGGTCGCTCGGGCCGAGGAGCCCGCTGGGACGCATCTGGCACGAGATCGGGGAGGGGGTGGGCATCGTCCTCGGCGACGGCAGGCTGCGGGCGGTGCTGGGCACGCGCGCCGTGCTGAGCCTGTTCAACGCCATGCTGGAGGCGGTCGTCGTCCTCTACCTGGTCCGCTCGCTGGGTCTCGGGCCGGTCCTGATCGGCGTCGTCTTCAGCGTCGGCAGCGCCGGCTTCCTGCTCGGCGCCCTGTTCGCCGACCGCGTGGCGCGCCGCCTGGGCATCGGCCGGAGCACGGTCGGCGGCATCCTGGTGCTGGGCTGCGGCGATCTGCTGGTGCCGCTGGCGCACGGCCCGGCGCCGGTCGCGGTGCCGACCGTGGTGGCGGCGGAGCTCCTCTTCGGGCTGGGGCTGACGGTCGTGAACGTGAACCAGGCGAGCGTGCGGCAGGCGCTGGTGCCGGGGTCGGCGCAGGGGCGGGCCAGCGCCACCGTGCGCGTCGTGACCAGCGCCGCGGTGCCGCTCGGCGCGCTGCTGGGGGGCGGGCTGGGCGGGGTGCTCGGGCTGCGCCCGACGCTGGTGGTGGCGGCGCTGGGCGAGCTGCTGGCGGCCGGCTGGGTCCTGGCGTCGCCGCTGCGGGCGCTGCGGACGCTGCCGCCGTTGGCCGAGGAGATCCCGGACCCCGAGCCGGGAACGTAACGCTCCCGGCAGCAGACGCACGTGGTACACCGAGTGAGTGGGATGTTCCCATATTTCCAGTGAGGAGGGTCCGCGATGGAGATCGTGACGGTCGATGACAAGGGCCGGATCCTGCTGCCCAAGAAGGATCGCGAGGCGCATGGGATCCAGCCCGGCTCCCGGCTGGCCATCGCGTGGGAGGGTGACGTCATGCAGGTCATCCCCGTCCCGAACCCGTTCGATGCCCTGGCGGAGGAGGCCCTCGCGGAGCACCGCGCCGGCAAGACCCGCGGACTGGGGCCCCGGCCACGGTAGGTGCCGACACCGCCCCATGAGGTTCGCACGGCGCGGGCTGCCGATAAGGACCCGCGGAAGCTCCGCCAGTGGCGGGTGCCATCGAGGACATCCTCCTCGACCTCGGGGAGGATCCGTACCGGGGCGAGCCGCTCAGCGGCAGCCTGCGGGGTGTCCGCTCGCTCCACTTCTCTTTGAAAGGCAGCGGCGAGTACCGCGCGGCCTACCTGGTGCTGGAAGACGAGGGTGTAGTCCTCGTCTTCATGATCGCCAGTCGCGAGAACTTCTACGCGGAAGCCACGCGCCGCCACCAGGCGCTGCGCGGGCGCTGATTTCCGGCGCCACCCCGGCTTCTGACCCCCGGGACGTATGCGTGAGCCCGCCAGCGACGGCGCGCCGTCTCCTCATCGACGTCGTGCGACGTCTTGCCGCTGCATCCCGGGGCCGGCGACGTGGACGCCCGGGGGTTCTGCCAGGATACCCGGCGTGCATCTCACGCCTGCCCATCCGGGAGGGTCGCTGCCCTGGAGGGTCCGGGATGCCCCCCGGTGGCGGGTGGAGGTGGACGGCCGCTGCCCGGGTGGTCAGCTGAGGTCGGCGAACCGCCGCCGCGCGATGCCGGCGGTACGTGAGCCGACGACGGCTCTCTGGCTCCCGGCGGTCATCGGACCACCCAGAGCGTCGCCTGCCCCAGGGCCAGGACCCCGACGCCGGCAACGAGGCACACGGCGCCGAAACGCCGGACCGCCCGTGGTCTCGCCTCGGATCCACCGGGCATCTGGGCGGGGAAGGACCGGTCGTTCGTGACGATTGTGCCGACGAGCCCGTTCCAGTCGGCTCGGAGCGCGAAGCCGTACGCGGCGAGCGCGACGCCCACCAGCGTCTCCAGGCTCCCGGCAGCGACCCCGACGACCCGACCACCGGCGAGCACCGAGATCAGGTTCGCGACCGCGGCGACGGCGATGCCGACGATGAGCATGCCCGGGTAAAGCCGCGCCAGCGCCTGCCGCACCGTGGTTGCCCTCCGCGGGTGACTCGCGAGCCAGCATCCTCGTTGCCGGATGTCCCATCGTACCGTGCCACACCCGTGTGCCGCTACCGTCCGCGCGCCATGCGCCGGGGGCCGGTTTACAGGCCCGGATTTCGCGACTATGCTCGGACGTTGCCCGGGCGGGCCAGCTCGACCCGGCCGGGATCGGTCCATCCGCGCCGACCAGGGAGGAACCCAATGGAGGCTGTCCCCACCTACCCGGCCATCGACCCGCCCGACATCCTGCTCTACGGGCCGGGACCGAGCATCGTCCACCCGCGCATCTACCGCGCGATGATGGCCCCGGTCGTCGGCCACCTCGACCCGGCCTTCCTGGCCATCATGAACGAGACGAGCGACATGCTGCGCCGGGTGTTCGGGACCGACAACCGGGTCACCTTCCCGGTCTCCGGCACCGGCAGCGCCGGCATGGAGGCGGCGCTGGTCAACGTCATCGAGCCGGGCGACCCGGTGGTGATCGGGGTCAACGGCGTGTTCGGCGAGCGCATGTGCTCGATCGTCGAGCGCGCCGGCGGCAAGCTGCACCGGGTCGACGCCCCCTGGGGGCGGATCCTGCCCCCCGACCAGATCATCGACGCCATGAAGCAGAGCGGGGCGAAGGTCGTCGCGGTGGTGCACGCCGAGACCTCGACCGGCGTGGCGCAGCCGCTGGAGGCGATCGGCCAGGCGGCGGCCGACAGCGGCGCCATCTTCGTCGTCGACTGCGTGACCTCGCTGTCGGGCATGCCGGTCAACGTCGACCAGCGGCAGATCGACGTGGCCTACTCCGGCACCCAGAAGTGCCTGAACGCGCCGCCGGCCATGGCGCCGATCACCTTCTCGGAGAAGGCGCTGGCCAAGGTGCGCCACCGCGCGACGCCGGTGCAGTCCTGGTACCTCGACGTCACCATGATCGAGCAGTACTGGGGCAAGGAGCGCACCTACCACCACACGGCGCCGATCACCTCGGTCTACGCGCTGCACGAGGCGCTGCGGATCGTGCTGGAGGAGGGACTGGAGAAGCGGTTCGAGCGGCACCACCGCAACGCCCAGGCGATGGCGCAGGCGATGGCGGCCTTCGGGCTGGAGCTGCTGGTGCCGGAGGAGGAGCGCCTCTGGACGCTGGTGACGCCCCAGGTGCCGGAGGGGGTCGACGAGGCGGCGATCCGGTCGCACCTGCGCGAGTGGTTCAACATCGAGATCGCGGGCGGGCTGGGGCCGCTCAAGGGGAAGATCTGGCGCATCGGCCTGATGGGCGAGGGCTCGCAGGCGCGCAACCTGGAGACGCTGCTGGGGGCCTTCGGCCACGTGCTGCGGCAGGCCGGCTGGGAGGTCGACCCGGGCGCGGGCGTCTCGGCGCTCAACCGCTTCTACCGCGAGC
>DASSZN010000354.1:0-9948 GCA_035702805.1 Thermomicrobiaceae bacterium | reverse complement strand
GTCGCCGAGAAGAGCGCCGTCTGCCGCTCCGCCGGCACCCGCTCCAGGATCCACTCGATGTCCTCGATGAAGCCCATGTCGAGCATCTCGTCGGCCTCGTCGATCACCAGCATCGTGAGCTGGTCCAGCACCAGCGTCTCGCGGCGCAGGTGGTCCATGATGCGCCCCGGCGTGCCGACGATGACGTCGACCGGGTAGCGCAGCGCCCGCAGCTGCCGCTCGATCGGCTGGCCCCCGTAGACGGCCAGCACCCGGACGTTGAGCTCCTTGCCCAGCCGGTGGAAGGTCTCGGCCACCTGTACGGCCAGCTCGCGGGTCGGGGCCAGCACCAGCGCCCGCGGGCGGCTGCCGTCCGGCGCGAGCCGGTCGACGATGGGCAGGGCGAAGGCGGCTGTCTTGCCGGTGCCGGTCTGGGCCTGCGCGATCAGGTCGCGGCCGGCGAGCAGGACCGGGATCGCCTCGCGCTGGACCGGCGTGGGCTCCTCGAAGCCCACCTCCCCCACCGCCCGCAGCACCGGCGCGCTCAAGCCCAGCGAGGCAAATCCGTCCATCGTAGCCGTGTCCTCTCGTGTCCAGCTCGCCGGGGAGGTCGTGCCGCTCCGCGCGCGGCACGGCGACCGGCGAGGCCGCCATGGGCAACCGCTACGGTACCACGGGCCACCGGCTCACGACGCCCTCGTCGCATGGGACGTTCCCCGATGCCCCGGTGGCGCGCGGCTTGCCGCGCTTGACCGGCCGCCGCACCGGCCGGATGATGGCCCTGCCGGTGCCACCACCCGGCGGACCCGAGCGGCCCCGGTGGAGGGAGAGCCATGAGCAGCCGCCCCGAGCACGTCCCCGGCACCCCGTCCGACGCCGACCTGGACCAGCCGATCGTCTGGCACCCCACGCCCGCGGAGCTCGAGCGCAGCCGGCTGCTCCGCTTCATGCGCGAGCAGGGCGTCGCCGACTATGAGGCGCTGCTGGCGCGGTCCGTCGCCGAGCCGGAGTGGTACTGGGACGCCGTCGTCCGGCACCTGGGGCTGGAGTGGTCCCGGCCCTACGAGCGAGTGCTGGATCTCTCGGGCGGCCCCGCCTGGCCACGCTGGTTCGTCGGCGGCCGCTATAACTACGTCCACGACGCGGTGGACCGGCGCGCCGACGGGCCGGAGCGGGAGCGGACGGCGATCGTCTGGGAGGGGGACGGCGGCGAGGTCCGCCGCCTGAGCTTCGGCGACCTGGCGGCGGAGACGAGCCGGCTGGCCAGCGCCCTGCGCGACCTCGGCATCGGCAAGGGGGACCGGGTCGGCATCTTCATGCCGATGCTGCCGGAGACGGCGGTCGCCACGCTGGCGTGCGGCAAGCTCGGCGCGGTCTTCATTCCGATCTTCTCCGGCTACGGCGCCGAGGCGGCCGCCGGACGACTGCGCGACGCCGACGCGCGACTGCTGGTCACGGCCGACGGCTTCTACCGGCGCGGTCGGGTCGTCCCGATGAAGGAGACCGCCGACGCCGCCGCGGCGCTCGCGCCAACGGTCGAGCACATCCTCGTCTACCGCCGCACCGGCGCCGACGTGCCCTGGACGGCCGGGCGGGACATCTGGTGGCACGACGCCGTCGCCGGCCAACCCGAGCGGCTCGACACCGAGCAGACATCCGGCGACGACCCCTACATGATCATCTACACCTCCGGCACCACCGGCCGTCCAAAGGGCGCCGTCCACACGCATGCCGGCTTCCCAATCAAGTCGGCCCACGACCTGGCCTTCTGCTTCGACCTGCAGCCGGACGACGTCCTCTTCTGGATCACCGACCTGGGCTGGATGATGGGGCCGTGGGCGATCGAGGGCGGCCTGCTCGTCGGTGCCGGCCTCCTCCTCTACGAGGGGACGCCCGACTGGCCGGAGCCGGACCGCCTCTGGGCGGTAGTCGAGCGTCACCACGCGAGCGTGCTCGGCGTCTCGCCGACGGCGATCCGCGCGCTGATGGGCCGCGGCGACGAGTGGGTCACCCGGCACGACCTCTCCAGCCTGCGCGTCTTCGGCTCGACCGGCGAGCCCTGGAACCCCGGTCCCTGGCGCTGGCTGTTCGACGTCCCCGGCGGGGGCCGCCGGCCGATCATCAACTACTCGGGCGGCACCGAGATCGCGGGCGGGATCGTCGGCTGCGTCACGATCAAGCCGCAGAAGCCCTGCGCCTTCACCGGGCCGGTGCCGGGCATGGCGGCGGACGTCGTGGACCAGGCGGGGAACCCGGTACGCGGCCAGGTGGGCGAGCTGGTGATCCGGGCGCCCTGGGTCGGCATGACCAACGGCTTCTGGCGCGACCCCGAGCGCTACCGGGCAACCTACTGGGACCGCTGGCCGGACGTCTGGGTGCACGGCGACTGGGCGCTGGTGGACGACGACGGGTTCTGGTTCATCCTGGGCCGTTCGGACGACACGATCAAGGTCGCGGGCAAGCGGGTCGGACCGGCGGAGGTGGAGTCGGCGGCGGTGGCGCACCCGGCGGTGCAGGAGGCGGCCGCGGTCGGCGTACCCGACGAGCTCAAAGGGGAGTCGGTCGTGATCTTCGCCGTGCTGCGCCCCGGCTACGCGCCGAGCGACGCCCTGCGTGAGGAGATTCGCGACCGGGTGACGGCCCAGCTGGGCCGGCCGCTGCGCCCCGCCGACGTACGCTTCGTCGGCGACCTGCCGCGCACGCGCAACGCCAAGATCATGCGCCGGGTGATCCGGGCGCGCTATACCGGCCAGGCGGACCTGGGCGACCTGTCGGCGCTTGAGAACCCGGCCGCGGTCGACGAGATCGATCGCACGCGCTGATCCGGCCAGCGGACGACGGGCGTATCACCGGTGCGCGGGCCTCGCGCGCCGTCGGTCGCGCGGCCGCGATCGATCGAGCCCGGCACCGAGGCGCTCGGCGCCCGAAGGAAGATTGCAGGAGGAGCGCGATGGCGAGTAAGGCGCCGACCTTCCGGCGCAGGCGAGCGGGGGCGCTGCTGCGGCTCGGCTTCAAGGCGCCGGTGTTCCTCTACCACGGCCCCGTCGCCGAACTGCTCCGCTCCCGCTGCGTGATGATGCTGACCACCACCGGCCGCAAGTCGGGCCTGCCGCGCACCAACGGTGTCAGCTTCATGCCCGTCGACGGGCACTACGTCATCTTCTCCGGCTGGGGTGTCAGCTCGAACTGGTACCGGAACCTGCGCGCCAATCCGGAGGTCGTCGCCCGGGTCGGCCGCCATCGCTTCCGGGCCACCGCGCGCGTGATCGAGGACCCGGAGCGGCGCGTCGAGCTGATGCGGCGGATGCGGGACCGCTCGGCCCACTGCGGCCCGCCGCGGTCCATCCGGCCGCTGCTGGCGCTGACGCGTGCCTTCGACTACGACGCCGAGATCGCCATGGCGGTCGAGCACGCCCGCGAGCTGCCGGTGGTCGAGCTCATCCCTCACGACAAGCGGTAGTCGACGCCCGATCGGCCGGTCAGTGCGCCTCGTCGAGGGCGGCGGGGGCCTCGACGACGTAGGGCGGCGGCTCGTGACCGAGCGCGGCAGGGGCCACGCCGGAAGACGGGACGGCCACGGTCGGAGCGCCGGCCGGGCGGTCGCTGCGGGCGTCGAGCCCGCGCGGTCGGTAGCGACGGTCGACGCGGGTCGGCAGCGGCGGCGAGGCGAGGGAGCCGGCGATCTCCTCGCGGGCGAGATCGAGGCGGGTGCGCTCGCGGGTGATGAGGCGGAGCGTCTCGGCGTCCCACCGAGCGGTCGTGGCCAGCGCCGCCAGCAGCCCGGCATAGCGGGACAGGCAGGTCGACGCCTGACGGAGCTCCGCGCCCGACGGCCGGTCCGGATCGTCTCCCGAGTCGTCTAGCGACACCGGGGCCTGGGCATCCACCACGCTGCCGAGGAGCAGGTTGGCCTGGTGGCGTAGCTCGTTGAGGCGCGTCGCGGCGGGCCAGCGATGCCGGTTGGTCGGCGGCAGCCGCAGCAGGTCACCGGCCAGGCGCAGGAACTCCTCGGCCACCGCCAGGCGCCGCTCGGCCGGGCTGCGGGCGTACTCCACCGCCAGCAGCCCGTACCACTCGATCTCTCGCCGCCCCGACAGGTCCGACACGCGGGCGACCGCGGAAGACGGGCGCGCGGCCAGCCAGCCGACCACCGCCAACGCCGGCAGCAGGACGAGGATGGGCCACAGCGCGACGTCGATGGCGACGGTCGCGACGATGGCGACTCCCAGTGCCGCGACGACGACGAGCGGCCAGGGCCGCCGCGGCGCCGGACGACTCAGCTCAACCGGTGACTGCATGTGATGTGGTCCCTCCGTCCGTGCCGAGCACGGGCGTTCATCGACGGTAGACAGTGGGGAGACTTGCACACGCGGTGCCAGCGCCGCGCGGTCGTGGAGCGCGGTACGGGTCCGCGATCACGCCGGCTGATCAGTGACGAGCGGAGATGAGTACGCGGGCCGCCGCGACGGCCGCGTGCATCGGGGCGATGATGAGGTCGACGCGCGTGAGTTCGTCGAGCGGGGCTGATCGACCGTCTCCTGGGCATCTCCCGACCGTCCGGGTCGCGCCGGAGCCGCAGCGCCCCAGCGCGACCGATGGTTTCCGGGCCCGGTCGGGCTCAGGGGTTACCGACGCCGCCGCGGGCGTGTCGCCGCGCGGCGCTCGCCTGCTCCGCGTGGAGCCACATCTCGGCGGCGCACACGGCCGCACGGCGCTCGCGCCAGGTCCAGGGTGCCGGACGCCGGCGCACTCCCCACCAGCTGTCGGCCAGCCAGAGCAATAGTCGCGCGCGCATCATGAGACCCCTCTCAAGTGAAGACGGACTCGGTCGGCGCCGGGGACCGGCGGCCGCATCGTGGGGAGCGAGCCGAGGGCCGGCGCGGTCACGCGCTCAGAAGGACGGCTCGAGCGACTCCCGCACCAGCGCCTCCCAGACCGCGGTCTGCCCGCCGTGCCGCTCAGCGAGGCGCCGCGCGCACTCCCCGGCCGCCGCGCTCGCCGCCACGCCCTCCCAGAGGAGGAGGACGGGGGAACGCCCGGCGGCTCCACGACCATCCTCGACCAGTGCCCAGACAGACCCGTGTGGGCCGGGCATCTCGTGGACCACGAGGTCGCTCCCATCCCCGTGTGGGTGTCGGAATCGCTCGCGCATCGCTCCGCTCCGTTCGCGCCGTGGCCGCGGGCGTAGACCGTCGAGGGCCGGGCGGGCCGTGGGGACAGGTCCAGTACCGCAGGGTTGCAGAACCGGTGCCATGCGTCGGCGCGCCGGGAACGCGCCGCGCGTGGGGTAGAATCTCCCAGAGGCTCCACCCCTGGGCCCACCACGAGGAGGCCGCGCGGCGATGCCGGGGACCCGCACCGACTTCGACCCGACCATCGACTACTACCAGGTGTTGGATGTCTCCTACACGGCGACCCGCGCGGAGATCACCCGGGCCTACCGGGGGCTGATGCGGCACGCGCACCCCGACCGCTTCTCGACCGAGCAGGAGCGGCGCAAGGCCGAGGAGCGGGCCAAGCTGCTGAACGCCGCCTACGCCGTGCTGACCCGGCCGGAGTCGCGCCAGGAGTACGACCGCGCGATCCGGCAGCGAGCCATGGCGGACGCGCTAATGCAGCGCTACTCGGGGAACGCGCCGGGGCGCGGCTCCCCCTTCGCGAGCGAGCGACGGCCGATCTCACCCGCGACGCAGCGGGCGCGGCGGCGGGCCGGGCGCTCGGCGCTGCTCCATCTGGTGGTGCTGACCGTCATCTTCGTCGCCGCGCTGATCGCCATTCTCCTGATCGTCACGCTGGTTCCCCAGTTCCTCCACGCGCTGCTGGGGTAGACGCGCACGCGCGCTGCTCAGCGAGCGTCGCGGCGGGGCGCGGCGCGTCAGCCCGGCGCGGCCGCGACGGTGCCGGGGGCGTCCAGCGACATCAGCCAGTAGCGCCGGCCGTGGCGCGTGACCTCGGCGTCCAGCCGCATGCCGATCTTCTCGGCGACCCGCCGCGAGGCGAGATTCCCGACCTGGACGAGGCTGATCAGCCGCGGCAGCCCGAGCGCCGTGAACGCGTGGTCGCGCACCGCCGCGGCCGCCTCGGTCGCGAGCCCCCGGCCCCAGCAGTCGGCACGCAGATCGTAGCCGAGCTCGGCCTGGACGATACCCCCCTCGTCCATGCGCTCGAGGCCGCAGTCGCCGACGACGATCCCGTCCGACTTTCGGACGAGCGTGAAGAGGCCGTAGCCGTCGTGCGCCTGGTGGTCGAGGTTACGCCGCACCCAACGCTCCATCCGGGCGCGGTCAAAGGGCGGCTCGTCGAACGCGGCCATGACTCGCGGGTCACCGAAGACGCCGAGCAGGTCGTCGACGTCGCCGGCGCGCATGGGGCGCAGGACGAGGCGCGGCGTCTCGAGCACGGAGTCCTCCAGAAATCGACTGAACGAGCGCGTCACGCGGAAACCTCGCTGTCGCCTTGCTCCCTCTGTGCGGCGGGGCGTGGTGACCGGCTGTCGGTCAGGGCGTGCCCTGCTATTATGGCGCGGAGAGGTGGCCGCCGGAGGAGGGTGCACCATGGCCGCGAAATCCCCACAGATCCCGCGCGAGGCCGAGGTCGTCGTGGTCGGCGCCGGCATCAACGGCTGCTCGATCGCCTACCAGCTCGCCCGCCGCGGCAAGCAGGTCGTGGTCTTCGACCGTCGCGGCATCTGCTCCGGTGCCTCCGGCCGCAACGGCGGCCTCACCGGCGGCGGCTCCTCGCTCCACTCCGCCGTCGGCCGCGCGGTCTACGCGCTGACCAGCGAGAACCTGCGGCTGATCCGCGACGAGCTGCCCGGGGAGCTCGACGACGACTTCTCGCTGCGCCTGCCCGGCAACCTCGACATTGCCACGACCGAGGAGCAGTATGCGCACCTGGCCGAGAGCGTGCGCCTGCAGCGCGAGCACGGCATCGACGTCGAGATGCTCGACCCGGCCCAGGTGCGGGAGCTCGTCCCGGTGGTGTCGGACCGAATCCTGGGCGCCAAGTTCGCCCACGGCCACGGCCACCTCTGGCCGTTCCAGCTCGTCAACGCGCTGGCGGCCGGGGCGCGGCGCCACGGCGCCCGCTTCGTCACCCACACGCCGGTGACCCGGCTGCTCGCGCGCAACGGGGCGGTGCAGGGCGTGGCGCACGACGGCGGCACGGTCGCCGCCGGCACGGTGGTCCTGGCGACGAATGCCTGGACGCCGCAACTGCTGCCGGACCTGCCGGCCGGCGCGTTGATGCCGGCGCGCGGGCAAATCCTGGTCACGCCGGCCGTCACGCCGGTGATGGCGCACCCCTTCGGCACCAACTTCGACAAGGAGTACGGCCGGCAGACGGCGACCGGGCAGATCGTCTGCGGCGGGTTCCGCCGGCTGGACGTCGACGAGGGGCTGGGCCACTACGAGGAAGAGGTCACCGGGCCGGTGCTGAGCGGGATCGCCTCCTGCCTGGCGGAGATCTTCCCGCCGCTCGCGCGGCTGCCGGTCGTGCGCGCCTGGGCCGGCATCATGGGGTTCACCGCCGACGGCCTGCCGCTAATCGGCCGCTACGGCGGGACGGACGGCCTCTACGTCGCGGCCGGCTTCAACGGGGGCGGCTTCTCCTGGGGCGCCGCGGTCGGCAAGGCGATGGCGCAGCTTCTGGTCGACGGGAAGAGCGAGTTCGACCTGGCGCCGTTCGACCCCAATCGCTTCGCGACGGGCGGCGTCTCCTGGGACAACCCCTTCACGGCCGGCGAGAAGAACAACCCGCGCCAGGCCGGCGCCCACGCCGCGCCCTGAACGCACGAGGTCAAGCCGCCACACTCCAGGAGTGTGGCGGCTTGACCTCGTGCACTGCATCTCCGCTCAGATGCCGAGCACCGAGTTCCCGGGGCGCCGCAGGTCCGTCGCGCCGAGGTACATGCCGCTCGCCGGGTCGCGCGCGATCAGCTGCACGCCACCGCCCAGCCGCCACGGCCCGACGACCTCGACCTCGTGCCCGCGCGCCCGCAGGCCGTCGATCGTCGCCTCGCCCGCGCGTGACTCGACCCGCACCACCGGGTTCCCGACCGCCTCCTGATCGCCGACCAGGAAGCGCGGCGCCTCGGTGGCGGCCTGAGGATCCATCCCGAAGTCGAGCACGTTGGTCAGGATCTGCAGGTTGGTCTGCACCTGCCAGTGGGCGCCCGGCGTTCCGCCGACCAGCACCGGCTCGCCGTCCCGCTGCACCAGGTAGTTATTGAGCGTGTGGACCGGCCGCTTGCCTGGCGCCAGGCAGTTCGGGTGTCCCTCGTCGAGGTTGAAGCCGAGCATGCGGTTGTTCATCAACACGCCGGTGTCACCCATCACCACGCCCGAGCCGGCGAAGAGGCTGTGGATGTAGGAGACCATCGTGCCATCGGCGTCGGCCACACACATGTAGGTCGTGTCGGGCTGGACGTTGCCCGGCCAGGCGAGCGGCCGGGCCCGGTCCGGGTCGATGCGGGCCGCCTGCTCGCGGGCGTGCTCCGGCGAGAGGAGCATCGCCAGCGGCAGGTCGTTGGTGCGCGGGTCGCCGAGGTAGCGCAGGCGGTCGGCGAACGCGAGCTTGAGCGCCTCGAGCTGCAGGTGGAGCAGCTCCGGCGAGGCGGGGCCGAGCGCGGCGACGTCGAACTGGCCCAGGATGTTGAGGGCGAGCAGCACGATGATCCCCTGCGAGACCGGCGGCTGCTCGAAGACGGTGTAGCCCCGGTAGTCAATGGAGATCGGCGCGGCGACCTCGGTGGCGTGCGCGGCGAAATCCTCGCGGCTGAACAGGCCGCCGTGGCTCGCCGAGTAGTCGGCCAGCTCGGCCGCGAGCTGCCCGCGGTAGAAGTCCTCCCAGCCGTCGGCGGCGATGCGCTCCAGGCTGCGAGCGAGCCCGGGCTGGCGGAAGAGCGTGCCGAGCGCCGGCACGTCGCCGCCGGGCAGGAAGACGGCGGCGCTGTCGGGGTACTTCCGGAAGACCTCGGTGTCGCCGGCGAGGAGGCGCTGGAGGCGCGCCGTCACCGGGACGCCGTCGCGCGCGTAGGCGATGGCCGGGGCGAGGAGCTCGGCCAGCGGCCGGCTGCCGAAGCGGGCCAGCGCCGTACCCCAGGCGTGGACGGTGCCGGGGACGGTCGAGGCCCACGGCCCCTTGGCCGGGATGCCGCCCGCCTGCCGGTAGCGCTCGGCCGTCGCGGCGAGGGGCGCCGCGCCGCTCCCGTTGAGCGCCACGACCTCGCGGGATCCGGCCGGGTTGATCAAGAAGAAGGTGTCGCCACCGAGGTGGCCGTTGCGCGGCTCGACGGTCATCAGCACGGCCGCACCGGCGACGGCGGCGTCGACCGCGTTGCCGCCGTGGCGCAGCACGTCGAGCGCGACCTGTGACACGAAGGGGTGGGCCGAGGCAGCCATGCCGCCGCGCGCCATCGTCCCCTCGCTCGGCGGCGGCTCGATGCCGGCGCCCGCCGCGATCGCTCCGGTCCGGGGTTCGGTCGTGCTCACGGTCTCCACTCCCGTCGTCTTCGCCGTCGTGCCGCGGTCTCTGCCCTGCGCGGGCATCATACCGCCGCGGGGCGGGCCGGCGCGCGAGCGCGATTCGCCAACCGGGAAGTTGACATACGCCGGTACGCCTGCCGATACTGGCGCTGAAGCCATCACACCGGCGCCACACCCACTCCCGCGAAAGGAGCGCCCACCATGACCACCCTCTACGCCGCGACCGGCGACGACGTGGTCCGCATCACGTCGAGCGACGGCACCCGCTGGAGAACCGCGAGTGTCCTCGCCGGTGTCGGCGCCCAGTGCCTGGCGCTCGACCCGCGCGACCCGGCACGCCTCTTCGCCGGCACCTTCGACCGGGGGCTCTACCGCACCCGGGACGGCGGCCGGACCTGGGACGAGGTCAGCGCGGGCATCCCCCATCGTCGCGTCCTCTCGGTGGCCATCAGCCCGTCGGACCGCCCGGGCGACCTGGGCGTCG
>DASSZN010000288.1:0-5646 GCA_035702805.1 Thermomicrobiaceae bacterium | reverse complement strand
GCTCATGGCTTCCCCCACGAGCGGAGCGCGTCCGCGACGTGGCGCGCCTCGCGCAGCGCGTCCTCGAAGACGCCGTCGCGCCCCCCCTGATTGAGTTCGTGGACGAGAAGCGTGGCCAGGTCGTGCGGCGGACAGCGCACGGCATGCTCGAGTGGGGGTTTCCCCCGCTGGCTGGCGCGCATGCGGATGGCCGAGTTGTCGCCAACGCGCTCGGCGCTGAACTCCGCGCTTCGCCGCCGGTCGCGCGCCCGCAGGGCCGTGCTCATGAGCGCGCCGTGGAGGGCGGGAGGCGCCGGCACCGGCTGCACCCGCAGCGTGAGCTCCCCACCGTCAGCCCGGCGCACCAGCGACTCCCAGGCGCCGGGCTCGCGGCGCTCGGTCTGGACCACCTGCCAGCCCAGGCGGCTGGACGCCCAGCCGGTATAGAGGAGCGCCGCGACGGGGTTGCCACTCTGCGCGGCGTCGTGCCCGTAGCCGATCGTCACGGTGGTGACCTCGTCGAGGGCCCAGCGGTGCTCGGGGATGTCGAAGAACTGGGCCGTCAACTCGCGCCACTGGCGCAGCCTCGCCCAGCCCAGATCGCTCAGCACGCAGCGGTCACCGAGCACGCGCGCCAGGTCGCTCAGCCGGCCGAGGGACGACGGGCCCTGGGTGAACTCCCGCGAGTCGTAGACCAGGCGGTCGGCGACGGTGACCGTGCGGGCGAAGTCGCGATCGTGCAGCGGCGGCTGTCCGGTCCACCAGAGGATCCGCGGCAGGTCGGGCAGGACCAGCGGCGCGATGACCGTGCGGAGGTAGGGGAGCGCGTCGGGCGGCGTCGGGATCGTCACCTGCTCGTAGCAGGTGGCGACATGGCTGTCCGGTCCGCGAACGCGGCAGTGTGCATTCACCTCGGCGTCCACGTCGGCGGCGAACGTGGTCGGATCCGGGCTGACGGAGAAGATGATCACCCGTGACGGATGGTGAACGGCCAGCTGGTCGACGACGGCCTCGACCTGGCTCGTCGCGGCGGGACCGGAAGCGTGCACGATGAGGTTGAGGACACTGGTGCGGCTCGGCACGACGTCCTCGCGGCGCAACTCGTCGATGGCCGGTGCCTGCCACAGGCCGGAGAGCTCGCGCGCGATGGCGCCGACGTTGATGGCCGGCCCCGGGTAGCCGTGCACTTCGCGGGTGAGATCGATGTCGGCCATGGTCCCTCCTCCACGCACGCACGCTCGCCGGGCACGGCCCGCCGGCGACTCACGGCCGGCGCCACTGCCGTCCGTCGCGGGCCAGGAACTCGTCGGCGGTCTCCGGGCCCCAGGTTCCGGCCTCGTAGTTGGGGAAGCGCGGCGACGGCGACTCCGCCCACCCCTCCAGGATCGCCGTGATCGGCCGCCAGGCCGCCTCCGTCTCGTCGCGCCGGGTGAAGAGCGTCGAGTCACCCAGCATGCAGTCAAGCAGCAGGCGCTCGTAAGCGTCCGGCGACTCGACCATGAACGACGTGCCGTAGAGGAACCCCATGTTGACGGAGCGGAGCCGCATCTGGGGACCCGGCACCTTCGCGGCGATCTTGAGCGAGATGCCCTCGTCCGGCTGAATCCGGATGGCAAGCACGTTCGGTTCCAGCGATGAGGCGACCGGGCCGCGGAAGAGGGGATGCGGCACCTGCTTGAACTCGATCGCCACCTCGGTGACGCGCCGCGGCAGGCGCTTGCCGGTGCGCAGGTAGAAGGGCACCCCTGCCCAGCGCCAGTTGTCGATCAGGAGCTTGACCGCCACGTAGGTGTCGGTCTGCGAGTTGGGGTCGACCCCGGGCTCCTCGCGGTAGCCGGGCACGGGCTGGCCGGCGACCCAGCCCGTGCCGTACTGCCCCCGGACGGTGATTGCGTCGACCTGGTCCGGCTTGATGGGCCGGATCGCCCGCAACGCCTTGACCTTCTCGTCGCGGACGGCGTTGGCCTCGAAGGTGATCGGCGGCTCCATGGCGATCAGGCTGACGAGCTGCAGCATGTGGTTCTGCACCATGTCGCGCAGCGTGCCGGCCTGGTCGTAGTAGTGGCCACGACCCTCGATGCCGATGCTCTCGGCCACGGTGATCTGCACGTTGTCGATGTAGTTGCGGTTCCAGATCGGCTCGAAGATCCCGTTGGCGAAGCGGAAGGCGAGCGTGTTCTGGACCGTCTCCTTGCCCAGGTAGTGATCGATCCGGTAGATCTGGTCCTCGCGGAAGGTGCGCCGCAGGTGCTCGTTCAGCTCCATGGCGCTGGCGAGGTCGCGCCCGAAGGGCTTCTCGACGATCAGGCGCGTCCAGGCGTCGGGCTCGCCGCGGTTGAGCCCGGCGGCGCCCAGGTTGTCGACGATCGTCTCGTACTCGGTCGGCGGGGTGGCCAGGTAGTAGATCCGGTTCCCGGCGGTGCCGCGCTCGCGATCGAGCCGTGCCAGCTCCTCGGCCAGCCGCTGGTAGTCGGTGGTGTCCTCGAACTCGCCGCGCAGGTAGAAAATCCCCTGCTCGAACGTCTGCCAGACCGCGGGGTCGGCCGGGCGGCGGCGCGAGAAGGCGTCGACCCCCTCGCGCAGGCGGGCGCGGAACTCGTCGGTACTGAGGTCGCGGCGGGCGTAGCCGACGACGCTGAACCCGGGCGGCAGCAGCCCCTCGACCGCCAGGTTGTAGAGCGCCGGCAGGAGCTTGCGGCGCATCAGGTCGCCCGACGCGCCGAAGATCACCATGGCACAGGGCGGGGGCACCCGCTCCAGCTGCAGTCCCTCGCGCAGGGGGTTGTCGACCGCGATCTCCTCCATCAACCCTCCCCGGTCGACGTCCCGCCCTGCACGCCCAGTTCCTCCTGCACCGCGTGCCCGCCAAACTGGTGCCGCAGCGCGGCCACGACCTTGGCGCCGAAGGAGTCCTCCTGGCGCGAGCGAAAGCGCATCATCAGCGACAGCGTCAGCACCGGCGCGGGCACGTCCTCGTCGATCGCGGCCTGGACCGTCCAGCGACCCTCACCGGAGTCCTCGACGTAGCCGCGGATCGACTCGAGGCCGGGGTCCTGCTCGAAGGCGCGCTCGGCCAGCTCGAGCAGCCAGGAGCGGACCACGCTCCCCTGGTTCCAGAGCTTCGACAGGGCCGCCAGGTCGTAGTCGTAGCGGGAGGCGTTGAGGATCTCGAAGCCCTCGGCGTAGGCCTGGAGCATGCCGTACTCGATGCCGTTGTGGACCATCTTTGAGAAGTGGCCGGCGCCCGGGCCGCCGAGGTAGGCGTAGCCGTTCGGTGGGGCCAGCGTCTTGAAGGCCGGCTCGACCGTGCGGTAGGCCGCCTCGTCCCCGCCGATCATCAGGCAGTAGCCGATCTGCAGGCCCCAGATGCCGCCGCTGACCCCCACGTCGAGGTAGTTGATCTGGTGGCTGGTGACGTCGGCGGCGCGGCGCACCGAGTCCTTCCAGTTGGAGTTGCCGCCGTCGATCAGAATGTCGCCGGGCGACATCAGCGGCAGCAGCGACTGGATCATGGCGTCGACCGGGTCGCCGGCCGGGATCATCATCCAGACGACGCGCGGCGGGGCGAGCTTCTCGATCACCTCGGCCACGGAGAAGGCACCGACGGCCCCCCCCTGCTCCGCCTCGTGGGTCGGGCCCGGGCTGCGGTTGTAGGCCACCACGTGGTGGCCGTCCCGGAGCAGCCGCCGCACCATGTTGCCGCCCATGCGGCCCAGGCCAAGGATCGCCAGTTCCATGTCACCGACTCCTTCTCCTCAGGTCCCGTCGCGTCGTGAGTGGGGCTCAGCGCGCGGCGGCCGGTGCCAGCGCCTGCAGGATGGTCCGCAGCCCGGCCTCCGGGTCGCCGCTCATTGTCAGCCGCAGCAGTGGCCGTCCCCGCCGCTCGAGCGCCTGGTAGTCGCCGAGCGCCTGCGCTCGGAAGAGCGTGCCGAACGAGTAGTCCTGACCGGGAATGGGCACGTCCGCCTGCGGCTCCACCACGACCTGCAGGAAGGTCCCGGCCGCCGGGCCACCCTTGTAGAGCTGCCCGGTCGAGTGGAGAAAGCGCGGGCCGAAGCCGAGGGTCGTCGCGACCCCCAGCCGCTCGCAGAGCAGCCCGCGGATCTCCTGCAGACGCTCCTCGGCCTCCGCCGTGCGCGGCATGAAGGCCATGATCGCCAGGTAGTCACCCAGTCGCACCTCGGCCACGAAGCGCTCGAACGCCTCGCCGACCGAGGTCGCGGCCACGCCGACCACCCCGACATCCGCCGTGGTGGCGACCGGCGACGGCTCCGGCAGCCGGTGCTGCTGGCGGTACTCCGCGAGCAGGCGGTTGGTGTTGTCCTTGCTCTCCTGGACGTTCGGCTCGTCGAAGGGGTTGATGCCGAGCACGATCCCGGCGACGGCGGTGGCGAACTCCCAGCGCAGGAACTCGGCGCCCAGCTGCCACTCGTCGGTCATGCGCAGGCGGATGACCGGCTGTCCCTCGCGCTCCAGCGCCTCGAGGAAGGCGTCGGTGTGCGCGTGCGGCTGCGGCACCAGGTCGAGCCCGACGAAGACCCGGTCCGCCCCGTAGCTGTCGAGCGGCGCCTGCGGCTCGTTGGCGATCGGGACCAGGCCGGTGCCGTCCTTGCCCGTGCTCTCGGCCAGCAGCTGTTCCAGCCAGGCGGCGAGGCTCTCCAGCGCCGGGTCGAAGACGAACGTGACCTTGTCGTGGCCGGCCTGGGCCAGCGCGCCCAGCGCCGCGCCGAGCCAGAGACCCGGGTTGCCGTCGCCCGGCTCCTTCAGCCGTCCGGCCATGCCGGCCGCGCCCTCGAGCAGCCGCTTGACGTCGAGCCCGATGATCGCGGCCGGTACCAGGCCGAAGCAGGACAGGGCCGAGTATCGCCCACCGATATCGGCGGGGTTGAGGAAGAGGTGCCGGAAGCCGCGCTCGCGCGCCAGTTCCTCCAGCTTCGTGCCGGGGTCGGTGACGGCGACGAAGTGGCGCGCCGACTCGTCGGCGCCCACGCGCGCGGTCAGCAGCCGGTCGAAGTGGGCGAACAGGGAGGAGGTCTCGACGGTCGTGCCCGACTTGGAGCTGACGATGAAGAGGGCGTGTTCGAGGTCGGTCGCGGCGGTGACGGCCTCGATGGCGTCCGGGTCGGTCGTATCGACGACCTGGAGCTCGGGGAAGCCGTCCTGGCTGCCGAAGATCCGCTGGAAGACTTCCGGCGCCAGGCTGCTGCCACCCATGCCGAGCAGGAGCGCCCGGGTGAAGCCGGCGCTCCGCACGTCCGCCTGCAGGTCGTTGAGCGAGTGTAGCTGGCCCAGCATGGTCTCGTGGACCGTCAGCCAGCCCAGCCGGTTGGCGACGGAGCGCTGCCGGGCCGCGTCGCCACCCCAGAGCGTGGCGTCGTGCCGCCAGGTGCGGTCGACCGCGTGCTCCCGCGCCAGGCGGTCGAGCGCGGAGCGGACCGCGTCGTCGAACGGGCCGAGGTTGCCGGAACGGCCGCCGGTAGGACCGAGCAGCAACTGGCGCTTCTCGTCGATGCCGCGGATCAGGCTGTCATACGACTTGGCGAAAGCGGCCACGCCGTTGACCTGCAGCAGGTGGGTGACGTCGTCGTAGCTGACGCCGACGTTGGCCAGTTCCTCCAAAACGTGACGCGCCCCCTCGACGTCCTCCTCGATGGTGAGGCGCGCCTG
>DASSZN010000329.1:0-3346 GCA_035702805.1 Thermomicrobiaceae bacterium | reverse complement strand
GAAGCGACCGTAGCTGCGCGACGGCGCCAGGTTCTCGCCGTAGCGGCCGTAGTGCTTGAAGCGGTTCGCCGGGCGCGGCGCGTAGAGGTGCGCCGCCTCGCCGGCCTGCTCGGCGCCGACCTGGTGGAGCGGCGTCAGGTCATCGAGGATCCAGAAGGAGCGGCCGTGGGTGGCGGCGATCAGGTCGGTCCCCTTGACCATCAGGTCGTGGATCGGCGTGACCGGCAGGTTCGCCTGGAAGCGCTGCCAGTGGCCGCCGTCGTCGAACGAGACGTAGACGCCGGTCTCGGTGCCGGCGTAGAGCAGGCCCTTGCGGTTCGGGTCCGCGCGCACGGTGCGGGTGAACTCGTTGGCCGGGATGCCGTCGGTGATCGTCGACCACGTCTGGCCGTAGTCGGCCGTCTTGAGCAGGTACGGCCGGAAGTCGTCGTGCTTGTAGCGGGTGGCGGCGACGTAGGCGGTGCCGGCGTCGAACGGCGACGGCTCGATGATCGAGATGAGCGCCCACTCCGGCAGCATGTCGGCCGGCGGGGTGACGTTCTGCCAGGTCTGCATGTTGTCGCGCGTCAGGTGGATCAGGCCGTCGTCGGAGCCGGCCCAGTAGACGCCCCGCTCGTGGGGCGACTCGGCCAGGGCGAAGACGGTGCAGTAGACCTCGGCGCCGGTGTTGTCGAGCGTGATCGGCCCGCCCGAGTCCTCGAGCTTGGAGGGCTCGTTGCGGGTCAGGTCGGGCGAGACCACCTCCCACGACATCCCCTCGTCGGTCGAGCGGTGGACGTGGTTGGAGGCGACGTGGAGGGTGTTCGGGTCGTGCGTCGAGAAGTGGATCGGGTAGGTCCACTGGAAGCGGTACTTGTAGTGCTTGGCGCCCCGGCCCATGCCGGTGACCTCGGGCCAGACGGTCACGATGCGCGTCTCGCCCGTCGCGTGGTTGAAGCGGATGAGCCGCCCGTCCCCGGCGCCGCTGCCGACGCTGCCGCCGTACATCACCTCGGGGTTGGTCGGATCGACCGCGATGTAGCCCGACTCGCCGCCGCCCGGCTCCCACCACTCGGTCTGGGTGATGGCGCCGCGTGCCGACGCGCTCGGCACGCTCATGGCCGTGTTGTCCTGCTGCGAGCCGAAGACGCGGTAGGGGACCCGGTTATCGGTGGTGACGTGGTAGAACTGCGCGGTCGGCTGGTTCTGCAGGCTCGACCAGGTCACCCCGCCGTTGAAGGTCACGCAGGCGCCGCCGTCGTTCCCCTCGATCATCCGGTTGGAGTCGCGCGGGTCGATCCAGAGGTCGTGGTTGTCGCCGTGGGGCGTCGGCACGGCCTGGAAGCTCTTGCCGCCGTCGATCGACTTCCAGAACTTCAGGTTCATCACCCAGACGGTGTCGGCGTCGGACGGGTCGGCGACGACGTGTGTGTAGTACCAGGCGCGGCGGCGCAGCTCGCCCTGCTCGGACAGCCGCGTCCAGGTGTCCCCGCCGTCGTCGGAGCGGAACATCGCCCCGTCCTCGGCCTCGACGAGCGCCCAGACCCGGCCCGGCTTCGCCGGCGAGGCGGCCACGCCGATCTTGCCGAGCACGCCCGTCGGCAGGCCCGGGTTGCGCGTGATGTCCTGCCAGGTGTCGCCGCCGTCGGTGCTGCGGTAGATGGCCGAGTCCGGCCCGCCGCTGTTGAGGGCGTGCGGGTAGCGCTGCGCCTCCCAGAAGGCGGCGTAGAGGACGCGCGGGTTGTTGGGGTCCATCGTTAGGTCGATGGCGCCGGCCCTGTCGCTCTTGAAGAGGATGTGCTCCCAGGTCTTGCCGCCGTCCTTCGAGCGGTAGACGCCGCGCTCTTTGTTCGGACCCCAGACGTGGCCGAGTGCCGCCACGTAGACGACGTCGGGGTTCTGCGGGTGGATGCGGACGCGGCCGATGGCGTGGGTGGCGGCCAGGCCGAGGTGCTGCCAGCTGCGGCCGCCGTCGGTCGACTTGTAGACGCCGTCGCCGTGCGAGACGTTGCCCCGGATGGCGGTCTCGCCGGTGCCGGCGTAGATCACGTTCGGGTCGGACGGCGAGACGGCCAGGGCGCCGACGGCGGCGGTATTGAAGTAGCCGTCGGTGATGTTCTCCCAGTAGGTGCCGCCGTCGGTCGTCTTCCAGACGCCGCCGGCGCAGCCGCCGAAGTAGAAGGTGCCGGGCTGGGTCGGGTGACCGGCGACGGCGACGACGCGCCCGCCGCGGAACGGCCCGATCAGGCGCCACTCCATCGACTCGAGCAAGCGGGGATCGACCGGAGGCTGACTCGCGCCAGCTGCTGCCATGACTGTCCTTCCTCCCTGATCGCGGCGTCCCGGCCCCGCGGGCCGGCGCCATGCGGATGGCGCTCGCCGGTCAACCCTGCCGGCATCCCGCGCGGGCGTCTCCCGCGCGGCCGCGCGCCACAGGTCTCCTGGGTCTCGCGGGCCATCCGCGCTCTTTGTCCCGCAGCCTCTTTCGTTCGTCAACCCTTTCCGGACGCGGGGAGCCCGTCACGCATCCCGGCCCGCCCGTCCGGGGGCACGACGCGTGCATACTCCCGCGCCCGGACAGGTCGAAGCCGTCCCTTCCCTCTCTCTTCGAGCGACCCCCGGTCGAACGGCCGGGGGTCGATGACGCCTGGCGGGTCCGTCGCCGGGCCCGCGCGCCCTCCGCTGCCGGGCTATACTCTGCCGGTGCCCAGCCACGTGTCCAGGGAGTCCCGCGCGTGTACGAGCGCGAGCGCGTGCACGCGGGTGACGCACGCGGGATCGGTAGGGAGGCCCGGAGCCGATGTCGAGTCGAGCGACCCCCGGTCGGAACGGGCCGGCGGGCTCACGCCGGCCGCTGGCGATGCTCATCGCCCTGGCGGCCGTCCTGGCCCTCGGTGGCTGCGGTCCCCTCGGTGGGTCGAGCGCCGGCTCGGCCGTGATCTCGCCCGACGCCGCCCGCGCGACCGTCCCGGCCGCGTCGCCCCCGACCACATCGGTCACCACCGCGCCCGTTTCGTCGCCGTCCATCGCGGCTGCCGCGGCCAGCCCCACGCCCGCCGCCCGAGCCGCGGTCGTCGCGGCCGCCAACCGCTTCATGCGCGCGTTCGTTGCCGGCGACTATGCCGCCCAGTGGGCGCAGCTCGACCCGGGCGAGCAGGCCATCTGGCCCTCGCCGACGGACCGCGCTTCCTTTCTCACGGCGAAGTTCGGCGGCAGCGTCGCCGGGTTCCAGCTCGGCACGCCCCGGCTGGCGGCGAGCTGGACCAGCCACGAGGACACGGCCTACACCGTCGACCACCCCTGGCAGGTGCCGGTGTCCGTGACCTTCAGCGACCCCGCGACTTTGCAGCCCGCCGGTGTCGCCGTC
>DASSZN010000312.1:0-2435 GCA_035702805.1 Thermomicrobiaceae bacterium | reverse complement strand
GCATGGGCATGGATATTGCCTCCGCGCGGGGGCCGCGATGGCGGGAAAGGGGGCGCACCGTGACCGACCTCGACGCGCTGGCCCGCATCGGCGTGGCCACGCTCCTGGGGGCGGCGCTGGGATTCGAGCGGGAGCAGAGCGGCAAGCCGGCCGGGCTGCGCACCCACATGCTCGTCGCCGAGGGCGCCGCGCTCTTCATGGTCGGCTCGATCCTGCTGACCGAGAAGTACATCGGCGTGAACGCGTCCAGCCTGCGCATCGACGTCACCCGCGTCGCGTCGACGATCGTGACCGGCATCGGCTTCCTCGGCGCCGGCTCCATCCTGCGCGCGGGCGACCGCGTCCACGGGTTGACGACCGCCGCCGGCATCTGGGTCGCCGCGGCGATCGGCACGCTGGTCGGCGCCGGGTTCTACGTGGTGCCGGTGTTCGGCACGGCCATCGGCCTGTTCACGCTGGTGGCCTTCGGTCAGGCCGAGCGCTGGATGACCCGCGAGCAGCCGGTCGGCTCCTACGATGTCGACAAGCCGGGGCCCGGGGTGAAGGGGGACGACAGCTGACGCCTACTCGAGGAGGCGGCGCTCGCGCTGCAGCCAGCCGATGAGCCGCTCCTCGATCTCGGCCTCCGGAAGCCTGGCGCGGTCGTAGGCCCCGGCCGCGCGCCGCTGGCGCAGCGCCTCGTAGAGGGACACCGCGCAGGCGACCGAGATGTTGAGGCTCCGCACCATCCCCATCATCGGGATGACGACGCTGCCGTCGGCCCCGGCGAGCGCCTCGTCGGTCACGCCGCGCTGCTCGTTGCCGAAGACGAGCGCCACCGGCGCGGTCAGGTCGAGGTCGTACAGGTCGCGGCTGGCGACGCCGAGGTGGGTGGCGTAGATCGTGAAGCCCCCGGCGCGCAGCGCGGCGTAGCAGGCCGGGATGTCGGGGTGATGGACGACCTCCAGCCACTTGAGGGCGCTCGCCGAGGTGATGCGGCTCAGCTCCGGCCGCGCCTCGACGGTGTAGACGAGGTGGACGGCCGGCACGCCGACGGCCTCGCAGGAGCGCAGCACCGCGCTGATGTTGTGCGGGTCGTGGACGTTCTCGATGACGACGGTGAGGTCGGGCTGGCGGCGGGCGAGGACGTCGCGCATCCGCTGGCGGCGCCGCTGAGTGATCGGCCGGTCCTCGCGTTCCATGGCGCCGATTCTACATGCTCGGGAGGCTCCGGCTCGTGCGCCCGCCATCGCTGCCGGAGGGACGACGCCGCCCGGCAGCGATTGGCGCGGCCGGCTAGATCGGCGGGTTGATGGTGAAGTTGCCGTTGTAGTCGCTGAAGAGCACCGTCGTCTGATTGCCACTGGAAAGGGTTTCGGTGACCTTGTACGGCAGATGGTCGCTCGTGCCGATCCAAAACACCGTCTGCCGGTTGTTCGCGGACGTAATTTGCCAGACATCACACGGCACGCCGTTCACCGTCTCGGAGCCCTTTTGCACGACCGTGGCGCCGGTCGGGGCGCTGAGGGTCGTGTTGGGATTGTAGAGCGACGATAGCTCTGTCGGCGTCCCGGGCACCGTGTTCTTGATCCAGGTGCCCCCCAACTTGATGTAGGAGGTCTGGCCGATGATGTACATCTCGGTGGCGGCGGGCCCCCCGGTGATCGTCATGTGGTAGCGGTCGGGCTTGATGTACTCGACCACGAACTGGATGGCGACCGCCGTCGAGGAGCCGGCGGTCGTCGTGACCGTCTCGCGGTAGCTCGTGACGGCCAGCCACGCGTCGAGCGTGGGTTTCAGCGCCGACAGATCCCCGGACGTGCCACTGCCGGTGGACCCGGTCGAGGCGGTCGAAGCCGTCGTGGCGGTCGCGGCGGTCGTCGCGGCCGTTGTCGCGGTCGGCGCGGTGGTTGCCGTCGGGCTCGCCGCGGCCACGGCCGCGCTCGTGGCGGCCTGGGTGGCGCTCGGCACGGTGGTGGCGGCCGCGGCGCTCGCGGTCGTGGCCGTGGGCGCCGTCGGGGTGCTCGACGAGCCCCCGCAGGCGGCAAGCAGGAGCACCGCGGCGGTGAGCAGGAGCGGGATCTCGCGGCGGATGGTGCCCGGGTGAGGCCGGCGCAGCGACGGGAGCATGGGCGAACCTCCCTTGAACGTCCTCATTCGGCGGGACGCAACTGCGATATCGGGTCAGAATATTGCCGAAGATTAGCGCATCCGCAGGTGCAGTGCGATCACCCATTCGGGCTAGGGCGTGATCGGTCGTGTACGTGCCTACCCCTATAATGAGGCCATGGACGATCACCGTCACCGGGACGCGAGCAACCCCGAGTTGGTCGAGATCATCCGGCGCCGGATCGACGACGCCGGCGGCCGGATCACTTTCGCCGCCTTCATGGAGCTGGCCCTCTACCATCCGGAGCACGGCTACTACCGCACCGCGCCGGCACGGGCGTCGCGCG
>DASSZN010000278.1:0-8542 GCA_035702805.1 Thermomicrobiaceae bacterium | reverse complement strand
GCGTGGTGGCCGATCAGCGAGGTCAGCGGCTTGAAGAAGAGGACCGGGTCCTGCGGCGTCTCCAGGCCCAGCTCCTTGGCGTGCTCGGCGTAGTTGAGCACCAGCCCCAGCACCTTGGTCGGCGTCACCGGCGGCAGCCAGGTCACCGCGTCCTGGTGGTGGGCGCGTCCCTCCTCGTCGATCAGGTGGTCCTCGACGGCCCGGCCGACGTGCAGCCGGCCGTCCGCCATGAAGCGTGCGGTCCGCATCACTCCGCTCCGTTCCCGTTAGCGCCGTTCGCGCCGCCGTCGCCGCTCACGCCCGCCGCGGCCGGGATGAGGTGGTAGCGCTCGGCGACCGCGCGCAGCCGGCGCTGGTTCTCCGGCGAGGGGAGGACCAGCGGCAGACGCAGCTCCGGCGTGATCTTGCCCATCAGCCCCAGCACGTACTTGACCGGCCCCGGGTTGGTCTCCCAGAAGAGGGCCTCGTTCATCGGGAACATCTCGTAGTGCAGGTCGCGCGCCTCGTCCCAGCGCCCAGTCGCCGCCAGGTCGTAGAGGCGCGCCGTCAGGCTCGGCAGCACGTTGCCGGTCGCGCTGATGTAGCCGGCGCCCCCCAGGGCCAGCAGCGGGAAGCAGAGCGCCTCGATGCCGGAGTAGACCAGGATGTCCCGCCCGCAGCGGTCGAACAGCTTCGTGACCTGCTCGAAGTCCTTGTTGGCCTCCTTGACCCCCACCACGTTGCCGGCCGCCTTCATCACCCGGGCCACCGTCTCCGGCTCCATGTTGACCGCGGTCCGGCCGGGGATGTTGTAGATGATGATCGGCAGGCTCGTCTGGCGGGCGACCCCGACGAAGTGCTGGTAGAGCCCCTCCTGGCTGGGCCGGTTGTAGTAGGGGACCATCACCAGCGCGGCGTCGGCCCCGGCCCGCTCGGCGAAGGTCGTCAGCCGCACCGTCTCGTCGTGGTTGTTGGTCCCGGTGCCGGGGATCACCGGCACGCGCCCGTCGACGGCGCGCACCGCCGTCTCGATGACGTGCTCGCGCTCCTCCAGCGACAGCGCCGACGGCTCCCCGGTCGAGCCCGCGACCGAGACGCCGTGGCTGCCGCTCGCGATCTGGAACTCGATCAGGTCGCGGAAGGTCGGCTCGTCGAAGGCGCCGTCCTTGAACGGCGTGACCAGCGGCACCATCGAGCCGCGCAGCCGGCTGATATCCGTGGTGCGGTCCATCAGTCGCTCCCTCCCGAGATCTCAGGCCCGGCGCCGGACGGGTCCGACCGGCTCGCCTCGCGCGCCGCCCAGTCGTGGAACGCGCGGGCCGTCGCCAGCTTGTGCGCGCGCACCGCCGCCTCGATCTCCGCGGCCGGCGCATGCTCGGCCAGCAGCCCCGTGATCCGGTCGTGGTCGTCGAGCGAGGCGCGCGCCCGCTCCGGCAGCAGCGCGAAGATCGAGCGGCGCATCGAGTCGAGCCGGGCCCAGGCGGCGCGGATCTGCTCGACCAGGTAGCCGTTGTCGCAGCGCCGGTAGATCGCCTCGTGGTAGGCGCGGTTGAGCGTGCCGTAGCGCTGCAGGTCGTCCGACGCCACGGCCGCGCGCATCGCCCGGCCCAGCCGTCGCAGCTCCGCGAGGTCGTCCGGCCCGAGCGCCGGGGCGGCCGCGGCCGTGGCGTAGCCCTCGAGCACGGCCAGCGTTGCCAGCGTCTCGACGTAGCGCCGCCCGTCGATCTGGACCACCCGGGCGCCGGCGTGGCGCGTGTACTCGACCAGGCCCTCGGCCTCCAGCCGGCGCACCGCCTCGCGCACCGGGATCGGGCTGCAGCCCAGCTCCCGCGCCACCTCGTCGATCACCACCCGCGCCCCCGGCCCGTGGCGGCCGTCGAGGATCCGCCCGCGGATGGTGCGGTAGGCCAGCTCCTGCTTGCTCGCGGCGGCCGGTTCCTGCGTGGTGCTTGCCATCACGCTCGATCGTAGGGCAGATCATATACGATGTCAATCGGCGCGCCTGGCTCGACTGACCAGTTGCGCCTGCTTGACGGCGGCCCGTGAACTCGCCACCATGGACGTGCGAGACTCACCGCACAACACGTGCGTGTTCACCAATCGGGTGTCGCGGATGTCGCGCCGGGAGAACGGCCATGCTGATTCGCGACGTCATGACCATCTATCCGATCTACATCAACATCAACTCAAGCATGCACCGGGCGGCTGAGATCATCAGCATCGCCGAGGTGAGCGATCTGATGGTAGTCGATAACGAGAAGACCTTCGTCGGGGTGCTGTCGGAAGGCGATATGATTCGCGCCGTGCTGCCGAACTTCGACGAGGTGATCGCGGCCGGCGGCTCGCTGGCCGATGCCTTCGCTTTCTTCGTCCACAAAGGACGGGAACTCGCACGCCGGCCGATCGCCCCCCTCGTGATCACCGATCCCATCACCATGAAGCCGACCGACGAGGCGGCGCTGGCCGCCACGGTGATGGCCGAGAAGCAGATCCGCCGGCTGCCGGTGGTGGAGGGCGACAAGCTGGTTGGGACCGTCTCGCGGGCCGATATCTGCCGGGCGGTCATCTTCTACGGGATCTGACCGCCGCGACGCCGACGAGTGCGTGGCCGCTCTTGCCGGTAGTCGGCAGCCCGACTGGTTGTCAGGGAGGGCCTTCCGCCATGACGATTCGGCACGACGTTCCGAGCCGCGAGGTCCTGACGCGCGCCGCGCGCGCGAATGCCGAGCTTGGTCACGAAAACCTCGGTTTCCTCTCGGAGGAGTGGGGCCTCGCGCCGGGCAGGCTGCCCACGCTGGAGATGCCTCCCTCACACCGTGCCTGGGATGAGGTCATCGCGCAGTTGCCGGATCTCTTCCGCACCCTGCGGCTGCGCGAGGTCGTCGAGTGCTTGCCGGTCCTGAGCGCGCGCCTGGAGGACCTGGCCGACCAGCACCTGCTGCGAGCCTCGGCGCTGATGAGCATGCTGGCTCACGCCTACGTCCGGGTGGAGACCCAGCCGCCGGTGGCACTTCCGCCCGCGGTCGGGCGGCCCTGGAAGGAGATCAGCGAGCGATTGCATCGGCGTGCGCCGGTCCTCTCCTACATCGATCTGATCGTCTACAACTGGCGGCTTCGCGACCCGGGACTGGCCGACCCGATGCGCGTCGAGAACCTCGACTTACTGATCCCGACCGTCGGGAACCGGGAGGAACGGATCTTCCACCTCACCCAGGTCGAGATGCTGGCCCAATGCGCGCCCATCGTCGGCGCCGTGGTCCGTGCCCAGGAGGCGATTGCCGGTGGCGATCGTGCCGCGCTCGAGCGGGAGTTGCTTCTAATCATCGAGCGTCTGCGCCACGTAGCCGAGGTTTCCTTCCAGAAGATCGACCCGAATCCACGTGGCAGCGGCTTCGTCGACCCGGTGGTTTGGGCCAAGACGGTGGCACCCTTCGCGGTGCCGATCACGCCGGGCGTGCAGGGTCCGAGCGGCACGTCATCGCCGATCTTTCATCTGCTCGACGTCTTCCTGGGTCGTACCGGGTATCAGTCGCTGCTCGGTCAGGAGACGCTTCACATCCGGGATTGGTATCCCGCGCACTGGCTCGATTTCCTGGCGGCGGTTGACGCGGTGTCCCTGCGCGACTTCGTGACAACTGGCGGCGACCCGCACCTCCAGGGCGTGTTCCAGATGCTCATGGAGACCTACGCCGGGGACAAGGGCTTCCTGGGGATTCACCGGCTCAAGGTCTATGGCTATCTGGAGACCGCGTTCAAGATGGGGCGCTCGGTCACGATCGGCGGCTTCAGGGGGCTCTTCCGCGAGCGAACCTGGCGTGCGGTCGACGCCGAGCTGGTGAACACACGTGACGAGCGCTATGTCGGGCTGTCGGACCATCACCTGTTCGGCACGCCGGTGCGGGAGCCGCTCCTGGAGCAATCTGGGGGCTCCGGGCCAAACGAGATCCGCCAGATCCAGCTCGATGTCGGCAACACCGGCATTCAATATCGTCCGGGTGACCGTGCCGGAGTGCTCGCCGAGAACAGCACCGATCTCATCGACAGGACCTTGCGCGCCCTGCGCGCCAGCGGCGAGGAGGTCATTCGTCTCGACCGCTCCTGGCAGCGGGCGGTGCGGGCGCGATCCGGGTATGAGGCGTCGACGTCTCTGCCGCTGGCCACCCTGCTGTGCTTCGGGAAGCTGCGTCCCGTGGGACGCGACGTCGCCAAGGCGCTGGCCGCGCTCTCGGCGTCAAGCAGGCTCAGGGAGATCGTCAACGCGCGCGACGAGGATCAGTGGGAGCTGTGGGATCTGCTCGATCTCCTCTATGAGGGCGGCTTCGACACCCGGCGGTTCTGGAAGGCGGAGCCGTGGGAACCCGAGAGCATCTGCAGGGTCGTGCCGCCTGAGCGTCACCGCCTCTACTCGATCGCCTCTGCTACGCACAACGGCTCTGACAGCCCGCGGGGCCGTCCGCAAACGATCGATTTCATGATCCGCCGACTAGAGTACCAGACGAAGGAGAGCGCGACGACGCGCGCCGCCACGCGCCGCGGTTCGGCCTCGACCTTCCTCCATCGCGTCGCCACCGACGACCACGAGGGTTTGGGACGGCGGCGGGTGTCGCTCGAGGTGCTGCCCGCCCGGCGCTTTCACTTGCCCGACGACCGCACCCGGCCAATCGTCATGTTCGCGGGCGGAGCCGGCATCGCGCCGTTCCGAGGCTTCTTGCAGGAGCGGACCCGGCGCCCTGCGTCCGGCGAAAACTGGCTCTTCATCGGCACCCGCACACCGGACGACCTCTTCTTCCGTGACGAACTGGAGCGCTGGGTCAGTGACGGGCACTTGCGGTTGCGAGTCGCCTTCTCGGCCGCCGATGCGGCGCTGCGCTTCGTCGCTTCGCCGGACGGCGGGCAGTTCGTGACCGAGCCGGGACGGCGCCAGCGGATTGGTGCCTTGATGGCCGAAGACGAGAATGCCCAGTTGCTCTGGGACCTGCTCAGGAGCGAGCGGGTGGGCGGGCCGGGAGCGTACCTGTACGTCTGCGGCCAGACCGGCTTCGCGGTTTCGGTCATGGACGCGCTGCGGGCCGTCATCGAGCGGTTCAGCCCGGGAGCGGATCAGGAGGAACGTGCTGTCGCGGCCCGCGAGACCTTCTATCAATTGGTCGCCGACCGCCGCTACCTGCAGGACATCTTCACAACCTACTCCGGCCCCTATCAAGAAGGGCTGGGGTCGTACAACGCCTCGGACGTGGTGCTGCACAACGACGACGAGCACGGGTGCTGGTTCGTCGTCGACGGCCGAGTCTACGACCTGACCGAGTTCATCCACCTCCACCCGGGCGGCCACCAGACGATTCGCAACTACCTCGGCATGGACGCGACGCGCGCGTACGAGGGCGTGCTGCACCACGTCAACTCCGAGGTCGATGCCATGCTCGGCATGTACGAGATCGGACACATCCGCAGGCTGCGGTTCGCACAGTGCTGGAGCGTCGCAATCGGGCCGCGCGGGCTCTTCTACGTCGCGCTCGAAGACGCCTTTCTCGCGTGGGTGCGCTATCTCTACCTGATCGTCGAGATGGAGAATGCGCTGGGCAGCGATTTCGGCGTGTCGCGGAAGGCGACGACGCGGGGAGAGGATCCCGCGACGCTCACTCCGCTCAAGGTCCAGATCGTGGCCGAGACTCACCGGCGGTTTCTGAGTGCCTACCTTGATGACCTAATCGGCGATGACCTCGGCCACCTGTGGGCGATCAGCACCGGCTTTGGCGCGCCGGGCGACGACGTGCGACGCCTCGAACAGACTCTCGCCGCGGTCACGTCGACGCCGAACGCCGCCCTGACGCGGAGTTGCGCGGACGTCATCGACGACCTCAACGAGCGGCTCGTCGCAGCGAAGGCGCCCGATGCCGCGTTGTCTCAGTGCCTCGGCACGCTCTGCTCGCTCGTCGAACGGCACGACCAACGGTTTCTCGCCCGCCTCAAGCTGACTGTGCGGGAGGGCGTGATCCTCTTCGAGACGCACCAGGATCAGACCGGCAGCCTGGCGGGTCGACAGCTCGTCGAGATCCTGGAGCGGGTCCCGACGATCGTGCGTGAGTACTTCGATGAGGTCGCCGACGGGATGCGGGCCGCGGGCGTCGGGCCCGCGAGTCTCGCGGCGGCCCAACCCGTTGAAGACACTGCACCCACCCGTCGTCGGACCGCCGCCGAGATACGTGCGGCACGTGCCGCGATCCCGTTTTTGGGACACGGCACCGTCATCGTCGACGCGGAGCCATCCATCGCGACGACGGGCAACGAGCGGGAGAAGTTGCCCGGGTGAGTCACCGAGCCAGGAACGTGGGCGAACCGACTGCCGACGCGGCCCCCTCCCGGAATGTCCTCGTTCCCGTCGAACTCCGACCGGAAGGTAGTTCCTCTCCGGTGAGGCGCTAGCTGGACGTGGTCCAGGCCTGTTCCCACCAGGCCCACCACGTGGTGGCCTGCGTCGGATCCCAGGTCGTGTACCCCTGGACATCGCCCTGCTGGCTGACGCGCTGCGACATCGCCTGAGTCAGGGCATGCCGCTCTCCCGGCGTGAGGCTGGCGCTGAAGGCGGCCAGCTTCTCGGTGAGCGAGTGCGCGTCTGCTTCTGAGACCTGTGCAGGCCAATTGGTGGTCATGTTACGCATCCTTCCGGCGTCGAACGACCACTCGCGCTCTCTGCGGGGAGTTCGGCTGGGGTTACTGCCGCACTTGCGGTTGGTCTGCCGGCATGAGAGTAGTCTTCTGGTAGGAGGTCTGTCAACCGTGATGCCCGATCTTTGTCGGTGGTCAAGGAAAGTGTCACCCCTTGAGGGAGACAGTGTCGTTGACTACCCAGGACCTGCAGCGGCTGACGGTGGTCGTGCACGTGGAGGGAGGGCAGTTGACAGCGTCCCAGGCGGCAGAACTGATCGGACGCTCGGAGCGGCAGGTGCGGCGGTGGCTGGTGCGCGTCCGCCCGGCGGTGGTGCGCGCGGTAATGGGCACGATCAGGGTCGCTCGCCCCGACTACCATCGTGCCGCCTGCCATCAGGGGATGGTCCCCGTCGATGCCGCACGCGGCGTGGTAGCCGGCAGCCACAGCGCCGGGCTCGACGAGTTCCTGGCGCCGCTGGGGGCGCAAGATAACCCCTCCGCCCAGGCCGCCGCGCTGGAGAAGCTGACGCTGGTCCACGTGTGTCCCAACCTGGTGCGCGCGGCCACCGAGCGGCTCGGGCAGGAACTGGTCACGACGGAGGCAGCCACCGTGGCGGTGGCCTGGGCGGGCGAGCCGCCGTCGGCGCCCGCCGGATCCGCGGCGCCGCGCTACGTCTCGCTCGATGGCGTGCTGGTGTCGACCGATGCGGGCTGGAAGGAGTGCAAGTTGGGGGACCGTCTACGCGACCGTCAGTCCCCCCCGGTGCCGCGCCAGCCGGCAGACGTGGTGCCGCGTGCCCAGGTGGCGGATTTCGTGGTTGCGGCGGACGGGTCGGAGCCGTTCGGGCCCCACGCCCGTCACACACGCGACGTCCGATCCGTCATTGAGGTAGCGGCATTCGATCACCCGAGAGAGGAGGTTCCCGATGCGGGGGCAGCGGGTTGAATGGTCGGTCCTGTCGTTGACGGAGTGGCCGCGCCGGTCCAGCATGTCGGGCATGACGAGACGGGCTAATTGGGGGCCGCACCTGAAGAATCTGGAGCGTTCGCTAACCGAACCCGAATGTGGTCGCGGGTCGTTCTGTCAGATCAAGCGGAGAGGACGCCGAACATGACGGACACCAAGCAGCCGCGCAAGCGCGGTGCCGGCACCGGGTCCGAGGGCTTCAGCGACGAGGAGCGCGCCGCCATGCGGGAGCGCGCTCGCGAGGTGAAGGCGGGCGCCCGCCGCGGCTCGCGCGCGGCCGACGTCGATACGACGGCCGAGGTCCTGGCGAAGATCGCCGACATGCAGGAGTCCGACCGCCTGATGGCCGGGCGGCTCCACGCGCTGATCACCGCCGCCGCGCCCGAGCTCACCCCGAAGACCTGGTACGGTATGCCCGCCTACTACCGGGACGGCCAGATGATCTGCTACTTCAAGGACGCCCGGAAGTTCAAGACGCGCTACGCGACCCTCGGCTTCAGCGATAAGGCGCACCTCGACGACGGGCCGATGTGGCCGGCCGAGTATGCCGTGCTGGAGTTGACCCCCGAGGCCGAGGCGCGGATCGTCGCCCTCCTCGAGCAGGCCCTGAGCTGAGGCCCGAGCCCGCGCCCTCGCCGGCTCCCGCCACGCTCCGCGACGTCCTCCGCGGCCGGCTCTTGTGGCCACCGGCCCGGCTCGACAGCCGGGCCACGCTGTGGTCCACTGGCCCGGTCGCGGGGCTCGTCCGTCGTTGACGCCAGGAAGGAGCGGATGGTGGAAGCTGGGAGCGTGGCCGGTCCGCTGACGGTCGACGATCTGCTCGCGGTCAGGTCGGTCGGTGACGCCCGGGTCGACCCCGACGGCCGCCGCGTCGCCTTCGTCGTGGCCGACGCCACGCTGGAGTTCAAGGCGCCCGCGCCCCTCAGCCGCGTTTGGCTGCTGGATGTC
>DASSZN010000174.1:0-11419 GCA_035702805.1 Thermomicrobiaceae bacterium | reverse complement strand
CCCACATGCCGATCTTCACCGCCTGGGTCAACCAGGGGCTCGAGCCGCGGGTGCGCGCGACCATCTTCTCGCTGGCCGCGCAGACGGACGCGCTGGGGCAGATCGCGGGCGGCCCCGTGCTCGGCCTGATCGGCAGCGCCGTCTCCATCCCGGCCGCGCTCGTGACCGCGGGACTGGCGCTGGCGCCCGCCATCGCCCTCTACGCGCGCACGCTGCTGCGCCACATGCCGACCCCGCTCGCCGACGAGGAGGACTGACCGGTCACGCCGGCACGACCTCAACCGGCCGCGCGCGACGCCAGCCACGCGACCGCGCCCGCGACCGCGTCGGACACGCGGGCGAGCGTCGCCGGGCTCGTCGCCGCCGCGGGCAGGTCCTCCGGCGTGTGGAAGAGGGCGGAGCCACCCACCATCGAGAGCAGCGGGTAGTCGCCGGCCGCGGCCCAGAGCCGTGCCTCGCCGTGCCAGTCGTCCGGATCAAGCCGCGGCATCGCGCCGGCTGGCGCCAGGAGTTCGCCGAGCGGTCCGGCCCAGGACGGCTCGACGCGCGCATTCACGAGTAGCGGGCGGGCCGGATCTGACGGGCTGTCCGGGCGCGGCTCGCGCACCGCCAGGTTCGCGCCCAGATGGACGACGCAGCGGGAAGCCGGGGCCCCGGCGGACAGATAGGAGGCGAGGCCGACGTGCGGCAGTAGCTCGTGCCCCGACGTGCCGACCACCACGACATGGTGGCTGGTCGCCAGCCGCTCGGCCACCGACAGCGCGATGGCGATGCCGGTCCCCCGCTCCCCGGCACAGCCGAACCAGCCGGACAGCGGCGTGCCAATCACCACCGGGGCAGCGGCAGACGCGCCGAAATGCCCGACCACGTTCTCGCTCCGGCCCGGCTCGAGGTGCGCCGACAGGCTCGCGCTGATCGCGGCCCAGGGCAGGCGCGGCGACAGCGCGCCGGGCACCAGCAGTGTCGGCGGCCCGTCTCCCGGTAGCGGCGCCCGGTTCGGCACCTGGAGGAGGCCGGCAGGGTTCGCGGTGGCGACCACGGCCAGCGAAGATCCGACGGCGCGGGCGTCGTCGAGCACCCGAGCGAGCGACGGCGCCGTGCGGTGCCCGGCGAGCACGGCCGCCTCGGCGACGAACGGCGAGCGGCTGGACACCGTGCCGACGGCCTCATAGTAGAGCGGGCAGGCCGCGACCGGGTCACCGTCCACCGTGATCGACCAGTCGGCCACGTAGCGCTCGAAGGTGAACGGATGGCGCTCGACCCGCGCGCCGCGCCGGGTCAACTCCCCGTCGAACCAGGCGATGGTCGCCGCGTCCACCGCCGTGCCGGTGCGGTGGTCGCCGAGCCCGGCGTACTCCTCGACCAGGCGGTAGAGCTCGGCCCCGTACCCCGACGCGGCGGCTCGGCGCTCGTCCACGGCTCCCCCTTCGCCTCGGCCGCCGCCCGGTCGCGCCGGTCCGCCGCAGCCTAGCAGACCGCACTGCCGGTGCAAGCGCCGCTCCGGGGTCAGAAGCTGCTCGTGCTGCGCACGATGGTCGGGTCCGAATTCTCGAACGGCGCCGGCATCGTCGTCGCCGGTCGCGGTCGAACCGTCATGCCCGGCACGTCCGGCAGCCCGTTCGAGCGGTCCTCGATAGCGGCCGTCACCGGCCCCACGCCGGCGGTCCCGAGCGTCAGGTCGACCCCGTTCGCCGGCAGCCCGTAGTACTGCAGCGTCAGCGACGTCCGCGCCGCACCGCCGAGGTCCACCGTACGTCCCGCCACGACCAACCGGTCGATCCCGCCGGGCGCGGTGAGCTCGAGCTGCACGTTCGGCGCGCCGCGCGGCGACGTCAGGTGGAGCTGGATGGTGCGCCCAGCCGGCCCGGCCAGGTCGTTCGTCACCGTCAGCACGGGCGACGGCAGGTCGACGACCGGCGCCGCCGTCTCCAGTGCGGGGAAGGTACGATCCGGCTGCTCGCTCGGCATCGGCGCAAAGGTCGTCCGCGTCGCCCCACCGGTGAAGAACTGCGCCGTGTAGGCGTCGCTGCGGTCGCCAACCGAGATCCACGAGGCTTGCCCGCGGTCGGCGTCGAGCACGTAGGCGATCTGATCCGGCCGCGGCTGGCTCACGTCGAACCCCGAGCGGGCCACGCCAAACCCGACTAACAACAGCGCGGCAAGCGCCGCCGCGGCCGGCAGCCCCCAGCGCGCCCGACCGCCCGGCACCGGCAGCCACGGCAGCACCAGGCCGAACCCGAGCGCGGCGAGCGCGATCGGCAGCGGCGCCATCGGCAACTCGACCTGCGCGCCAAGGTATGCCGCCACCGCCGCCACCGCCAGCACGACCGGGGTCAGCAGCGCTACCGACGGCACCACGACCAGCGCCATCGTCCCGACCGTCAGCCCGGTACTGGCGCCCCGTTCCGGCCGAAGGAAGAGCCAGCCGAGCGCCAGCGCCGCCCCGACGAGCGGCCAGGTGAAGAGGTAGCCCCCACCCGGCAGCACGACGGACGCACCGACCGTCACGAGCGCCCAGCCGAGCGCCGCCCCGGTCGCCAGACCCGCGCTGCCGGCCCGCCGCCGTGCCCAGGTTCCCACGGCGGCCGTCAGCGCCAGCGACAGCGCCAGGAAGGCACCCAGCAGGATCTCGCCGTGGTAGGCGATCCCGATCAGGAAGGCCTGGTAGTTGGAGTCGAGCGCGCGCAGCGCCCACTGGGCGAGCCCGACCAGCAGTACTGAACCAAGCGCACCAACCAGGAAGGCGCCGAAGCCCAGGCCCAGCCCGCCGACCGTCACGCGCCGGCGGCGGAAGCCCAGGACCAGCGCGCCCGCGAGCAGCGCCACCGCCAGCGCCGTGAATGGCCAGATCAGCGCGGTCGAGTAGGAGACGGCAAGGCCGGGCGCCAGGTTGAAGAACACCCGGGCACCGGACTCTGGCGCCGCCAGGTTCAGGTTGCCGACGGCGCGTGTCGCCGCGAGCAGGTAGGAGCCGTTGTCCTGGAGGCTGCGCGGGTCCACGCGCGACGCGGTGTCGAGCGCGCTGTGGTAGGCCGACAGGTGGGTGTCGAAGTGGGTCATCTCGAATCCGGCCGCGCCACCCGACGCATACTGCGTCGCGTCGTAGCCAAAGCCGAGGCCGGTGATGAACGAGCTAACCAGCGGGTGCGGAACCGCGCCGAGGAAGGCGTCGGTCAACTGGCCGTGGCCGGCCGCCACGTAGTTGACGAGCGTCGCGCCGCCGGGAGTCAGCGCCTCGAAATTGAAGGCCACCCGGACCTCACTCGCCCAGGGGTGCTGCGCCATGAACGTCTTGGCGCCGAGCATGTCGTGCTCCTCGGCGTCGGCGAAGAGCACGATCACGTCGTTGGCCAGCGGCGGGCCGGCCCGCAGGGCTCGCACGGTCTCGAGCACGGTCGCCACGCAGGAGCCGCAGTCCCCCGCGCCCGGACCCGTCGGTACAGTGTCGTAGTGCGCCGCGAGGAGCACCGCGCCGGTGCTGGCGGTGCCGGGGACGCGCGCGACGACGTTGCGTACGCTGCCGGCCCAGACGCTGCCGTTGTCCATCACGGCCGTCCCGGTCGCCGCCTGGACCTCGGGCTGCAGCCCCATGGCCCGCAACTGGTCGACCAGGTACTGCTCCGCCTCGGCGTGCGCCGCCGACCCCATCGGGCGCGGCGCCTGAGCGAACGCTGCCAGGTCGACGAGCGCCCGCTCGCCGGAGAAGGCGGTGGCCGGTGCGTCCGTCGGGAGCGCGGCCGGAGGCCGGTACTGCGCCCCGCCGAGCCAGAGCGACCCGGCGACCAGCAGCAGCACCGCGACGGCCGGCAGCCAGCGCCCGGCATGGGAGGGCCATGCGAGCGTACGGGCGCCGAGACGGGGTCTGGCACGTTCAGGAGCGACCATCGGCGGAGATCCATCTCCCGCGTGGCCCGGAGAGCCGGCCGGAGGCGGGCGCGATCGGATGCACCCGAAACGGGGTGGCCGGCGGGCCTCCGGAGCCACGCGAGGCGGATGACCTGCCGCACACTCGTCTCTTACGCAAAGCGTAAGCCGGTCCGCGTCGCAAAGTCGTCAATTCGGCTCTTCCCGGTGGGACAGACGTGCGTCACTCTTTTTCCTCCCCTCCCACTTGCGCTCGGCCGCCACCGTGACGACAATCCCGCCACGAACATGAGGAAGGGAAGCCGGCTAATGGCCAAGCGGCAGCGAAGTCACGCGCGGCGCGGCCCGCGCGCGACCGAGCAACCGGACGACGCCGTGCGGGGCTGGTCCGAGTGGCTCGACCACCAGTACGACCCCGGTTACTACGTCGGCGGACGCGTGCCGCCGCGGTTGCGCCGAACCGGGCGCCGCAGCCCCTATGGCTACGTGCTCCTGGTCACCGGCGGCATCGTCGCGGCCCCCGTGGTCATCTCCGCCGTCCGGGGTGCGGGCGTCTCCCTGCCGGGCCCCGCCGTCGTCCTGGTCATCGCCGCGCTCTCGATGGGCGCCGGGCTGCGTCTCGTGCGGCCACGCCGCTGACGCCGCGCCACACCCCCTCGCGCCGCCCGGTACCTCGTGCACCCCGTTGCCGGGTCTCCCGTACTCGGGTACTGTAGCGTCGTTGGGCCGACGCTCGTTGGGGGTGCGAGCGGGTCTGGCGCGGGGGTCTGGTATGGGTGAGCGCGCGGCGGGGGGCCAGGCGCGTGGCACCGATGCCGGCGAGGTCCGCAACGTCGGCGTGAGTGCCCGCGAGGCGATCATCTTCGTCATCGTGTCGCTAGCGTTGCTCATGTCGAGCATCGACGGCACGATCGTCGCCGTCGGCCTGCCCGACATGATCACCGGACTCCGGACAAACCTCGTCTGGATGGGCTGGGTCCTGACCGCCTACAGCCTGATGCAGACGATCGTCATGCCGATGGCCGGCAAGCTCAGCGACGACTTCGGCCGTAAGAACCTCTTCCTCGCGTCAGTCGCGCTCTTCACCGTCTCGTCGGGCCTCTGCGCGATTGCCCCCAACGTCTACCTGCTGATCGTCTTCCGTGTGCTCCAGGCCATCGGTGGCGGCGCGTTCATGCCGTCGGCGGCCGGCATCGTCAGCGACGTCTTCGGCCCGGCTCGGCGCGGCACCGCGATCGGCCTGTTCACCAGCGTCTTCCCGATGGGCGGCATCATCGGCCCCAACGTCGGCGGCTGGGTGATCGACCATCTCGGCTGGCGCGCGATCTTCTCGGTGAACCTGCCACTGGGCGTGGTGCTCTTCGTCTTCGGCATCTTGCTGCTGCCGGCCGGCGGCCGGCTCCACGGGGCACGCAGCATCGACCTGGTCGGCGCGGGCGCCTTCGGCGCCGGCATCGTCGGTCTGATGGTCGCCATGACCGTCTGGGGCAATGACGTTAACTTCAGCGTCGAGGTGGTGGTCTGGGCCGTCCTCGGCCTCGCGGCCCTGGTCTACTTCGTATGGCACGAGGGGCGCTCGCGCGAGCCGATGATCGAGTTGCGCCTGCTCAAGGAGCGGGCCTTCTTCGCCGCCAACCTCTACAACTTCCTCTACGGCGCGCTTGTCTTCGGCTTCTTCAGCTTCATCCCGCTCTACGCCACCGTCGCGTACAGCATGTCGGCGACCGACGCCGGTTTCGTTTTGACCCCGCGGGCCACCGGCATGATCGTGCTCTCCACGCTCAGCTCGTTCCTGCTGACGCGCACCGGTTACCGCGGCCCGATGATCATCGGCACCCTCCTGATCAGCGCCGGCCTCTTTCTGGTCGGCCAGGGCTGGCACAACCCGCTCGTCTTCGGTCACCAGATCGACAACCTGGTGCTCCTCTCGACCGTGATCGGCATCACCGGCCTCGGCGTCGGCGTGGCCGGCCCGGCGGCGAACAACGCCGCCATCGACCTGCTGCCGGAGGCAGTGGCGCGCATTACCGGGCTGCGCGGCATGTTCCGCAACACCGGCGGCGTCCTCGGGACCGCGGCGCTCGTGCTGGTGCTGGCCCACTTCAAGGACCAGGGGCACGGGCTCCAGGTGATCTTCGCCAGCCTGGCGCTCCTCAACCTGCTGGTCATCCCCCCGATCTTCCTCATCCCCGACACCGTGCGCTCGCGGCGGGGCGACGCGCCGAGCAAGGTCGAGCCGGTCACGGTCGGCGAGTAGCCCCGAGGCCGCGAAGCCGGGTGGTCGAGTTTCCCTAAATCACCGGCATGCTTCCCTCGCGCGTTGGTACCGCCGTCCCTATGCGACGCGCTGTTCCGGGGACTACCCTCCGGCTGTTGGAGTGGTCGGCCAGCTGAACGGACGGCGCGATGCGCCCTGTTGCCACGCAATCACCGCCCCCATCACCTCGCCCGCTGCCGCACCCGCTGGCCCCGTGGTGGCTCGTCCTCGGAGCGACCGTGGCGGTGGCGCTCGTGATCGGGCTGGGAACCGAGCCGCTGCGCGAGCGGATCGCCAACGACCGCGTGACGGTCGCCCGGTTGACCGACGTCGCGGCCCTGGTGTCCCAGATCGACGCCTGGAAGTGGCAGGATGTCGCCCTCGGTGGTCCCACCGAGACCCACGCGTCGGACATTCAGGCCGCCGAGAGCCGCATGCACGCGGACCTGGCCGCCCTCAGCGGCCCTGCCGGGGCCGATGCGGCGTCTATCGGTTCCGCGCTCTCGGCCTACGAGAGCGACGTCTCCCGCGAGCTCACGCTGACCGCCGCCGGGCAGCCGGCGGCGGCGCGCGCCGTCGACGCCCAGCGTGCCGACCCGGACGCGACCAGACTTCGGGGCGCGGTCGACGCGGCGATCACTCTTCAGACGGCTGCCGCCACACGGGCGGACTGGTGGATGGACGTGGGCACCGTTGGCGCGTTCGTTCTCGGCGCGGTGGTGGTCGGCCTCCTCTGGACGGTCTTCGGCCGCTCGCGCCAGATCGCCGCGATCGCCCTCGCCGAGCAGGGCGCCATCGCCTTGAACGAGCAACGCTACCGGTCGCTCGTGGACCACAACCCGGACGCCGTCTACTCGATCGACCCGTCGGGCCGGGTCCTGAGCGCGAACCCGGTTTGCGTCACGCTCACCGGCCAGCCGATGGAGGAGCTTGTCGGACGTTCCGCGCTCGAGTTCGTGGCGCCGCAGCACCGGGTTCGGGCGCTGCTCAACTTCCGCCGAGCGCTGAGCGGCACCCCACAGCACTTCGAGTCCGGGTTGTGCCGGAGCGACAGACGGTGCCTCGACGTCGCCATCACCTCGATCCCCATCACCGTCGACGGGGCAATCGTCGGGGTCTACAACGTCGCCCAGGACATCAGCGCGCGCAATGCAACCCAGCAGGAGCTGCGCCGGCGGGAGCAGGAGATCCGCGCCCTGGTGGAGAACTCGCCCGACGTGGTGCTGCGCGTCGACTCCGCCGGTCGCATCCTCTACGCCAACCCGGCCTTTGCCGGTGCGACCGGGATCGCGGCCGCCACCGTCGTCGGGCTCCCGTTCGTCGAGGCCGGCCTGCCGCACGGCTTCGCGGAGGACGCAAGCGCGGTGCTCCGGGAGGTGGTCCAGAGCGGACAGGAGTCGGTGGTCAACCTCGACTTTGCGGGGCCGGACGGGCTCATTCGTCACTACCAGACCCGCCTTGTTCCCGAGCCGGCGGCGGACGGCACGGTCGAGTCGGTGCTGGCGGTCAGCCGCGATCTGACCGACCACGTCCGGGCAGCCGAGGCCCTCGCCGAGCGGGAGGCGCGTCTCCGGATGTTGTTGGCGCAGGTACCGGCCGCGCTCTGGACGACCGACCGGGACCTGGTGGTCACCTCCGTCACCGGTGCCGGGCTCGGCGTGCTCTACCACCGGCCGGAGGAACTGGTGGGACGCCGGCTCCCGGCGGATCTTCACGGCTCGCTCCTGGACGCTCACCACGCCGCCGTCACGCAGGCTCGCTCCGTCCAGCAGCCCGTGACCCTGCGCGGCGCCGCGCTGCAGGTGGTGGTCGAGCCGCTACGCGGCGCCGACGGCGCCGTCATCGGCGCGATCGGCATGGCGCTCGACGTCACCGAGCACGAGCAGGCCTGGCGGCTGCGCCAGCAGCTCGCCGCGATCGTCGAGGCGTCGGACGATGCCATCTTCAGCCAGACGCTCGACGGTACCATCACCTCGTGGAATGCCGGCGCCCAGCGCGTCTACGGCTACCTCGCCGAGGAGATCGTCGGCCGCTCCGTCGCCGTCCTCTCCCCACCCGATCGTACCGACGAGCTGACCGACATCCTGCGCCGGCTGGCGGCCGGCGAGCACATCATCCAGATGGAGACGGCGCGGATCACCCGCGACGGCCGGCAGATCGACGTCTCGCTGACCATCTCGCCCGTCCGCGACGAGACCGGCCGCGTCGTGGGCGCCTCCACGGTGGCCCGCGACATCTCGGCCCGCAAGGGGTTGGAGGCCGCGCTCGTCCATCAGGCGTTCCACGACAGTCTGACCGGCCTCGCCAACCGGGCGCTCTTCCTCGACCGGTTGGAGCACGCGCTGGTACGCGGATCCCGCCACGACCGTCGCGTCGCCATCCTCTTCGTCGACCTGGACAACTTCAAGGTCATCAACGACAGCCTCGGCCACGAGGCCGGCGACCAGCTGCTGGAGCAGGTTGGCGAACGCCTGGAGCGCTCCCTGCGCTCCGGCGATACGGCCGCCCGGCTGGGTGGCGACGAGTTCACCGTGCTGCTCGAGGACCTGCCGGAGCCGGCGGAGGCGCGGCAGATCGCCGAGCGCGTGCTCGAGGCCATCCGCGCGCCGCTCCGGATCGGGCGGCACGAGCTGGTCGTCACGGCGAGCATCGGGCTGGCTACCAACGCGTCGCGCGCGTCCTCCGGCGACGACCTGCTGCGCCATGCCGACATGGCGATGTACCAGGCCAAGCGGCAGGGCAAGTCCCGCGTCGAGGTCTACGACCCGCGCATGGAGGGGCGCGCCCAGACGCGCCTGCTCCTCGAGCAGGACCTGCGCCGGGCGCTCAAGCGCCGCGAGCTGTGCCTGGCCTTCCAGCCGGTGCTCGACCTGCACACCGGCCGGATCCACGGCGTCGAGGCGCTGCTGCGCTGGCGCCACCCGGAGCGCGGCTTGATCATGCCGGCCGACTTCGTCCCGATCGCCGAGGAGACCGGGCTGATCCTGCCGATCGGCCGCTGGGTGCTCGCCGAGGCCTGCCGGCAGCTGCAGGCATGGCGGGCCGCCATGCCGGACGCGCCGCTGCGGCGCGTGGGCGTGAACCTCTCGCCACGCCAGATCCAGGACCCCGACCTCGTCGCCGCGGTGGCCGCCGCGCTCGACGCGTCACGGCTGGAAGCGTCGGGCCTCGCGCTCGAGATCACCGAGAGCGCGATGATGGACGACGCGCACCTGCCGGTGCTCCAGTCCCTCAAGTCGCTCGGCGTGCAGCTCGGGATCGACGACTTCGGCACCGGCTACTCGTCGCTCGGCTACCTCAAGCGGCTGCCGCTCGACTTCGTCAAGATCGACCGGACGTTCGTCGACGGGCTGGGCACCGACGCCAGCGACACCGTGATCGTCTCGGGCATCATCCGGCTTGCCCACGGCCTCGGGCTGCGCGTCATCGCCGAGGGCGTCGAGGCGCCCGACCACCTCGACCAGCTGCGTGAGCTCGGCTGCGAACTGGCGCAGGGCTACTGGGTGGCACGCCCGACCTCCGCCGACGACGTCGCGATGCTCCTGCGGGGTGTCCTGCCCGCCGACCCGCTCCGCGCCGTCGGCTGAGGCTCCCCCTCGGGGACGGCGGCGCGCCGCTCCGGCGCGAGCGGTTGACGTCCACCCGATCGGGCGCTATGATTCAACCATGATTGAAATATCCGGCGGGATGCCGTCCCGCACCGCTGCCGCGGAGGACACGAGCCTGACCGACGTCGCCAACTGGCTGCGGGTCCTCGCCGACCCCACGCGCCTGCGCGTCTTCGACCTGCTCATGCAGGGTGTCCAGTGCAACTGTGAACTCGTCGGCGCGCTCGATCTTGCCCCCAACCTGATCTCCCACCACCTGGGCGTGCTGCGACGGGCCGGACTGGTGACGGCGACGCGGGATCCGGACGACGCCCGCTGGATCTACTACGCGGTCGACCGCGCCAGCCTCGAGCGGGTGAGCGGGGCGCTCGGCGTGTTCCTCGACCCGGCGCGCATCCAGTCGCGTCAGCCCCAGTGTGGCCCGCGCGGCCGCGACTGATCACGGGAAGGTCGTCGAGGATGACCTGTCGACCACCGAGCGGCGGCGATTGTTCAACTGGCGTTGAAGCACTCAGCTGGCGGCAGTCTGGCCGGCGCCCGTCGCCGCGGTGGAGCCGCCGGCTGAACGGCCGGCGCGATTGGAGCACGAGGCGATGAGCCAACCGGTCATGACCTACCATGTCGAGGCCCGGACGATCGCGCGGGGCACGTCGGTCGCGACCCTCGGCGAGTCCGAGATCGCGTTCGACACCTCGTCCGGCCGGAACGTCGCGCTGCCGGGTCCAGCCGACCTCCTCACGCTGGCCTTCGCCGCCTGCGTGCTCAAGAACGTCGAGCGCTTCGCCGGCATGCTCGCCTTCCGCTACGAGCGCGCGGCGATCGCAGTCACGGCCGAGCGCGAGGAGCCTCCACCACGCATCAGCCGGATCCGCTACGTGCTCAGCATCCAGACCGACGAGCCGGCGCAGCGGGTGGACCTGCTGCACCGCAACATCCGGAAGTTCGGCACGATCTACAACACGCTGGCGGCCGGCGCAGACGTCGACGGCGAGATCGTCGTCGAGCTCCCGGCGCCATTGGCAGCGCACCGGGAGGGCACCGACCGATGACAGGCCCCGCCGCCGTCTCGACCGCGACACCCCGCGCGACCGCGCGCCTCTCGACGCTCGACCGCCTGCTCCCCATCTGGATCTTCCTGGCGATGGCGCTCGGCCTCGCGCTGGGCCGGATCTTCCCCGGGCTCTCCGGCGCGATCAACCGCCTCCAGGTCGCCGACGTCTCGCTGCCGATCGCCCTCGGGCTCCTCTGGATGATGTACCCGGTGCTGGCACGGGTGCAGTTCGCAAAGATCCCGGCCGCGGCCGCCAACGGCCGCATGCTCGGCACCTCACTCGTGCTCAACTGGGTCATCGGCCCGGCGGTGATGTTCGCCCTGGCCTGGCTGTTGCTGCCCGACCAGCCCGCCTACCGCACCGGCCTGATCCTCGTCGGGCTGGCGCGCTGCATCGCCATGGTGCTCATCTGGAACCTGCTCGCCTGCGGCGACAACGAGTACGCCGCCGTCCTCGTCGCCCTCAACTCGGTGTTCCAGATATTCATGTACGCCGCCCTCGGCTACCTCTACCTGACGGCCGTGCCGCACTGGCTCGGCGGGCAGACCACCGCCTTCACCATCTCGACCTGGCAGATCGCCCGCAGCGTCCTCATCTTCCTGGGCATCCCGCTGGTGGCCGGCTTCCTGACCCGCCTG
>DASSZN010000101.1:0-14271 GCA_035702805.1 Thermomicrobiaceae bacterium | reverse complement strand
GTGAGCGCGATGCGCACGATCGGCGCGCCCAGGGTGCCGGCCGCGCGCAGGATCTCCGGGACGCAGCCGCCCACGCCGGTGTCGATCAGCGTCAAACCGTCCGCCTCCCGCATGAGGTAGACGTTGACCGGGAAGAGGAGCGGCCAGCGCGTCAGCTGGGCCAGATGGTCGCCGTGCCGGGTGAGCTTCACGGGGCATCCCTCCTTGCGGTTGGTCCGCGGCGCCCCCGCGCCGCGGCTAAGATAGATGCATCATATCCTAACGTCATTAGTCATGCAAGGAGGTGTTCGCTGACCGGGGTGGTCCACCCAGGCGGCGATCGGCGCGGAACGGCGTGGTCCATCGACGAAACGGCGGCGTATGGTAGCATTGAGGCATCGGAACCCGGTTCGCCGTCGTCCGTCGCCGCCCGCCTGGGGTTTTTGGCATATCCGGGACGACGCGCCGCCGGGCGCGCAGGAGCCGGCCAACGGCCCCACAGGGACTGCCCCATGCACATGGACCGCGACACGGCCCCGCAGACCGGCACTGCCCGGTCGAAATCCGCCCCGTCGGTAGCCAACGGCGCGACCCAGCTGGAGAACCAGGCCTTCCGGGCGCTGCTCGAGTCGGCGCCGGATGCGATCGTGATCGTCGACGAGCGGGCCAGCATCGTGCTGGTCAACTCGCGGACCGAGCAGCTCTTCGGTTACCCGCGGGAGGAGTTGATCGGGCAGCCGCTCGAGATCCTGCTGCCGGAGCGCTTCCGCGGCATCCACCGCGCGCACCGCAACGGCTACCTGGCGGCGCCCCGCACCCGCCCGATGGGCACGGGCCTCGAGCTCTTCGGTCGGCGCCGTGACGGCAGCGAGTTCCCCACCGAGATCAGCCTGAGCCCGCTGCGCACCGAGCACGGGCTCCTCGTCACCGGCATCGTCCGCGACGTCACCGATCGCAAGCGCGCCGAGGCCGAGCGCGCCCAGCTGCTGGCGCGCGAGCGCGCCGCCCGCGCCGACGCCGAGGCGGCCGCCGACGCGCTGCGCCGTACTCAGGCGGTCACCGACGTGACCCTGGCCCACCTCGGGCTGGAGGACCTGCTCCGGGAGCTGATCGGACGCATCCGCGACGTGCTCACCGTCGACACCGTGGTCGTGCTGCTGCTCGACCCCGAGACCAACACGCTGGAGCCGCGCGCGGCGGTCGGGCTCGACGGAGAGGTCGGCGCCGGCATCCGCGTCCCGGTCGGGCGCGGGTTCGCCGGGCAGGTCGCGGCCCGCCGGCAGTCGGTCATCATCGACGAGGTGGACGAGGCAGACATCTACAACCCGGTGCTGCGCAGCCGCGGCCTGCGCTCCCTGCTCGGGGTGCCGCTGCTGGTCGAGGGCCGGGTCCTCGGCGTGCTCCACGTCGGCACGCTGCGGTCGCGCCGCTTCACGGCCGAGGATGCCCGGCTGCTCCAGCTGGTGGGGGATCGGATCGCGCTGGCCATCGACCGCGCGCACCTCTACGACGCGGAGCGCGCCGCGCTGGGCGCGGCCGAGGCGGCCGAGGAGCGCGCGGCCTTCCTGGCGGCGGCGAGCGCGCTCCTGAGCGACTCGCTGGACTACGAGACCACGCTGGCGAGCCTGGCCCGCCTGTGCGTCCCGCGCCTGGCCGACTGGTGCATGATCTACGTCCTGGGCGAGGACGGGGCGATCTACCGGCTGGGCAACGCCACCCACCTCGACCCCGAGCGCTCGCAGCTGGCGCGCGAGATCAGCGAGCGCCACGCGCCGGCGGCGAACGCGCGCTGGGGCGTGGCGCGGGTGCTGCGGACCGGCGAGTCGGAGTTCTACGTCGAGGTGCCGCTGCAGATGCTGGAGGACGCCGCGGAGAGCCCGGAGCACCTGGCGCGGCTGCGCGGTATGGGTATCACCTCGGCGATGATCGTGCCGCTGGTGGCGCGCGACAGGACGTCGGGGGCCATCACCCTGGTCATGGCTGAGTCCGGCCGCCGCTACAACCCGCTGGACCTGGCCCTGGCCGAGGATCTGGCCGGCCGGGCGGCGCTCGCGGTCGACAACGCCGGGCTGTACCGCCAGGCGCAGCAGGCGAACCAGCAGATCCAGCTCCAGGCGGCCCGGGCGCAGGCCCTCTCCGAGGCGGCTCAGGACTTCGCCGCCGCCAGCCTCCACGTCCGCGCCGTGCTCGAGACCGTCACGCGCAAGGTGGCCGAGGTGCTCGGCGACGGCTGCGTCATCCGCCTCCTCTCCGCCGACGAGCAGCAGCTCGAGCCGGTGGCCCTCTACCACCCGGACCCCACCGCGCTGAGCGTGCTGCACGACATCGTGGCGGCGCCGCACCTGCTCGGTGAGGGGATCAGCGGCCGCGTCTTCGCCACCGGCCAGCCGGTCCTGGTGCCCACGGTCCGCCTGCAGGACCTGCGCCGCCTGACCAAGCCGGAGTACTGGCCCTACCTCGACCGCTTTGGCCTGCACAGCGTGCTGGTCGTGCCCCTGCGGGTGCGCGGCCGCGCCATCGGCGCCCTGCTCGCCTGGCGCGACCGGATCAGCCAGGGCTACACCGCGGACGACCAGGCCTTCCTCCAGGACCTGGCGGACCGCGCGGCTCTGGCGGTCGACAACGCCCTGCTCTACCAGGAGGCGCAGCAGGCGGTCCTGGCGCGCGAGGAGTTCCTCTCGATCGCCTCGCACGAGCTCAAGACCCCGCTGACGACGGTCAAGGGCTGGGTCCACCTGCTCGACGACCAGCTGCACCAGCCGGAGCTCGACCGCGCGAGCCTGGTCGAGTTCACCGACGAGCTGCGCGGGCAGGTCGACCGCTTCGAACTGCTCATCGGCGACCTGCTCGACGCCTCGCGCATCCAGCAAGGGCGGCTCGACCTGCGCCCCGAGCCGGTCGACCTGGTCAAGCTGGCGCGCCGCGTGGTGACGCGCTTCAACCACGCCCCGGAGCGCACGCCGCGCCACGTGCTGGTCCTCGACGGGGCGCCGCGGCTGATCGGCCTCTGGGACCCCGACCGGCTGGACCAGGTCCTGACCAACCTGTGCTCGAACGCGTTGAAGTACTCCCCGGAAGGGGGCGAGGTCCGCATCGCGATCGGCCGCGAGGACGACGACGCGGTCCTCTCGGTCAGCGACACCGGCATCGGCATGTCCGCCGAGGACCAGGCCACGCTGTTCCAGCCCTTCGCCCGCAGCGAGCACGCGCGCCGCAGCGCCAGCGGGACGGGGCTCGGCCTCTTCATCACCCGCCGCATCGTCGAGCAGCACGGCGGCACCATCGGCGTCGCCAGCGAGCTGGGCGCCGGCACCACCTTCACCGTACACCTCCCCCTGCGTCCGGCAGAGCCGCCGGAGGAGGACGGCGTCCAGGGCTGACGCGGGCGCGTCCGCGCGCCGCTACCCCCGGTCGAGCGCGGCCAGCGCCGGGGCGAGCGCCTCGATGGCGGCCGCCGTGCTCGGGCGCGGCACGATCTGCAGGTGCGACACCCCCTCGGCGGCGAAGGCGCGGAAGGCCGTCGCCAGTTCCTCCGGCGAGCCCCAGAGCAACTCCGGCCGGCGTGGCCGGCCGCCGCGGTCGGAGAAGTCGACCTGCACCGTGATCGTGCGCTCCAGCGACGCCGGGTCGCGCCCGATGGCGCGGCAGGCGTCGTCGACCGCCGCGCGGAGCGGCGGGACCTCCTGGGGATGGTTGTTGCCGAAGACCAGCCAGGCGTTCCACTGGTCGCCGTAGCGCACGGCCAGGCTGAGCATGCGCGGGCTGGTCGGCCGGGCCCCGATCAGGATCGGCGGGCCGCCCGGGCGCGGTCCCCGCGGGCGCAGCTCGCACTGCTCGGTCTGGTAGTAGCGACCGTGGAAGGTGCTGGCCCCCTCGCGCAGCAGCCCGCTGATGATCTGGATGGCCTCCTCGAAGCGGCTGGCCCGGTGGTCGTAGGGCAGGCCGAACGCGGCGTGTTCCAGCTCCGAGTCCCCCGCCCCCAGGCCGGCGATGACGCGGCCACCGCTGATCTCGTCGATCGTGTCGATGATCTTGGCCAGCAGCGCCGGGTTGCGGAAGGTCGTCGTGCTGACCAGCGTGCCCAGTTCCACCCGCGCGGTCGCCGCCGCCAGTGCCGCCATCAGCGTCCAGCACTCCCAGGTGCCGCGCGGCTCGGTGAAGCGCCCCTCGAAGCGCATCAGCAGGTGGTCGTTGACCCACACCGAGTCGAAGCCAACCTCCTCGGCCAGGCGGGCCATGCCGACGATGTCGGACCAGCGCGGCGTCGCGCCGCCCATCAGCCCCTCGCCGGTCGGGAGGAAGACGCCGATCTTCAGGGGACGCCGGCTCGTCTGCTCCATGGGACCCTCCTCGGCCGACCCGCCGTGCCGGTGCGCCGATCGCCGCCCGGACACCCGGTCGCTGGTTCGCTGCCGTTCCGTCGCTGACTCCGCCATGATCGGTGCGCCCCGGCCGGGCTGTCAAGCCGCCGTGCATGCCCGCGCGCCGGCCTGCCCGTGTTTCGGACCGCCGGGCCCGGGAGTACGATGGCGGTGTGGGGCGCGCTCGCGCGCGGTCGAAAGGGGGTGCATGATGCACGACGTGGCGGACATCCGGAACCCGGCGCAGGGACGGCGCCTGATCGTGGCGCTCGACGACATCCTGCTGGTGCGGGTGCTCGACCAGCCGGCGAGTGGGCCGGCACCGGAGGTGACGGTCACCTTCGAGAGCGGCGTGGAGGTCGCGCTCCACGGCGACGAGGCCGGCCAGTTCCTCGCCGCCTACGAGCGCCGCCTCCAGCACCACGATCGGGATCACGATCACGAGCACCACCGCTGAGGGTAGCCGAAGGCGCCGGGGTGGCGGCCGACCATCCCGGCGCGCTCCCGCTCGTCACCGCCGACTCCGTCCCGGAGACGGGATGGGGTCGCGGGCCGACACCGTCACTGGCCGCCGGTGATGGCCATCACCCGGACGCCGAGCAGGCCGCCCTCAACCCGCCAGGCCGGCGGGTTCTCCGGGTGGTACTCCAGCCGCTGCCGCTGGAAGTACTGGACCGTCACCCCGTTCTGGGTGAACTCCTCGCTGATCGGGTAGCCGAAGATCGCCAGGCCGCCGTGGGACTGCCAGTAGGCGCGAAAGCCGAAGCAGAGGCGGTGGCCCGTCTGCGGGTAGAAGGTGCAGTTGGCGTCGCTCCGCGCGGTGATCGGCTGGAAGGGGGCGGTCGTCAGCAGGTTGTCGTGCGCGGCGACGATGTTGCCGAGCAACTCCAGCTGGACGTCGTAGCGTGCCGGGTCGGTGCCGGGGTGCCACTCGAAGATGGCGCGCTCGAACGCCTGCATGGTGCCGCACCAGCCCTGGGGGTCACAGCCGTGGAACTCCTCGGTGATCGGGTAGCCGAAGGTCGCCAGCCCGCCGAAGGTCTCCCAGTAGCGCAGGAAGCCGCCGGCCACCAGGTGGTCGGTCTCCGGGAAGTAGCGCCAGCCGGGGTGCTCGCCGCGCCCGGAGAGGAAGGCCTCGAGTAGATCGCCCTGGTAGACGATGTCCGCCCGGGTCACGCCGGGGAACTGCAGCACCTCGGCCTTGATCTGGGCCAGTGCCCGCGGGTCGTCGCAGACGCCGCGCAGGTTGACGGTCCCGGACAGGTGCACGATCGCCCGCGTCCCGTCGAGCCGGACGCTGTCGACGTGCAGGTTCGCCTGGTAGAGGGAGTCGTAGAGGCCGGACTGGCCGTAGTAGGCCGTGTGGATCGCGAAGAGCGCGGTCAGCGCCGCCGTGATCTTGGCCGCGGTCGTCGGCTGGCTGCCGATGTCGATGCCGGGCACCGTGACTAGGCTGTCGCCGCAGCCGACCAGCGGTCCGGACGTGCCGTTGTCGCCGATGGCGATCAGGTAGAGGTTGGCCGTGTCCGGCGCCGCCGCGACCGGCAGCGCCGCCGGGAGGAGCCCGGCCAGGAGCAGCAGCACGCCGACGAGGAACGCCCCCGCCCGGCGCGGTCGTGACCGCATGGTCCGCCGCCTTTCCGCGCGCCGGGCGCACGCACCCGGCGCTCCGCCCCGCTCGAAAGGCGCGGGCGGTCCGGCGACGTCCGTGCCGGCACTCTCGGCCGCGGGAGTGTCGCGCGGGCAGTCGCGCTCCGCCCACGCTCATCCTTAAAACGAGCCGGCCGAAGCGGGGGTGCGAGGGTCGCCGCCCGGGCGCGGTGGGCATGCGATAATCGGTGGCGACCGTCGGAGTTCTGGTCGGCGCATGCGGGCGGCCCGGCTCGGGCCGTTCGGGGATCGTCGTCCGCCGCTGGGCGTGCGCTGGAGGGGTAGGTCTTGCCCGGTCGTCACCTCAACCAGAAGGTCATCGTCGCGGTCGTCTACGTCTGCGGCATGCTGATGAACTCGATCGACTCGACGATCGTGAATGTCGCGCTCGCCACGCTGAGCCGGCAGTTCAACGTGCCACCCGCCTCGATCGACGCGGTGGTGGTGAGCTACCTGGTGAGCCTGGCCGTCTTCGTCCCGGCCGCGGGCTGGCTGGGGGACCGCTGGGGCACCCGGCGCATCTTCCTCATCGCGCTGGCACTCTTCACCGGCGCTTCGGCGCTCTGCGGGCTGTCGACCGCCTTCGGCGAGCTGATCCTGTTCCGGGCCCTCCAGGGCGCGGGCGGTGGCATGCTCACCCCGGTGGGCCTGGCCATGCTCTACCGCACCTTCCCGCCGGAGGAGCGGGTCCAGGTCGGCCGCATCCTGATGTTCGTCACGATCCTGGGGCCGGCCACCGGGCCGGTGATCGGCGGCCTGCTGGTCGAGAAGCTCTCCTGGCACTGGGCCTTCTTCGTCAACGTGCCGGTCGGCAGCTTCGCCTTCCTGGTCGGCCTCCTCTTCCTGTCCGAGCACCGGGAGCCACTGGCCGGACGCTTCGATCTGCCGGGCTTCCTGCTGGCCGGCAGCGGCTTCGCCTCGGTGATGTACGCCCTCAGCGAGGGGCCGTCGCGCGGCTGGACCTCGCCCGGCATCCTGGGCAGCGCCGCCGTCGGCGCGGTCGTGCTCGCCATCTTCGTCGTGGTCGAGCTGCGGACGCGCGAGCCGATGGTCAAGCTCTCGGTGCTCACCGACCGGCTCTTCCGCTCCACCACCATGACCTCGATGTTCGGCTCGGCCGGCTTCATGGGCGTCCTCTTCCTGGTCCCGCTCTTCCTCCAGGAGGCGCGCGGCGCGTCGCCGCTCTCCACCGGCCTGACCACCTTCCCCGAGGCGATCGGCGTGGTCACCTCGACCCAGCTCGTGGCGCATATCTACCCGCGGATCGGCCCGCGGCGGCTCATGTGCGGCGGGCTGGTCTGGGTGGCGACGATGATGGCGCTCCTCTGCACGATTGGCCTGGGAACGAGCGCCTGGGTCGTGCGCGGGCTGATGTTCCTGATCGGCGCCGGCATGGCCTACGTCTTCCTGCCGTCGCAGGTGGCCTCGTTCGCCACTATCTCCCGCGCGGCCACCGGGCGCGCGGCCACCCTCTCCAGCGTCCAGCGGTATATCGGCGGCGCCACCGGGGTGGCCCTGCTGAGCAGCGTGTTCGCGGCGGTCGGCGCGACGGTGCTCGGGCCGGGCGGCCTGCCCCAGCCCAACCTGAACGCCTACCACGTCGCCTTCCTGGCGGCGGCCGGGCTGGCACTGCTCGCCTCGCTGATCGCGCTCACCATCCCGGACCGCGACGCGGCGGCCACCATGCGCGTCGGCGGTGGCGGTGGGGGCGCCCGCGAGCCGGCGGAGGAGCGCGTGCTGGCGGACGTCGGCTGACCGTCACGACACGCGCGGCGCGACCGCGCGGGAGGAGCGCGCGATGAGCACCACCGGGTCGAGCAACCTCCTGGTCCCCGCCATCGAGCTCGTGCTCCTGCTGGCGATCGTCGCGACAGCCGTGCTGCTGGTGCGCCGCATGCGCTCCTGAGGGCCCAGCGCGCCGGGAAGCGCGCCGGCATGCCGGACTCTGGTGCGGCGGCGGGGCGTCGGGTAGTCTGGAGCGGTACGCCGGGAGGCGATCCCCGACGGCGGACGTCGAGGCTGGGTGGCCCGCGCCGGACGGGAGACTGCCATGCCCTACCGTTACCTCGACCACGAGGCGGACATCGGCCTGGAGGGCCTCGGCGGCACCGTCGAGGAGGCGCTCGCCGGCGGCGTCCAGGGCCTGCTCGACCTGCTGGTCGACACCACCACCGTGCGCCCGCTCGAGTCCACCCGCGTCACCGTGACGGCGGCCGACCTGGGCGCCCTCTTCGTCGCCCTGCTCAACGCGGTCATTGCCGAGCAGGATATCGCCGGGTGCTTCTTCCACAGCTTCCGGCTCGACGGTCTGGCGCGGCACGACGCCGACTGGCAGGCGTGGGGGACGCTCGTCGGCGAGCCGATCGACCTGTCGCGCCACGCCGTCGGCAACGAGGTCAAGGCGGCGACCTACGCCGGCCTGCTGGTGCGGGACGAGCCGGGCGCGGTCAGCCTGCGCTGCGTGCTCGACCTCTGACCCCGGCGTGACCGACGGCAGCCGGTCGGTTGACTTCCGACCCTCACCCCGGCTCGCCGCCCGCGTCGCCCCGCTTCCGATTCGCGTTCGGTATCACGGCCGCGAGCGCTCCCCGGCCGCCAGCTCGCGGAGCACCCGCTGCTGGCCGTCCAGGTAGCGCCCCAGCTCGTGCGCGACGATCTCGGCCAGCCGCTCCTGACGGAAGACGACCCGCGCGCCCGACTCCCGGCGCTGGACCGCCAGCAGGTCGAACGCGGGGCTCTGCACCAGCGCGCGCAGCCCGTAGCGCTCGGCAAAGTCGTCGAGCGGCAGCTCGCTGACCGCGGCGAGCGCGCGCAGCATCCGGAGCTGTCCCGCCTCCGAGGGCGGCACCGCCGCCGCGCCCGGCGCGATCCGCGCCCAGCAGTCACGGAGCAGGCCGGAGAGCACGCGCCGCCGCCGGCCCGCCTCCCCGTTGCTCGGCTCGGCCACCACCAGCGCCGCCGCCAGCCGCTCCTCCCAGCGCTCCGGCAGCCAGGGCAGCTCGCCTGCCAGCCGCAGCCCCCAGTGCTGGCCGGGGAACGGACGCTCGTTGATCAGGTAGAGGACGGCCAGCAGGGCGTCGAGCGCGGTACCCAGCGCGTGGTGTGCCGCCAGGGCGTCGCCGCGGTAGAGCCAGGCCGGCACCACGCTGTCGAGCAGCCGCTCGGTCGTGGCCAGCGCCTCCGCCAGCGCGCGGTCACGCTCTGCCGGCGGGTACGCCCCCTTGTCGGCAAGGAGTGCGGCGACCAGCCCCTCCGGATCGTAGAGGACCTCGGCCGTGCTCGCCTGCCAGCGCTCGGTCGGCGACCACGGGCGCGCCTCGTCCTCGGCATAGTCCCGGTAGGAGAGGTCGAGCCGGATCCCCTGCGAGCGCGACATCCCCTCCGGCATGGGCGCCGCCCCGAGCAACCAGGTGCGCAGGGTCCGGTGGCGCAGGTAGACGACCAGGTCGAGGTCGCTGTAGCGGTCGGCCTGGCCGAGCGGAAGGCCGCCGACCAGGGCCACGCCGACCACGCCCTCCAGCACGGCGAAGCGCCGCGCCAGCTGGCGCGCCCGGTCGCGGTAGGACTCGGCGAGGTTGGGGACCGGCGATCCGCTCCCCGGCTGCTCCTCCGGTACCGACACGCCATCTCCTCCTGCTCCGGCCGGCCCGCGCTCACTCGCCGGGATGGTAGCCGCGCACCGGGCCCAGGTGCTCCGGCTCGGCCGGCTCGACGTGGACCGTGACGTCGGCCGGCTCGCCGATCTCCTGCTCCACCCGCGCCGCGACCGCGCTCGCGATCTCGTGGGCGCGGTCCACCCGCAGGCTCGGGTCGACCTGGATGTGCATGTCGACCCAGACCATCCCCTCCCCGCCCCGGCTGCGGATGTTGTGCACGCCGCGCACCCCGGCGACCGAGCGCGCCGCCTGGGCGATGGCCGGGGTCGGTGCGGCGGCAACGTCGGACAGGGTCATGGCCGCCTCGTGGATGATCTCCCAGGCGCCCCAGGCGATGACCAGCGCCACCACCAGCGCGATCACCAGGTCGGCGGTCGGGTGGCCGAGGCGGGTCACGATCAGCCCGGCGATGACCGACAGGGTGACGAAGACGTCGCTCTGGGTGTGCCGCGAGTCGGCCATCAGGATCGAGCTGTGCAGGCGCCGGCCGGCTCGCCGCTCCCAGATGGTCACGCCGACGTTGACGGCCAGCGTGCCGAGCATGACCGCGAAGCTGATCACGGTGACGGTCGGGTGATCGCCGGTGCGCCAGTGCTGCCAGGCGTTCTGCAAGATCTGCGCGAGCGCCAGGATCATGAAGATGGCGATGAGCAGCGAGGTTAGGGTCTCGAAGCGCCGGTGGCCGTAGAGGTGGTTCGGGTCCGGCGGCCGGGCGGCCAGCGCGATCGCGAAGAGGGCGAACAGGTTGGCGGCGGCGTCCATCAGCGAGTTCACGCCGTCCGCCGACATCGCCAGGCTGTTGGAGATGATGCCGTAGCCCAGCTTGGCGACCGCCACGGTCAGGTTGAGCAGCAGGATGACGACCAGGGTGCGCCGCAGGGCCCGGGTGCGGTCCCGCCCCCACGTGCCCGCGTGACCTGCCGCCCCAGACTCGTCGCGTCGCTCTGCCTGCATGCTGGACTGCCGCTCGCGCTACCCGGGAGCCGTCCACCGGCTCTCCGGCAACTGTAGCCGCCGGCCGCCCGCTTAGTCACGGGCCAAACTCGCGGTTCACGGCGACGAAACCCGGGGCCGACCCGGCCCGCGCGGCGCCATGCCGCCGGCATTGGTGGGAACCGTGCAGGATCGGCACCACCGGAGTCACCGGAGCCACCGGAGCCATCGGCTCGTCGCCGGGGGCGGTGCGGGCGGGTCGTCAGGCAATCTTGCCGTCGTCCGTCGTCAGCTCGAAGGTCGCGGTCTCGCCCGGCGTGAGCGGCTCGTCGTCGGCGGAGACCTGGGCGTTGTCGCCGTACTTGGCCCGGTAGAGACGCGAGACCTGGCGCGCCCGTGCCGGGTCGGTGACGTGGTGGGCGTGCACCGGGACGACCATGCCGGTCACGTGGAGCGCCCCCTCGCCGCGCGCCAGCAGGTTGCGCGGCCAGTCTCGCCCGAGCCCGCCGCCCGAGCGCACGTAGACCCGCCCGTCGTCGGCGACCGCCCAGAGGATGCGCCGGGATGTCCGGCCGGTCTTGCGCCCGTAGGTCGTCAGCTCGACCTCGCGCTCCCGTCCCACCGCGTCGATGACCGGCTCCGGGAAGTTCGCCACCGGTTCCCTCCATCCTCGCGCGCGTGCGCGCGGCTCCGACCGTCACTGCTACCTGGGAGAGGCAACGTGCCGGCGCGCCGCGCGATTCCCGGGCCGGGGCAGCCCGCCTCACCCCGCCAGCGGCAGGCCGGTCGCGACCAGCACCCAGTGGCCGGACCAGATCCCGGGGTCGGTCGTCGCGTCGGGGTTGAAGCGCGTCAGGAAGGTTGCCCAGTTCCAGGTCGTCCCCTGGCCCATGGCCGGGAAGCCGTCGCGCGTCGGCGCGAGCGTCCAGGGGTCGTAGATGGTCACCGAGGCCGGTGGCGCGGCCGCGCCGCCCGGTCCGAGGGTCACCCCGGTGACCAGGATGTAGTGCGTGCCGTTGTCGACGAGCGCGATGACCGGCTCGTGGAGCACCGCGATGCTCTGCGAGATGCGGATGCCTGCCTGGGTCGGGTCGGTGTAGGCGGCGTCGCCGACGTCCGTCCGGCCGGAGACGTGGTCGAAGGTGGCGGCGACGGCGTAGGGCGAGGCGGACCACTGGGCGAGGTTGAAGCCGTCGTTGTGGCTGATCTCGTAGCTCCACAGGCTCGCCTGGATGGCGTGGTCGTCGCCGGACGGCAGTGGGGCGCCGTCGAGCTGCAGCCAGGTCTCGAGGTCGGCCGGGTCGCACCAGTTCGGGTCCTGCTGGGCGTGGAAGATCACCGGCAATTGCACCGAGATCCCGTTGGCCCCCGCCCAGAGCGCCGGGTCGTAGGTCGGCACGCCGGCCGGCTGGGGTGAGGGCGCGGTGTCGACGCCGTCTGCCGCGGCGGCCGCGGCGCCGAGGCGTCCGAGCTCGACCTGCCAGCCGGGCGGGTTGTTCGGGTGGTACTCGAAGCGGGCCCGCTCGAAGTACTGGACGGTGTAGGTCTGCCCCGTGTCGGGGTTCTTCTCCGGGAACTCCTCGCTGAGCGGGTAGCCGAAGACGGCGAGCCCGCCGTGCGACTGCCAGTAGTCCTGGAAGCCGAAGCAGAGGCGATGGCCCGTCTGGGGATAGAAGGTGCAGTTGGCGTCGGAGCCGGTGGTCGATGGGAGCGGCTGGAACGGCTGCTCGCCGGTGCGGCCGGCGGTGGCGAGGGCGCCGAGCCGGCGCAGCTCGACGGTCCAGCCGGGCGGGTTCGCCGGGTGGTACTCGAAGACCGCGCGCTCGAAGTACTGGACCGTCATCCCGTTCTGCTGGAACGCGTCGGTGAGGGGGTAGCCGAAGATCGGCAGGCCCCCCTGGAGCCACTCGTCGAGGAAGTCGGAGCCGACGGCGTGGCCGGTTTGCGGGAAGTAGACCTGATCGGGTGGGGAGCCGGCCGCGCCGGCCGGCGCGGCGCCGCCGAGGGCGGCCAGGGCCACGACGAGGGCGGACAGGAGCGCGAGCCTCAGGTGGAGCATGGGTATCCTCACGTCGACTCAGCTTCCGAACGGCGCATCGTTCGCGTCCCGTTCGCATCGTTCAGCACCGGTGCCGCCGAGAGTGTTGACAATCGCAACTGATTCGCGTATTCTCTCGCGCATCGGACAACACGCGATCCGGCGCGCACCGTGCGCGTCGTCGGTATCTCGATACGGTTACCAGCCACGGCTGCCGGCGCGGCCGGACGCCGGACGGCGTGCACAGCGTAGCACGCCGCGGCCGGTCCGAGGGACAGTGGGCACCCGGATGCCCGATCGGAGGTGTGCCGCCGGGGGCAAGGGATGACCCCCGTGGTTGGTGGATAGGGGGGTAGCGGAGGCGGCGGGTCGCCCGCGTGGGGCGCGGCGGGCCGCCGGTACGCCATGGTTGAAGGGGGCCGTCAATGGTGGGTGGAATCATCGCATCGCTGATCTATCTGGCAGTCATCGTGATCGAGTTCGCCTCGGTTTGGAAGATCTTCCAGAAGGCTGGCCAGCCAGGATGGGCCGCGATCATCCCGATCTACAACGCCATCGTCTGGCTGCGCGTGGTCGGACGCCCGTGGTGGTGGCTGTTCCTCTTCCTGGTCCCGGGCGTCAACCTGGTGCTGCTGATCATCGCGGTGCTCGACCTGGCCCGCTCGTTCGGCAAGGGGTCCGGCTTCGCGGTGGGGCTGATCCTGCTGAGCCTCGTCTTCCTCCCGATCCTGGGACTCGGCGATGCCCGCTACCTCGGCCCCGGCGGCCAGCCGGGCATGGGCGCCGCGCGCATCGCGGCCGCGTAGCCGTCGCCCACAGTCATCCGTCACGAACCGAGCCGGGCTCAAGAGCTGAGCCCGGCTTCGCCATGCTTGCCCCGGTGACGATTGGAGGGTGGAATGTCAGAGCACCAGGATCGCCGCCTGTCCCGACCGTCCGGGCCCGATCGGCCGCGGATGCCGGCGAGCTACGACGTCGCGACCGGCCGCGACGGCCTGCTCGACTGGGACGTGGTCGACGCGCCCCTGGCCGCCGCCCGCAACTACTGGGTCGCCTCGATCCGCCCCGACGGCCGGCCCCACGCCGTCCCGGTCTGGGGCGTCTGGCTCGACGGAACCCTCTACGTCGACACGGTGCGCCGCTCACGCAAGGCGCGCAACCTGGCCGCCAACCCCGGCGTCGTCGCGCACCTGGAGAGCGGCGACGACGCCGTGATCCTCGAGGGGACCGTCCGCGCGGTCACCGATCCCGACGAGTTGCGCCGCTTCGCCGCGGCCTACGCGGGCAAGTACGGGGTGACCCTCACGGCCGCGTCGCGCGGGCGAGGTCAGCGCCGAGCGGGGGCCTACGCCCTGGCGCCGAGCGTCGTGCTGGCCTGGCTCGAGCGCGACTTCCGGCGCACGCCGACCCGCTGGCGCTTCGTTCGCTGAGCGGCGCGCCGGGCGGGCGTCGTCAAGTTCACGTGGCGCATGGCGTACCGCGGGCGACCTGTGCGGTCTTGCCGGGCTGAGCCTCAGAGGACGCGGCGCTCGCGGAAGGTCGCGAAGTCGTAGTCGCGCCAGACCGGCACGCCGCAGTAGCGCTCCCCCTCGGGGCACGACGGGCGCTGACCCGACTCGCTGCGCAGCACGCAGGGCGGCCGGCTCACGTAGTG